>NZ_JBFBFP010000023.1:0-119707 GCF_040684275.1 Streptomyces sp. NPDC091371
GGAGTCGATGCGGAGCATCGACGACCGACGACAACGCGGCAAGGCGCGGTGCCAGGCGGCGCGGGCCCGGCCCTGATCCGCCGGACACCCCCTAGGCCCTGCGGGCCTGGGGAGGCCCCATGCACCGGACACCGCGACCCGGCAAACCTTTCCGGCCACAGCACTAGGGGGTGTCCGGCCATGATCCGCCGGACACCCCCTGGCCCGCGGCGCGGACGGCCGCCAGGGCCGCGGCCACGCTCGCCTCGATGTCCGTGATCGGGTAGAACACCTCGCGGACCACCCGCTCACGGTCCAGCACCAGTGTCAGCCGCTTGAGCCGGCTCAGCCCGCCCGCCCGCAGCGTCGGCAGCCGCAGCGCCGCCGTCAGGCCGAGCTCCGCGTCCGAGAGCAGCGGGAACCGCAGCCCCTCGTGCTCCGCGAACTCCCGCTGCTCGTCCGGCCGCTGGGTGGAGACGCCGTGCACGGTGGCGCCCGCCGCGGTGAACTCCGCGAGCTGGTCGCGGTACGTGCACGACTCGAACGTACAACCCTTCGCGCCCGGTACCCCGGCCCAGCCGGGCGGGTAGGACTCGGCGCGCGCGTACGCGCCCGGGAAGCAGTACAGGACCGTGAACGGGGTGTCCGCCACCGGGTCGCGCAGCTCGCCGAAACGGTCCGGCAGCAGCAGCTCCGGCACGCGCGTGCCGAGCAGCGCGTGGACCCGGCCCGCCTCCTTCGAGGCCTCCTGCGTCGTCGCCGTCATCTCTCCCTCTCCCAGGATCCAGGTGTCCCCCCAGTCCTGGAGGGCGACCAGGACCGGCAGGAGCCCCCGCCCGCGCGGGGTCAGCCGGTATTCGTGCCGTACCGGGCGTTCCTGGTACGGCTCGCGCGTCAGCACCCCGGCCTCGACCAGCAGCTTCAGCCGCTCCGCGAGGACCTTGCGGGACATCCCCAGCTCGCGCTGGAGCTCGTCGAAGCGGTGCAGGCCGCGCGCCGTGTCGCGCACGATCAGCAGCGTCCACCAGTCGCCCACGACGTCGAGGGCCTGGGCGATGGAGCACTCCGCGTCGCCGAGGTGCGTGCGCTGGGCCATGGGCACTCCTTTGTCCGTTGACCCCAGGCTGTCATGCTGACATAGTCCGTTCCCAAAAGAAACTTACTCATGGATCGAGGGGGGCACGGGTGTGCTGCAGGGGTTCAAGGACGTACCGCGGGTCGTGTGGCTGCTGGCTGCGGGGATCTTCGTCAACGCCGTCGTCAGCTTCACGTTCGTCTTCGTCTTCCTCTACCTGACCGGCCCGCGCGGCCTCGGGGCCGCCCAGGCGGGCCTGATCGTCGGCATCGGCGGCGTCGGCCTGGTCGCCGGGAACTTCACCGGCGGCTGGTACGGAGACCGCTTCGGCCACCGCCGGGTGCTGCTCACCGCCTCCGCGCTCGGCGGTGCCGCGCTCGTCGTCCTGTCGACGGTCCCCACCGCCCTGCTGGTGCTCGTACTGCCGCTCGCCCAGTACGCCTCCGGGGTGATCCGCGCCGCCAACTCCGCGCTGGTCGCCGTCACCGTCCCCGAGGGCGCCCGGCGCCAGGCCTTCGCCGTCACCCGCTGCCTGTCCAACGCCGGCTTCACGGTGGGCGCACCGCTCGGCGCCC
Organism: Streptomyces sp. NPDC091371; assembly: GCF_040684275.1. NCBI lineage: Bacteria > Bacillati > Actinomycetota > Actinomycetes > Kitasatosporales > Streptomycetaceae > Streptomyces > Streptomyces sp. NPDC091371. The sequence goes on from NZ_JBFBFP010000023.1 coordinate 1,630, forward strand.
TCGTCGCGACCGGGCTCTCCTACGACTGGCTCTTCGTCGCGGACGGCCTCGGCACCCTCTTCTTCGCCCTGTGGACCGCCCGCGTCGTCCCGGCCCGGGCGGGCACCGCCTCCTCCGCGGCCCCGGACGGGGGTCCGGGCCGCGGAGGGCTGTGGCGGGAGCTGCGCGCCCGGCCCCCGGTGCTCGTCCTGCTCGGCGCGATCGTCGTCATCGACGTCGTCTACCGGCAGCACTACACGACCTTCCCGGTCTTCCTCGCCGACCACGGCCTGGACACCCGCGCGTACGGACTGCTCATCGCGATCAACGGCGGAGTGATCATGCTCCTGGAGATCCCCGCGGCCCTCGCCCTGCGCCGGCGCTCCCCGCTGCACATCATCGGCACCGGGCTGGTGCTCGTGGGCGGCGGCTACGCGATGCTGCTGCTCGGGGTGGGCGCCGCGACCGCCGCAGCCATGATGGTGCTCCTCACCCTCGGCGAGATCCTCTACAAGACCACCGCCACCGCCTACGTCGCCGACGAATCGCCCGAGCACGCCATCGGCCGGTTCCAGAGCCTGTACGCGGGCGTGTCCGTCAGCGGCGTCGTCCTCGCCGGCCCCCTCGGCGGGGCCCTGTACACCGCCGCGCCCGGGCTGCTGTGGCCCCTGTGCGCGGTGCTCGGCACGGTCGCGGGGGGAACCGTGCTGGCCATGGGCGCGCGCGGGGTGCGGCGACGCGGGCGACCGGCACATGAGACCGGTTCGCCCAGGGCGGCCGTCGCCGGTTAGGTTTCGGACATGACTGCTACGCGTACCACCGGCGCCGTCGCCGCCGGACTTGCCACCATCACCGCCGACGGCACCGTCCTCGACACCTGGTTCCCCGCCCCCGAGCTGGTCGCCGAGCCCGGCCCGGCCGGCACCGAGCGCCTCACCGCCGAGCAGGCCGTGGAGCTCCTCGGCGCCGCCGCGGCCAAGGCGATCCGCCAGGACGCGGTCCGCGGGGTCGAGGTCGTAGCCGTCCGCACGGTCATCGCCTCCCTGGAGGACAAGCCGCTGGACGCGCACGACGCGTACCTGCGCCTGCACCTGCTCAGCCACCGCCTGGTCAAGCCGCACGGCCAGAACCTGGACGGCGTCTTCGGCCTGCTGACCAACGTCGCCTGGACCTCGCTGGGCCCGGTCGCCGTCGACCAGGTCGAGACCGTCCGCCTCAACGCGCGCGCCGAGGGCCTGCACCTCCAGGTCACCTCGATCGACAAGTTCCCGCGGATGACGGACTACGTCGCCCCCAAGGGCGTGCGCATCGCCGACGCCGACCGCGTCCGCCTCGGCGCGCACCTCGCCGAGGGCACCACCGTCATGCACGAGGGCTTCGTCAACTTCAACGCCGGCACCCTCGGCACCTCCATGGTCGAGGGCCGCATCTCCGCCGGCGTCGTGGTCGGCGACGGCTCCGACATCGGCGGCGGCGCCTCCACCATGGGCACCCTCTCGGGCGGCGGCAAGCAGATCATCTCGATCGGCGAGCGCACCCTGATCGGCGCCGAGGCGGGCATCGGCATCGCGCTGGGCAACGAGTGCGTCGTCGAGGCCGGCCTCTACGTCACGGCGGGCACCCGGGTGACCCTGCCGGACGGCCAGATCGTCAAGGCCCTGGAGCTCTCCGGCGCCGACAACATCCTCTTCCGCCGCAACTCGGTCACCGGCGCCGTCGAGGCCCGCCCGTACAAGGCGAACTGGGGCGGCCTGAACGAGGTCCTGCACAGCCACAACTGACGACCACGGGTCGTCTCACCGAGCGCCCTCCGGCCGCACCGCGGCCGGAGGGCGCTCGGTCGTGTGACGGGCCGCCGCGTACGCCCGCTCGATCTCGCCCAGGTACTGATCCAGGCGGAAGCGGACCTCCGCGATCACCCCGCCATCGGGGCCCGGGTACATCAGGTCCGACCAGATGACCGCCTCGCCCCGCAGCCGGACCCGCAGGGACAGTCTCGCCGGCCCCGGCTCGGGGCGTTCCTCGGCCGCGACGTCCACCGTGCGCGGCGAATCCGTCGGATAGAGCGGTCCGCCCGGGCGGAGGAGTCGCCCCGGACCGATGCCCGCCATCCTGCTGTCGCTGCGTGCCACTATGTCGAGGCCGTCGACGAAGAGGTAGGTGTGCACGGCGGTACACACGGGCGCCCCGGGGCACGTGTCGACGAGCAGCCTGCTCGCCGCACCGCTCTGCCCGCGGGGAACGGCGGCCCGCAGGCCGCGAGGGGATCTACGAGGCATCCGCCCGATGTGAGGTCATGGGCGGATCCTAGCGGCGACGCCCGGACGCAACGCGTCGCGCGAGGCGTCAGCGCAGCGGGATCCGGCGGACCAGGCCGGCGAAGGCCTCCTGTTCGGCCTCGGTCAGCTCCACGGCCTCCATCGGGTGCGCGGCGACGCCGCGCTGGGCCGGGATCACCGCCAGGCCCTCGAAGGCGCCTGGCTCGGGGTGGTGGAAACGGCTGTCCCACAGCATGTGGCCGAGGCCGACGAGCCAGACGAGCGCGGCCACGAGCAGGACGGCGAGGCCGATTTCCTGGGCGAGGGAGATGGAGGGGAACACGCGGTCCTCCAAAAACGAGGGTGCAAGATCGGGCGTGGGGACACTCAACACCACAAAAGGCCGATTCGGTAGCGATGTGGCGAGCGTCACGCCAGGGCCGAAAGGCCCTACTTCGGGACGCGTCAGTCCGCCAGCGGCAGCTTGAAGCCCTCGTGGCTGCGCGCGAAGCCCAGCCGCTCGTAGAACCGGTGCGCAGCCGTGCGCCGCTTGCCGCTGGTCAGCTGGACCAGGCCGCAGCCGCGCTCCCGGGCCCGCTCCACGGCCAGCCGCATGAGCTCCGCGCCGAGCCCTGCGCCACGGCGGTCCGCGCGGACCCGTACCGCCTCCACCAGCGCCCGCTCCCGGCCGTTCTGGCCCAGGCCCGGGATGTACGTCAGCTGGAGGCAGCCGAGGACGACCTCGTCCGAGTCCGAGGCGTCCGTCAGGACCAGCATCTCGTTGCGGGCGTCCGCCCCGATGGCGGCGAAGGCCCGCTCGCTCGCCTCGTCGACCACGACCGAAGCCGGCTCCACGACCCGCTCCTCATCGGCGAGCAGGGCGAGTACGGCGGGCAGGTCCTGGCGGGTGGCCTCACGGAAGTTCATGCCGGGATTGTGGCAGGGGGCCGGCCGGGACGGCGGCCGGACCCCTGCGGTTCCGGGGCTACGGGCGGAAGCGCAGCACCTGCGGGTCGTGGTCGCTGTTCTGGGCCGAGAACTCCGCGTTGATGTGCACGCTGTCGTAACTGAAGTTCCTGATCGACGGGCTGGTCAGGATCTGGTCCAGCACCTGCGCGTTGCCCTGGAAGACGTACGAGTACCGCTCCGACTTCGGCAGCGACTTGATCGCCGGGTACAGGGCCCCGCCGTCCGCCAGCGCCTCGGTGGTCGCCGAGAACTCGAAGTCGTTGATGTCACCGAGGACGACGACGTTCGCCTGCTTCTCGGCCGCCAGGATCTCCTTCACGAAGCCGTTCACGGCCTGCGCCTGGAGCAGCCGCTTCTCCTCCGACTTGCGCACCGGCGGCTGGTGGTGCGAGGTCAGGCCCTCGTCGCCGCCCTTGGAGCCGAAGTGGTTGGCGATCACGAAGACGGTCCGGCCGCGGAAGACGAACTCGCCGGCCAGCGGCTTGCGGCTGTCCGCCCACGCCGGGTTCGCCGGGTCGATCCGGCCGGGGGAGTGGGTGAGGGCCGCGTGGCCGTTCTCCCGCACCACGCCGTTCGCGGTCGTCGCGTCGCCGGCGGCACGGTCGGTGAAGGAGACCCGGGCGGGGTTGAAGAGGAACACCTGGCGGATGTTGCCGCCGGGCTCACCGCCGTCCTTCTTGTCCTCCGGGTTGATGGTGCGCCACTGGTACGCCGGGCCGCCCGCCGCGGCGATCGCCTCGGTGAACTTGGTCAGCGTCTGCTCCGCCGAGACGGTGCCGTCGTTCTTGGCGCCGTTGTCGTCCTGGATCTCCTCCAGGGCGAGGATGTCGGGGGAGGCGAGGTTCTCGACGACCGCCTTGGCGAGGTTGTCGAACTTCTCCTGCGGGTCGGTCGGGTCGAGGTTCTCGACGTTGTACGTCGCCACCGCGAGCTCGCCCGGGCTCTGCGCCTTGGTCTTCTCGGGGGCGAGGGTGCCCGCCTTGACGGTGCCGAGGGTGCGGGCCACCAGCGTGTAGCCGCCGAACTGGTTGAAGTCCAGCGGGCCTTCGGTGGTGCCGGTCAGCTTGTCGCCGACGTTGGCCACCGGGAAGGGCTGCTGCGCGAGCGGCGCGAGCTGCTGGATCTGGAGGCGGCCGGTGTTCTGGGACTCGTAGGAGCCGTAGACCGTGCCACCGCGCCGGGCGGCGTTCTCCCAGCCCTTCACCGTGACCCACAGCTCCGCGTACGGGTCGGTGGCGCCGACCACGCGGGAGGTGCCGATCGCCACGTTCATGCCCTCGAGGGCCTCGTAGAAGTCCAGGGCGTAGCGCCCGGGTTCCAGGGCCAGGCCGTTGATGCTGCCGCCGGCGGCCGGGTCGCCGGCCGGGGCGTACTCGGCGGGCACGGTGTACTCGTTGATCGCGGCGGCCGCGGGCAGTGCGTTGCCCGAGGAGACCACCTTGACGGTGGGCTTGGAGATCTGGGTCACGGACTGGTTGCCGGAGGCGACCCCGCCGGGGATGTACTCGCCGACCGTGCCGGAGACCGTGACCGCGTCGCCCACGGCGACGGTCGGGACCGAGCTGGTGAAGACGAACACGCCCTCGCTGGTGGCGTCGTTGTCGTCGGCGTCCGGGTCCTGGATCCAGAAACCGCGCGAGCCGTACGTGCGTACGCCCGTCACGATGCCCGCGACGTCGGCGACCTGCTTGCCGGCCAGCGGGGATATCCGGGTGGTGCCCTGGATGTCGTGGATGCGTATCGGATCGGCGGACACGGCGCCTTCGGCCGCGTCGGCGGAGCCCGCGAGCAGGCCGGTGGCCAGTGCGGTGGCGACGAGGGCCGCGACGGCGGCGGAACGGGGATGCGAAGAGCGCATGGGCGGGAACTCCGGTGTGGGATGAGGGAAATCGCAGAAGGGGGGTGTGCAGCGGGATCCGCGAGGGCTGCCGCCCCGGGTCCCCGACATGTCTACGCGCGTCAATTTCCTGTGTGACCAGCAAAGTTGTCAAGCCCTCCAGGGAGTACGCCGGTTGACTGTGGGATGAACCAAAGGTGATGGGTCGCCAGGCACGCCCGAAATGCGTCTACGCTGGGTCCGCGTGGCCGAACGGCCGACAGGCCGGGAGCTCCGGTCGCTGCGGTCACTCCGGCCCGCCCCACAGCGTTCGCTTCGCGAGGAGAACCGCCCCATGTCCGCAGAGCCGCACCCCACGCTGCCGCCGGTACGGCTGCCCGCCGATGCGGAACTGGCCCGCGACGCGCTCGCCGCCCCGCTGTTCGCCCGGGCCGTGCGGCTGGCCCGCTGGGCCGGACCGGACACCCGCGTCGAGATCGGCGGCGAACTCGTGGCCGGCCAGCTGCCCGAGGCCGCCCGGGCGCTCGGACTCGACGCCTCCGACGCGGACTCCGTCGTGTACGCGAGCCAGGCGTGGCGGGTGGCCGTGGACACCGGACTGGTCGACGTGACCGAGCCGGAAGAGGACGGGGAAGCCGGTGCGGAGCAGCACGGCGCCGCCGTGCCCGGCGAGGACCTCCCGCTGGTGACGGGCGGCGCGCCCGGCGACGTACTCGACCTGTGGCTGGCGGCCCTCGACACGGTCCTCGCCGACGCGGCCGTGCCCGACCTGGACGACCTCGTCGACGCGCTCGACGCGGGCGGCGAGATCGACTTCGACCAGCTGGACTGGAACCCGCGCCGCGAGGCGGACTTCCTCGACGGGGTCCTCGCCAACCTCTACCTGCTCAACGTCGCCGAGGGCGGAGCGGCAAACGGCCCGGTCCCGCTGCCCGTGCTCGCCGCGTCGATGGTCGTCCCCGACGGCATGGGCGAACCGACCGACGCGGTGCTGGAGCAGGTCTCGGACGCGATGATGCGGCTCGACGACCAGTTCCGGCAGCTGGAGCCGATCGGTCTGGTGGAGTACCAGCCCGTCGACGAGGCGCTGATGGCGGAGGCCGAAGGGGGCGACGAGGGCGGGTACGGCGGGGACGAGGAGGACGTGTCCCGTTACGGGATGGTCCGCCTGACCCCGCTCGGCCGGTACGGGATCCGCGCGCGGCTGCTGGAGGCCGGGGTCGAGGCCCCCGCCGTCGGCGACCTGGCCGACAAGGGTGCCGACGCGCTGCTCGACGGGGTCTCCCGCTATCCGGAGAGCGCCGCGCAGGCCGAGATCGAGCAGTGGCTGACCGGCCGCGCACTGCCCGCCGCCGTGGCCGAACTGCTGGCCGCGGCCCGCGGTGACGACGAGGGCGCGCCGCTGCGCCGGCTGCGCTGCCAGCAGGCCCTCGCACCCGCCGGGCCGGAGGCCGAGCCCGCGGTCCGCGCCGTGCTCGGCGACCCCGAGCTCGGCGGGCTCGCCCGGGTCTGGCTGGCCGAGCGCGGGGCGGCCGACGTGCCCGCGCCCGATGGGGCCATGGTGTTCTGGCTGACCGTCGACACGATCGCGGCGCAGCTCGCCGCCGACGGGGAGACGGAGGAGCTGCCGCTGCTGATGGAGACCCTGACCGCCCATCACGCGGGGTTCTTCGACCAGGTGTGGCGGGTGGAGCACCCGGCGACGGCGTACGTCCTGGAGGCCATGGGCCGGCTGCACCCGGACAAGAAGGCGGCCAAGGAGGCCCGGAAGGCGGCATTCAAGGCGCGCTCCCGGCACAACTGACCGGAGCGCGCGGAACGAGCCCTTCCTGGGGCGGAGTTGGCCATTCCGCCCAGTGGAAAGGGGTCGACTCCTCTTCGTGGGTAATTCAGCCGCCGTTCACGTGTGGGCGGGAGCGTGTGCGCCGACGACCGCACACAGGCGCACCACCTCCCCACCCCTGGAGACCCGATGCCGCTCAGCCGTAGAGACTTCACCGCCCGCACCGTGATCGCCGGTGCCGGAGTCGCCCTCACCGGGACCGTCGGCGCCCTTGCTACCGCCCCGGGCGCACTCGCGGCCGAGGACAGCACGCCCCGCGACGAGCACGGGCGGCCCTGTGAGCCCGGCTACGGCCCCCTCGTCCCCGACCCGGCCGGCATCCTCGCGCTCCCCGCCGGTTTCAAGTACCGCGTGATCACCCACAGCGGGGTCACCACGCTGGAGTCCGGCGAGACCACCCCGTCCAACCACGACGGCACCGCCGCCTTCGCGGGCCACCGCGGGGTCACCCTCCTCGTCAACAACCACGAGCTCAAGGGCCCCCGATCGAAGTGGGCCCGCCCCGTCCCGCTCACCGAGGGCCTGGTCTACGACCCGGCCGCGGCCGGCGGCTGCACGGTCGTCGAGGTCCGCCGCGGCGGCGAGGTCGCCGAATGGGTGGGCATCGCCGGTACGTCGACCAACTGCGCGGGCGGCTCCACCCCCTGGAACACCTGGCTGACCTGCGAGGAGAACTCCGACCTCGCGGGCAAGAACGGCATGACGAAGGACCACGGCTACGTCTTCGAGGTCGACCCGCACGACCGCCGCGCCAACCAGGACCCGCAGCCCGTCAAGGCGTTCGGGCGCTACGACCACGAGGCCGTCGTCATCGACCCGCGCACGGGTCACGCCTACCTGACCGAGGACGCCTCCGGCCCCAACGGGCTGCTCTACCGCTGGACCCCGCCCGCCGGCTTCCGGCACGGGCGCGGCAAGCTCCGTACGCTCGCCGCCGACGCGGGTGTGCTCCAGGCCGCCAAGTGCATCGACAGCTCCGGCCTGTTCGTCGACGACCTCTCGCGCGCCACGAAGATCGGCACCGTCTACGGGGTCGACTGGGTGGACGTCGCGGACCGCGACGCGCGGACCGTGCCGGTGCGCAAGCAGTTCGCGGACAGTGCCGTGACGCGCGCCCGCAAGCTGGAGGGCATGTGGTGGGCCGACGGCGGCGCGTACTTCGTCTCCTCCTACGCCCGTGAGGAGAGCCCGGGCGCGGCCCACGACGGCCAGGTGTGGTTCTACGACCCCAAGCGGCGGACCGTCCGGCTGACCGTGCTGATCGGGGTCAACGCGGACCCGTCGGCGGACGGCGGCTACGACGGCCCCGACAACATCACCGTGTCCCCGTACGGCGGCCTCGTCATCGCGGAGGACGGCTCGGGCCTGCAGCACCTGTTCGGCGCGACCGAAACGGGCCGCACGTACCCCCTCGCCCGCAACGAGCTGAACATCGGGACGGCCGAGGAGCCGGAGTACTCCGAGTTCACCGGTGTGTGCTTCGCACCGGACGGGCGCACCCTGTACGCCAACATCCAGGACCCGGGCATCATGCTGGCCATCACCGGCCCGTGGCGGCGCGCGCACTGACGCCCGGCAGTGCTACCGGGGGGTCACTGGGAGGCGGAAAGCTCCGCGCGGGAGGCCTCGGCCCACTCGGCGAGCAGGAACTCGTACGCCTCCGAGGGCCACTCGCCGTCCTCCCGCGTCTCTACGAGGTGCCGGATCGCCTCGTTCGCCTCGGCGGCGGACGGGCGGGCGGGCCCCGCGGGGGTGAGTGACTCCTTCATGCCTTCAAGGCTACGGGCGGGCACTGACAGCCACCTCCGAATTCAGGGTGGAATCGATCACCCGGAACGGCCTTTGGTGGCTCCATGTGCCCGCCCACCTGCTCAGAGTGCCTGTGCGGCGGGTTTGACCATGCCGCGCACTGTGCGCGACTTCACAAACTCGCCCATGGCCGTCATCTCCCACTCGCCGGAGAACTGGCGGATCAGCTTCGCCATCATCACCCCGGTCTGCGGCTCGGCACTGGTGAGGTCGAAGCGCACCAGTTCCTCGCCGCTGGACGCGTCGATCAGACGGCAGTAGGCCTTGGCGACGTCGGTGAACTTCTGGCCGGAGAAGGAGTTGACCGTGAAGACCAGGCCCGTGGCGTCGGCGGGGAGCCGGCCCAGGTCCACGACGATCACCTCGTCGTCGCCCGCGCCCTCGCCGGTGAGGTTGTCACCCGAGTGCTTGATGGCGCCGCCCAGGATGGACAGCTTGCCGAAGTAGCAGCTGTCGATGTGGTTGCGCTGCGGGCCGTACGCGATGACCGAGGCGTCGAGGTCGATGTTCCCGCCGCGGAAGGCGGGCTCCCAGCCGAGGCCCATCTTGACCTGGGTGAGCAGCGGGCGGCCGCCCTTGACCAGGGAGACCGTCTGGTTCTTCTGGAGGCTGACCCGACCCTTGTCCAGGTTGATCTTCCCGCCGGCGGGCGGGGCGGCCGCGGGGACCGGCGCGGGCGGCGCGGGTGGCGCGGCCGGCGGGGGCTGCGTGGCGCCGCCGAGCCAGGGGGAGGCCGGGTAGGACGCGGGCTGCGCCGGGGGTGCCGGGGGAGCGGGCGGGGCGGCGGCCGCGGCCGGAGCCGGCTCCTCCTCCACGGAGACCCCGAAGTCGGTGGCGATGCCGGCGAGGCCGTTCGCGTACCCCTGGCCGACCGCGCGCACCTTCCACGCGCCGCCGCGCTGGTAGACCTCGACGACGACGAGCGCGGTCTCCGTGCCCAGCTGCGGCGGGGTGAAGGTGGCGATCACCGTGCCGCCGACCGCATCGCGCACGGTGGCGGTGGGCTCGATGCCCCGGAAGGTCTGACCGGCCGCGTCGGGGCTGGCCGTGACCACGATCCGCTCGATGCCCGGGGGGAGCGCGCCGGTGTCCACCGTGACAGAGTCCGGAGCCGCACCGCCGCCGGAGCGGTAGCTGACACCGGGCCCGGTGGGCTGGTTGAAGAAGATGAAGTCGGCGTCGGAGCGCACCTTGCCGTCCGCCGAGAGGAGCAGGGCCGACACGTCGAGACGTACCGGCGCGGCCACGTCCACCGTCACGCGGACGGTGTTCAGCGGCAGGTTGGAACCTGGGGTCATAGCGGTCATGCCCGGAGAACGACCGGAGGTGCTTTGCCGTTCCCTTACCCTCGCGCGAGATTTCAGCGCCGGTTGCGGGGGTGGTTGCGGGCGGTGCGCTCGTTGCCGAACTTGTACGAGCCGGTCCAGCGGGCCATCACGAGCTGCGGGTCGCCCGACTCCACCTCGGCCAGGAACTTCCCGGCCCGGCTCCCGCGCAGGGTGGCCGCGGTGCGACCCCGGTGGGTGATGACGACGGAGTCGTCGCGGTGGCGTTCGTACGTGAACCCGTGCGGCTGAGGCATGCCCCGGAGCCTGCCCCGCCGGGGCGGGGCGGGCAACGGGTTTACGGGTGCACGGGCCTGCGGGGCTTGCGGGGCTTACAGGGCCTGCGGGTCAGGCCCCCGTCACCCGGCGCGGCAGGCCCAGCGGGTTGGCCTCGCGCAGCTCCGCCGGGAGGAGGGCGTCGGGGACCGACTGGTACGCCACCGGGCGCAGCCACCGCTCGATCGCGGTTCCGCCGACCGAGGTGGAGTGGGAGGTAGCCGCCGGGTACGGGCCGCCGTGGTGCTGGGCCGGGGCCACCGCGACCCCGGTCGGCCAGCCGTTGACCACGATCCGCCCCGCCAGGCCCGTGACCTGCTCGATCAGCTCCCCGGCCGGGCCCGGAGCCCCCTCGGTCTCGGCGGCCGACAACTGGAGGGTGGCGCTCAGGTTCCCGGGGAGCAGCCCGAGCACCGCGCCGGCCTCGCGCTGGTCGGCGTACCGTACGACCACGGTGACCGGGCCGAAGCACTCCTCCAGCAGGACCTCGTACGACCCGCCCTCGAGCAGGCGCCGCGCCGGCACGGTCAGGTATCCCGCCCCGACGGTGTGCTCCCCGCCCGAGCCCGGGGTGACGGGCGCGTCGACCCCGGACAGCGCGGTCCGCTCGCGCACCCCCGCGATGAAGTTCTCCCGCATCCGGTGGTCGAGCAGCACCCCCGGCTCGGTCTCCCCGAGCGCCTTGGTCAGCGCTCCGGTGAGCCGGTCGCCGGCCGCGCCCTCGGGGACCAGCACCAGGCCGGGCTTCACGCAGAACTGGCCGACCCCGAGGGTGACCGACCCCGCGAGCCCGCCGCCGATCTCCTCGGCGCGCTCGGCGGCCGCGGCCGGGGTGACCACGACGGGGTTGAGGGAGCCGAGTTCGCCGTGGAAGGGGATCGGCACGGGCCGCGCGGCGGCCGCGTCGAACAGGGCCCGCCCGCCCCGGATGGAGCCGGTGAACCCGGCGGCCGCCACCAGCGGGTGGCGGATCAGCGCCAGCCCGGCGTCGAACCCGTGGACCACGCCCACCACATCGGCCGGGAGCCCGGATTCGACCGCAGCCCGGCGCAGCAGCGAGGCGCACAGCTCGGAGGTGGCCGGGTGGTCGGGGTGCGCCTTGACGACCACCGGGCAGCCTGCGGCCAGGGCGCTCGCGGTGTCCCCGCCGGGCACGGAGAAGGCCAGCGGGAAGTTGGAGGCGGCGTACACGGCGACCACGCCGAGCGGCACCTTGTAGCGGCGCAGTTCGGGGCGGGGCGGGCTGAGGGAGGGGTCGGCGCGGTCGATGCGGATGTCGAGGTACGCCCCCTCGTCCACGGCGTCGGCGAAGGCGCGCAGCTGGCCGGTGGTGCGGGCGAGCTCTCCGGTGAGCCGGCCGGGGCCGAGCGCGGTCTCGGCGTCGGCGGCCTCGATGACGTGGGCGGCCGACTCGTCGAGCAGCGCGGCGGCGGCGCGCAGGAACGCGGCGCGGGCGGTGGCGTCGGCGAGGGCTGCACGGGCCGCGTGGGCGGCCCGTACGGATTCGTCCACCTCCTGGGGTGTGGCCTCCACCGCAACCTGCTCGCGCTGCTTCCCGGTGCGGGGGTCCACACTCCAGACTGGTGTCGTTGTCATGGCCCGCTGCCTCCTGGATCGTTCAGTATTCTGAACGCCGTTCCGGTGGATGAATGATCACATCTGCTGCGGACTCTATTTCCGCGTCCTGCGCGTGACAAGAGGCGACCAGGGGCGACCAGAAGCGACCAGAGGCGACAGAGGGGAAGCGCGCCCATGACGACGACCGAGGCGGGCCCGCCGGCCCAGGCGGCGGCGGTCAAATCCGCGGTCCGGACCGTCCTGCTCCTGGAGCACTTCGCGGCCCGGCCCGGACTGCACAGCCTGGCCGACATCCAGAACGACCTCTCCCTGCCCAAGTCCAGCCTGTACATGCTGCTGCGCACCCTGGTGAACCTGGGCTGGGTGGAGACGGACGCCACGGGCACGCGGTACGGCATCGGCGTGCGGGCCCTGCTCGTGGGCAGTTCGTACATCGACGGCGACGAGGTCGTCGCCGCCGCCCGGCCCGCCCTGGACCGGCTCTCCGACGACACGACGGAGACCATCCACCTGGCCCGGATGGACGGGACGAGCGTGGTGTACCTGGCCACCCGCCAGTCCCAGCACCACCTGCGGCCCTTCACCCGGGTCGGGCGGCGGCTGCCCGTGCACTCGACGGCGCTCGGCAAGGCGCTGCTGGCCACCTGCACGGACGAAGAGGTACGAGACCTGCTGCCGCGGCGGCTGGAGGCGGTCACCGAGCACACCATCACCGACCGGGAGCGGCTCATCGAGGAGCTGGAGCTGGTGCGCGAGCAGGGGTACGCGCTGGACCGGGAGGAGAACACGCTCGGGCTGCGCTGCTTCGGGGTGGCGGTTCCGTACCGGACCCCGGCGCGGGACGCGGTGAGCTGCTCGGTGCCGGTGGCCCGGCTGACGCCGGCGCACGAGCAGGTCATCAAGGCGGCGCTGTTCGAGGCGCGGGACCGGCTGTCGGTGGTGACGCGGCGCATGTGAGGTGGCGGAGGGGGCGGTTCCTCCCCCGCCCGGGGGAGGAGGTTCCCCTTGGCGGGGGAGGTGGCGGGGCGGCGCGCACGGGACCGTTGAGTCATGACCACACGAGCGGTTCACCCGACGCGCGCGGCGCAGCAGCCGCAGCAGCAGCCCGGCACGCGACAGCCCCCCGGCCCGGGGAGCGGGCAGCGGATCCTGCGGGCGGTGGCCCTGGCCGCCACCGTGCCCTACCTGGCGCTCAAGACCGCCTGGCTGGCGGGGAGTCGGATCGGGATACCGGACGGCAGCGTGCTGCTGGATCCGGAGCCCTTCCTCATGGCGGCGAACGCCGTCACGGTGGCCATGGACGCCTGCGTGATCCTGCTCGTGCTGCTGCTCACCCGGCCCTGGGGCATGCGGGTGCCGGCCTGGCTGCTGACCGTCCCGGTGTTCGTGGCGACCGGACTGCTGACCCCGATCGCCACCGGGTTCCCGGGCCAACTCCTCATACGCCTGCTCGGCTTCGGGGCGGACCCCGCAGTGAAGGCGGCGCGCGAGCCCTTCCTGGACCCCTGGGTGTTCAACGTCGTCTACACCGGGTTCGCGATCCAAGGACTCGCCCTGGCCGGGCTGTTCGTGCCCTATGCGCGGGAGCGCTGGGGGCGGCGCTGGCAGGGCGTGCTGGGAGCGCGGCTGCCGTCGTCCACGGGGGTGGTGGCGGCAGCCGCGGCAGCGGCCGGCCTGGTGGTGGCGGCCGTGTACTTCTACTGGGCCCTCGGGGGCACGGCCGGGCTGGGAGCCGAGCGGGCGGGCGCGTACTGGCCGGAGACGGCCGTGGTGTCCGCGGTGCACGGGATGTGCGCGCTCGCCGCCGCAGCGGGGGCGCTGCTCCTGGCCCGGGGCGGGGCGTTGCGGGCGCGGTGGCCGCTCGGCCTCACCTGGATCGGCGCGGGGGCGGCCCTCACCTGGGGCACGTGGATGCTGGCCGTCTCGGCGGGCCCGCAGCTGGACGGCGGTGAAGGGCCCACGGCGGCCGCCCTGTTGATCTACGCTGGCCAGATGATCACCGGATCGCTCGCCGCCGCTGTCCTCACCCGGTTCCTCATATCCCGCCGCGAGGGGTGATGCGCGAAGGCACGGCCAGGCTGCTGGGGGCGCGGGCCCGGCTGCGGTGGGTGCACCTGATCCTCGGCGGGGCCCTGCTGATGCCGTACTTCCTCCTCGCCCAGGTGGGGGTCGGCATGGCGGCCGGCGGGGGCAACGCCCTCAACTCCTTCCCGCTGGCCCTCGCCGCCTACGCGGCCGCCCTGCCGCTCGCCGCGGCCACCGCCGTTTTCGGGCTGGTGCGGCCGCTGTCGGTGACGGCTGTCAGGTCCATGTGCGGGGTGCCTGGGGACCGGCTGGCCGACGGGCCGGCCCGGTCCTGGGCCGCCCGGGGCCGGACCTCCGCCTGGTGGACCCTGCACCTGGGGGTCGGCGCCCTGATCAGCGGGGTGACCCTGGCGGTGCCGCCGATGGGGGTCGCGCTGATCGTGCAGCCGTTCGTGATCGGGCTGCGGGACGCCCGGCTCGGGCTCGGCTGGTTCGCCACGGACATGGACCCGTACGTGGCACCGCTGCTCGGGATCGGCCTGCTGGCCGGGGTCGTCCTGTGCGCCGCGGGTGCCGGGGCGCTGCTCGCCCGGCTGGCGCCGGTGCTGCTCGGGCCGACCGCGGCGGACCGGTTGGCGGCGGCCGAGGAGCGGGCGTCGGACCTGGCCGTGCGCAACCGGCTGGCCCGGGAGCTGCACGACGCGGTCGGGCACGCGCTGAGCGCCGTCACCCTCCAGGCGGTCGCCGCCCGGCGGGTGCTGGACCGGGACCCCGACTTCGTCCGGGAGGCGCTGGCCGCCATCGAGGACACCACCCGGCGGACGGTGGGGGAGCTGGACGCCGTACTGGGCCTGCTGCGCGACGGGGACCCGGCCCGGCCGGACGCCGCGCCCGCGCCGACCCTGGCCTCGGACCTCGACGGGCTGCTGGCCCGCACCCGGGCGGGCGGGACGACCGTCACCGCCCACGAGGACCCCGGGCCCGCCCGGGAGTGGGCGCAGCTCCCGGCGATCGCCTCCCGCGAGGCGTACCGGATCGTCCAGGAGGGCCTCAGCAACGCAATGCGCCACGGCGCGGACCCGGTGGAGCTGTCGATCCGTGTACAGGCGGGCGGGCGACGGCCGGGACAGGAAGGCGTACACCGTGAACTGGAGATCACCATGACCAATCCGATAGCCGCCCCCGACGGCCGGGAGCCCCGCACGACCGGGGGCCGGGGCCTGCGCGGCGCGGCCGAACGGGCCGCGCTGCTCGGCGGCCGCATCGAGTCGGGCCTGCACGAGGGCGGCTGGCGGCTGGCGGCCGTCCTGCCGCTGGGGGAGGAGCCCCGATGAGCACGCCCAGCCGGCCCCCGCTGCGCATCGTGCTCTGCGACGACGAGCGGATGGTCCGCACCGCCCTGCGCGTCATCCTCGAAGCCGAGCCCGACCTGGAGGTCGTCGGCGAGGCGGCCACCGGGGCCGAGGCCGTCCCGCTGGTCCGCTCGCTGGCACCGGACGTGGTGCTCATGGACGTCCGGATGCCCGAGATAGACGGCATCCGGGCCACCGAGAAGATCCTCGCCACCATGCCCGAGCCGCCCCGGATCGTGGTCGTCACCACCTTCGAGAACGACGCCTACGTCTATGACGCGCTGCGGGCGGGCGCCTCCGGGTTCCTCCTCAAGCGGGCCGACCCCGACGAGCTGGTCGGCGCGGTCCGCCTGGTGGCCCGCGGCGACTCGCTGCTCTTCCCCGCCGCCGTCCGCTCCCTCGCCGCTGCCCACTCCGCCGGAGCCCCGCCCGGCGCCGCGCCCTGGGTGTCCCGGCTCACCGAGCGGGAGGCCGACGTACTGCGCCTGATGGCCACCGGACTGTCCAACCACGAGATGAGCGAGCGCCTCGGGGTCGGTCCGCAGACGGTCAAGACCCACGTCGCGGCGGTCCTCACCAAGACGGGTTCCCGCGACCGCACGCAGGCGGTCATCGCGGCCTACGAGGGGGGCTTCATCATGAAGAAAAGCTGAGAACCCGGCCACAATCGGGGCAGAGCGGAACGGCCGGGGCGGCTGGGACGTCCTTCTGGGGGATGAACAAGACGATCAGGCGTGCGTCGGTCTTCTGCCTGCTCCTGGTGCTGGCCCTGCTGGTCCGCGTCACCTGGGTGCAGGCATACCAAGGCCAGGCCCTCGCAGACGACAAGAACAACCGGCGGAACCTCATCGGGCAGTACGAGAACCCGCTGGGCAACATCATCGTGGGAGGGGAGGCGATCACCGGCTCGACGAAGACGGGCGGCAAGGACTTCGGGTACAAGCGGACCTACACCGACGGCCCCCTCTACGCGCCGATCACCGGCTACAGCTCCCAGGCCTACGGCACGAGCATGCTGGAGGGCATCTACAAGAACGTCCTCAACGGCTCCGACAACCGGCTGAAGACGATGATGGACACGCTCACCAACAAGCGTGCCGCCCCCGGCAACGTCCTGACCACCATCGACAAGGACGTGCAGAAGACCGCCTACGACGCGCTCCAGGGCAAGCAGGGCGCCGCCGTGGCCATCGTCCCGGCGACGGGCGAGATCCTCGCCGTGGTCAACAACCCCTCCTTCGACCCCGGCCTCATCACCGGAGCCAATGACCAGAAGGCCTGGGATGAGCTCTCCGCCGACAAGGGCAAGGCCATGGAGAACGTGGCGCTGCGCAAGCCGCAGGCACCCGGCTCCACCTTCAAGCTGGTCACCCTCGCGGCGGCGATCGAGAACGGCCTCGTCACCAACCTGGACCAGCCGACCGGCATCCCCGACCCGTACACGATCCCGGGCACCCGCACCCTGCTGCCCAGCGAGGCGGGCTCCGCGGCGTGCAACAACGTCTCGGCGCGCACCGCGCTGCGGCTGTCGTGCAACAACGTGTTCGCGGAGCTCGCGCACAAGCTCGGCCAGGACAAGATGCGCGCCATGGCCGAGAAGCTCGGCTTCAACATGCAGATCGACACGCCGGTCCGCACCAACCCGCCGAGCAAGTACCCGTCGAAGAAGATGTCCGTCGACCAGGTCGCGCAGACCGGTATCGGCCAGTTCGACGTGCAGGCCACCCCGCTGCAGATGGCGATGGTGACGGCCGCGATCGAGAACGGCGGCAAGCTCGTCGCCCCGCACATGGTCTCCGAGGTCACCGACGCCGGCGGCAACGTGCTGGAGAGCTTCAAGGACCCCAAGTCCCAGCAGGTCATGAGCGAGAAGACCGCCTCGATGATCCGTGACGCCATGAGGACGGTCGCCACCGAGGGCGGTGGCAAGCCGGCCCAGGTGCCGGGCGCCGAGGTGGGCGGCAAGACGGGTACCGCCCAGCGCGGTGTCAACAACAGCCTGGCCCCGCTCGCCTGGTTCACCTCGTACGGCAAGGCCGGCGGCAAGCAGATCGCCGTGGCCGTCGTGATCGAGAACTCGGACACCGACCGCTCCGAGATCGGCGGCGGCAAGCTGGCCGCGCCCATCGCCCAGAAGATGATGGCGGCCTGGCTGAAGAAGTAGCCGTCCGCGCCGCACGCGCCGTCCGCGCCGCACGCGCCGGGAACCGAGACGGTTCCCGGCGCGTTTCCCTTCCCATGATCAGGACCGCGCGACCCGCAGACCTCGACGCCATCGCCGCCCTGCACACCAGGGCCCGGGCCACCTACTACCAGGGCCACATCCCGGAGCAGGCCTACGCCGGCGACGCCGAGATCGCGCGGACCCGCGAGGGCTGGTCCCGGGCCGTCGCCCGCCCCGCCGCCGTCGGCAGGGTGCTCTGCGCGGAGCAGGACGGGCAGGTCACCGGGGTCGCCGCCTACCTCACCGCGGACGGCGGGACCACCCTCACCCAGCTCCACGTCGACCCGGTCCACTGGCGCCGGGGCACCGGCGCCGCCCTGCACGCCGCCTGCCTCGACGCCTGGCGCAGCGCCGGAATCAGCCGGGTCCGCCTGGAGGTCTACGAACACAACCTCCGCGCCCAGGCCTTCTACGCCCGCCACGGCTGGCTCCCGGACCCGGCCGCCGTCCGGTCCGGCTCCCACCGCACCCTCTGGCTGCACGTGGGCCCGCCGTCCGGGGAATGAGACGCCCCGACGGATGGTTGAAGCAGAAACCGATTGAGTCCGTATCCCCGAACCCGGAGAGAAGAAGGAACATGCGCGTCGAGATCTGGAGCGACATCGCCTGCCCGTGGTGCTACATCGGCAAGGCCCGGTTCGCCGAGGGGCTGGCCGGCTTCGCCCACCGCGACCAGGTGGAGGTCGTCTTCCGCTCGTTCGAGCTGGACCCCTCCGGTGCCAAGGGGGTCACCGCCCCCGTCGTGGAGATGCTCGCCAAGAAGTACGGCCGCACCCTGGACGAGGCGCGCGGCATGGAGGAGCACGTCGCGGCCACCGCGCGCTCCGAGGGGCTGGAGTACCGGACCGACGGCCGCGACCACGGCAACACCTTCGACATCCACCGCCTGCTGCACCTGGCCGCCGCGCGCGGCCGCCAGGAGGAACTGCTCGACCTCGCCTTCCGGGCCAACTTCGCCGAGGAGCGTTCCGTCTTCGACCCCGAGGTGCTGATCTCCCTCGCCGTCGAGGCCGGGCTGGACGGGGCCGAGGCCCGCGCCGTCCTCGCCGACGAATCCGCCTACGCGGACGAGGTCCGTGCCGATGAGCGCGAGGCGGCCGAACTGGGCGCGAACGCCGTGCCGTTCTTCGTGCTCGACCGCCGTTACGGGATCTCCGGCGGCCAGCCGGCCGAGGTGTTCACGCGCGCCCTGGAGCAGGCGTGGGCCGGGCGCGAGGTCGAGGAGCCGGTCGCCGCCGCCGAGGCGTGCGAGCCCGACGGGGCCTGCGCGGTCCCCCAGGTATAAGGACTGCTTGGAGTGGGCGCGTAAAACTCGGCAATGGACTTTGGGTCGGTCCTGTCGCAGAGTTGAAGGCATGGATCTTTCGATCGCCGAAGCGACCCGTGCCGAGTTCGCCCACTCCACCACCTACCTCAACACCGCCAGCTGCGGGGTGCTCCCGCGTTCCGCCGTCGCGGCCGTACGGGAGCTGGCCGAGGCGGCGGGGGCCGGAATCCCCGCCGGATTCGGCGACTTCGACCGCGTCGACCGGGTCCGGGCCGCCTTCGCCCGGCTGGTCGGGGTGGACGTCGGGCGCGTCGCGCTCGGCTCGGCCGTCTCCACCCACGGCGGCCTCGTCGCGGCCTCGCTCCCGCCGGGCGCCGAAGTCCTCTGCGCGGAGGGCGACTTCGCCTCCGTGATCAACCCCTTCGTGGTCCGGGGCGACCTCAAGGTGCGCTTCGCGCCCCTCGAAGCCCTCGCCGAGGCCGTCGGCCCGGACACCGCCCTGGTCTCGGTCAGCGCCGTACAGTCCGCGGACGGGCGGATGGCCGACCTGGCCGCCGTGCGGGCGGCGACGACGGCGCACGGCGCCCGGATGCTCGTGGACGCGACCCAGGCGGCCGGCTGGCTCCCCTTCGACGCGTCGCCGTACGAGTACACGGTCACCGGCGGCTACAAATGGCTGCTCGGCGGCCGCGGGGCCTCGTACCTCACCGTGTCGGAGGAGGCCCAGCACACCCTGACCCCGATCAACGCGGGCTGGGTGGCGGCGGAATCCATGTGGGACGCCATCTACGGCCCCATGCCGCAACTGGCCGAAGGGGCCCGCCGGTTCGACGAGACCCCGGCCTTCCTCGCCTACCACGCGGCCGAGCCCTCGCTGGCCCTGCTGGAGCGGATCGGCATCGAGGCCGTGCACGCCCACGACACCGCGCTGGCCGCCCGCTACCGGGCCGGCCTCGCCCGCCTCGGCCACGAGCCCGTGCCCGGCGAGGCCGCCATCGTCTCGGTGCCGGGCCTCGGCGACCGCCAGCCCGCCCTGCTGGCGGCCGGCATCGCCACTTCCGCCCGCGCGGGCTCCCTGCGGGCCTCGTTCCACCTCTACGCCACCGAGGCGGACGTGGACCGGCTCCTCGACGCCCTGTCCTGACCGCTACCGGGCCCCTCCCGCCTCCCAGGCCGACTCCGCCGCGGCCAGCGCCGCCTCGGGCGGGGCGCCCAGGGCGGCCGCCAGCGCCGTCAGGGAGGCCCTCACCACCGGTAGCGAAGCCGCCGGACCGTAGTGGTTGACCCGGATCATCTCCCGCGCGAGCGCCCCGCCGCCCGCGGCGAGCGGAGCCGCCGGGTCAGCCGCGAGGGCCTTGGCCACCACCAGCGACGCCTCCTCGGCCCGCAGGGTGGTGGCCACCGGCGCGGCCTCCGCCGCCCGGCCCACGTAGGGGGCCAGGCCCAGGGCGACCGCGCCCGCACGGGTCGCCGCCGCGGCCGCCGCGTGCCGGGCCGTCACCGAGGGCAGGCCCTCCTCCGCGATCCGGTCCAGGCAGGCCTCCAGCGCCAGCATCTCCAACTGCGCCGGCGCGTGCGGCAGCGCCGCCCGACCGGCGTCGATCCAGCGCTCCTTCCAGTCCAGGAGGGAGAGGTAGGAGCGGCGCGGAGCCGCCGGGTTCCCGGCGAACCGGGCCCACGCGCGGTCCGAGACCGACACCGCCGACACGCCGGCCGGCCCGCCCATCGCCTTCTGCGCGCCGATCACGCACAGGTCCACGCCCCACGCGTCCACGAGGAGGGGTTCCGCGCCGACCGAGGCCACCGCGTCCAGCATGAACAGCGCTCCGTGCTCCCGTACGGCCTCGCCGATCTCCGCGACCGGGTTCGTGTTCCCGGTCGCCGCCTCCGCGTGGACCAGCGAGACGAAGTCGATCTCCGGGTGCGCGGCCAGCGTCCCCGCGACCCGCTCCGCCGTCACCGCGGTGTCGAACGGGACCTCCAGGTCCACCACGCTCGCCCCGCAGTCGCGCAGCCAGTTGCCGAACGTGGTCCCGTACGGCCCGGTGACGACGTTCAGCGCAGTCGATCCCGGCCGTGCGCCCGACCGGATGCACGCCTCCAGCGGCAGCAGCGCCTCGCCCTGGGTGATCACCACGTCCTGCCGGGTGGAGAGCAGCTCCGCGACCCCCCGTTCGATCGACGCGAAACGCCCGGCGGTCAGCGGCGGGAGGTCCAGGAGGGGGTGGGGCACGGGGATGCTTCTCTCTTCGTCCGGGGTCGTCCGGATACGTCCGGGGTTGCCTCCAGAGCCTACCGAGCTCGCCGTTACAGTGCCGCCATGAGCGATGTGCTGCACGTGAAGGGGCGGGTGCTCGTCGGTCCCGACGAGGTCCGCGACGAGCTCTGGGTGGTCGGCGGGAAGGTCTCGTACGAGCGCCCGCGCGCGGCCCGCGAGGTCACCACCGTGACCGGCTGGGTCCTGCCCGGGCTGGTCGACGCGCACTGCCACGTGGGGCTCGACTCCCACGGCGCGGTGGACGCCGAGACCGCCGAGCGCCAGGCCCTCACCGACCGCGATGCCGGAACCCTCCTCATCCGGGACGCCGGATCGCCCTCCGACACCCGCTGGGTCGACGAGCGCGAGGACCTGCCGAAGATCATCCGGGCCGGCCGGCACATCGCCCGCACCCGCCGCTACATCCGCAACTACGCGCACGAGATCGAGCCGGCCGACCTCGTCGAGTACGTCGGCCGCGAGGCGCGGCGCGGCGACGGGTGGGTGAAGCTGGTCGGCGACTGGATCGACCGCGAGGCCGGGGACCTGACGGCCTGCTGGCCGCGCGCGGAGGTCGAGGCGGCCATCGCCGAGGCGCACCGGCTGGGCGCCCGGGTCACGGCGCACTGCTTCGCCGAGGACTCGCTGCGCGACCTCGTCGAGGCGGGCATCGACTGCATCGAACACGCCACCGGCCTCACCGAGGACACCATCCCGCTGTTCGCGGAGCGCGGGGTGGCGATCGTCCCGACGCTCGTGAACATCGCGACCTTCCCGAAGATGGCCGCGGGCGGCGAGGCCAAGTTCCCGCGCTGGTCGGCGCACATGCGGCGGCTGCACGAGCGGCGCTACGACACCGTCCGCGCGGCCTACGACGCGGGCATCGAGGTGTACGTGGGCACGGACGCGGGCGGTTCCCTGCCGCACGGCCTGGTCGCGGCCGAGGTGGCGGAGCTGGTGAAGGCCGGGATCCCGGCCCTGGACGCCCTCTCGGCGACGGCCTGGGCCGCGCGCGAGTGGCTCGGCAGGCCGGGTCTGACCGAGGGCGCCCCGGCCGACCTCGTGGTCTACGGCAGCGACCCGCGTGAGGACGTGCGGGCGCTCGCCGAGCCGCTGCGCGTGGTGGTGAACGGCAAGGCCAGGGCCTGAGCGTCCCGTTGACGGCGGGCGTGACATCCGCACGCAGCGGTCGTTGAACTCGCCCTCGCCTGGGGCAGGAGGGAACCCCTGTTCCGCACGAGGCGCAAAGAATCGAATGCACACCCGGAAGCCACCCTTTGGGGTGAAGTGACGCCAGGTGGCTACCCGTTCACCCACAGTGCGTAAAGATTCCGAGGGTAGAGGCCGTCGGCGCGCGCAATGTCCCCCATTGGCGGCGCGACGGCACCCATCTCCCCGGGGGTTCCACCACCTTGAACAGCAACACCTTCCGCATGCCCGCGGCCGTCCTGCTCGCCACGGGAGCGGTTGCCCTGCTCACCGCTCCGCCCGCCTCCGCCACGGGAGGCGGCGGCGCCGGAACCGAGGGCAAGGCGGGCGCCGTCGTCCTGCGCGCCGGACTGGACGTGGGCCTGCTCAACAAGACCGTGCACATCCCGCTGAAGACCACACTCAACGAGGTGAGCGCCCCGGCGACGGCCGAGAAGACGGCGCTCTCCGTCACCCTGGACGGCGTCGAGGGCGGCGCGCCGGTCAGCGTGCTCCGGGCCGACGTGGCCACCTCCAAGGCGACCGCCGACAAGAACAAGGCCGAGGCGGAGGCCAACCTGGCCAAGGCCAGGGTGCACGTGCCGGGCCTGCCCGCGCTCTCCCTCATCGAGGTGGAGAAGGTCACCTCCAAGGCGGTCTGCGAGGCGGGCAAGCAGCCGGTGGCCACCTCGAAC
Organism: Streptomyces sp. NPDC091371; assembly: GCF_040684275.1. Taxonomy (NCBI): domain Bacteria; kingdom Bacillati; phylum Actinomycetota; class Actinomycetes; order Kitasatosporales; family Streptomycetaceae; genus Streptomyces; species Streptomyces sp. NPDC091371. Next base: position 24,512 of record NZ_JBFBFP010000023.1, read on the forward strand.
GTGCTCGGGACGGTGACCGCGCTCGGCAAGAAGACCACCGTGACCGCGGGCGGCCCCCCGACCAAGGTCGAGGTCCCCGGGGTGGGCCTGGTCAGCCTGGAGCTGTCCGGTACGCAGACCACCTCCGCGACGGCGGCCGCCACCGCGGTCCGCCTGAAGGTCTCGGTCAACCCGCTGAAGCTGAACGTGGCGGAGGTGGAGGGGGAGATCGTGCTCGCCGAGGCGCGCTGCGAGTCCCCGGTCGGCCCCGCGCCGACCCCGTCCGCCACGCCGGACGTCAAGCCCCAGACCTCCGGTACGGGACCGGCCGTCACCACCCACGCCAACCTCGCCGAGACGGGCGGCGGTTCACCGACCCCGTACGTCGCGGGCGGCGCGCTGATCCTGCTCGGCATCGGCGCGGGGGCGCTGGTCGTGAGCCGCCGGGGCAGCAGGGCCTCGTAAGACCCGGGGCGGCGGCGCCCGCGCGAGCACACGGAGGGGAGTGCTCAGCGGGTGGCGTGCTCCAGGCCCTGGGCTGCGGCGCCCCGGGACAGCACGGCCCCGGTGACCTGCTCGTCGATCCGCGCGTATTCGCTCCGCTTCCCGGCCGGGAGCGCGGCGTCGGACGCGGCGCAGGAGGTGCAGACGACGCGGAACGGCGGCCCCATGTCCGAGTACTGCGTGAGGTATTCGGCCTTCACCACCTCCCAGCGGCCCGGACGGTCCGCCGAGGGGGCGAACGTGAAGCGGGGCAGTGAGGACTGGTTGCCGCGCAGCTTGTCGGCCGGTACGAAGCTGGCGACCTGGTCGCCCATGCCGAAGACCACCCAGGTGCCGTTGATCTTCTCGTAGGGCTGCGGCACGTGATTGTGCGTGCCGATGATCAGATCGATGTCGGGGAGGCCGTCGGCCGAGCGGGAGGCGGTCAGGGCCTGCGCCAGTTGCTGCTGCTGGTCGTCGGGGGCCGTCTGCCACTCGGTTCCCCAGTGGACGCTGAGCACCACCACGTTCGCGCCGCCCGCCCGGGCGGCGCGGGCGTCGGCGATGATCCGGTCCTTGTCGATGAGGTTCACGGCCCACGGCTTGTCCTGGGGGAGCGGTATCCCGTTGGTGCCGTAGGTGTAGGAGAGCTGGGCGACCTTCGCGCCGCCGGCCGAGAGCAGCGCCGGGGCCCTGGCCTCCTCCGCGCTCCGGGCCGAGCCGACGTGCGGGATGCCGACCCGGTCGAGGTGTTCGAGGGTGCGGGCGAGGCCCTCGTAGCCGTCGTCCAGGGTGTGGTTCGACGCGGTGGAACAGCTGTCGTAGCCGGTGTCCTTGAGGGCGTCGGCCAGTTGGTGCGGGGCCTTGAAGGTGGGATAGCCGGTGTAGGGGCCGCCGGGCCGCCCGTACGGTATCTCGTGGTGGCATATCGCCAGGTCGGCGGCGGATACCAGGGGTTTGACCCCGGCGAGTATCTTCCGGAAGTCGTACTCCCCGGCCTTGCCCGCGTCCTCCGCGGACCGCTGGATGATCGAGGGGTACGGGATGATGTCGCCCGTCGCCACCAGCGTGAAGGGCCGTCCGGCGGCCGGGCCGCTCGCCGACGGCGCGGGCCTCCCGCCGAGCCGCTGCTCCGCGCCGGCCGGACGGCGGCCGCCGTCCCCGTCGAGCAGCCGCGGCACGGCGTAGATGCCGCCGCCCACGACGACCAGCCCGGCCAGCGCCGCGCCGATCTTGACCGATGCCTTCATCCCCGCCCCCCGTGACGTTCACTGCGGGAATCCCCGTGCGGCCCGCCCCCGGGCCATCGTAGGCGGCCGACCCGCGGAAAGACGGAAGCCGCCTCCCGGCCCCGGGCGTGTGCCCGGGGCCGGGAGGCGGCCGTTGTCGGTTCCGTCAGTCCGCTTGCAGGGTTCAGACGGTGCTGGTGGTCAGCCAGCGCTGGCCGTTGCCGCCGTTGCAGTCCCAGAGGTGCAGCTGGTTGCCGTTGTCGATCCGGCCGAAGGGCAGGTCGAGGCAGCGGCCCGAGGTGGGGTTGTAGAACCCGCTGGTGGCGGTGGGCAGCCACTGCTGGTTCCACGCGCCCGGGGCGCACGGCCACAGGATCAACGGGGTGCCGTTGGCCATGTTGCCGCCGGAGATGTCGACGCACTTGCCGGCGACGCGGAGTTCGCCCGCCGCGGTGATGTCGAACTTCTGGGCCGCGCCGCCCGCCGCGTCGTTGCAGTCCCAGATCTGGATGCGGTTGCCGTCCTGGTCGCTGCCCGCGTGGTTGTCCGCGCACTTGCCGGAGTTCACGGCGGAGACCAGCTTGGTGCCGCCGGCGGTGGGGACGGTGGAGTGGGGGTAGACCGCGATGTTGCTTACGCGTCCGGCGAAGTAGCTGATCGGAGCGCCCTGGTAGCGGTAGTTGCCGACGGTCAGCGGGCCGGTGGCGTTCCACGCGTTGGCCTTGGCGTGGTAGCCGGTGCCGGCGAGGGTGCCGTTGACGTAGAGGCCGATGAAACCGGTCGCGGCGTCATAGGTGGCCGTCAGCTGGGTCCAGGTCTTGAGCCGCACCTTGGCGGCCTCGTTCATGGTGGCGGTCTGGTCGTAGCTCCAGGAGTCGTCGTCCTTCTGGGACATCGCGAACCGCCAGGTGCCGTCGGCGTCCGGCCACATGATGAACCCGCTGGAGCGGGTGCCGGCCTGGCTGAGGGCCACTCCGCCGAGCGCGTCGGCCTTGACCCACGTCGACACCGTGAAGCTGCGGGTCGTGTCGACGGCCGGGCCGCCCGAGACCGCCGCGCCGGTGGTGCCGGGGTTCGTGTGCGTGCCGGCGGTGGAGACGCCGTTGTCGCTGTTCAGCTCCAGGACCTTGCCCGGGGTGCCGGCGACGGTGTCGTCGGCCCACTTGATCCCGCTCGCGGAGAGCGTGAGCGGGCTGCCGCCGCGCAGGTCGGCGGCGGTGGTGCCGGCGCCCTCGTCCAGCTTCCACTGGGCGGTGGAGATCCGGGCGTCACCCATGACGTTGCGGGTGGTGAAGGTGGTGACCTTGCCGCCCGTGGCGACGCCGTTCCAGGTGAGCAGTCGGTTGCGGCTGTCCAGCGACCACAGGTCCGGGACACCGTCGGCGTTGGTGTCGCCGGACGAGCCCACGACGGGGTACTCGGCAAGGGTGACGCCGCTGCCGATCGTGGTGCGCTTGGTGTGGTCGCCCAGGGCGCCGGGGTTGCCCGGCTCGTTGGCGTACTGGAAGATCTCGCCGGTGTTCTTGTCCCGGGCCCACAGGTCGGGCAGACCGTCGCCGGTCGCGTCACCGGGGGCGATCAGGGTGAGGTTGTCCCAGCCGGAGTTGCTGAGCACGAGCACGATCGGGTCGGCAAGGGTGCCGGTGGCACCGGTGCCCTGGAACAGCAGCAGGCGGTGGCCGCCGGCCCCGTCGGACTCGATGGTCAGCAGGTCGTTGAACGGGGTCACGCCGTCCTCGGGCCGGACGTCGCCGACCGCCAGGATCTGCTTGACCCGGCCCCAGTTGGTGGCGTACTCGGCGCCGCACTGGTCACCGGTCGTCACGACCGTGCAGGTGAACAGCGGCGGCCGCTTGACGACCACTGCCTTGGCGGCGTTGTAGTACAGGCCGCCGTTGGCCGCGAGACCGCCCTGGGTGAGGGAGTTGCGGTACAGCTTCAGCTGACCGTCGCGCCAGGTCCACAGGTCGTCGATGCGGATGCCGTTGCCACCGCGGTGGGTGGTCAGCGTGCCGTCGCCCCAGCCCGCTCCACCGGGGCTGTTGGCCTTGTTGGAGGCGATCACACCGCCGGCCGACGGGTCGACGGCGGTCGGGTAGACCACCAGGTCGCCGCCGGCGGTCGGCGCGATGAAGTCGACCCGCTCGTCACCGGTGATGTCGCCGAGGGTCGTCTTGGCGTTCGGGTTGTCCGGGACGTAGAAGACGTACGTCTGCTGCTGCGAGCGGTTGCCCGCCTTGTCCACGGACTGCACCCGCAGGACGTTCGTGCCCCAGGTGGTGGGCGTCAGGTTGATCGAGGCGCTGCCGTCCGGGCCGGCGGCCACGGTGTTGGCGCCGCCCACCGGGATGGAGGAGTTGAACGCCCACTCGTAGGAGACGACACCGCTGTGGGCGTCGGTCGACCGCAGCGTGAAGGCGCCCTGCTGCCCGATGGACTTCGTGGAGCCCGGCAGCGTGCCCGAGGGCGGGTAGGCGTCCGAGGTGACGACCGGGACGGACGGCGGCTGGGTGTCGATGCTGAACTTGCAGTCGGACGTGGCCCAGGCGGAGATCATGTCGCCGTCGCCGCCCTGGGCCTTCCAGTAGTAGCTGTGCCCGTCGGAGAGGTTGCCCGGCCACGCCCACACCCAGTGGGTGCCGTTGGCCGCGCCGATCCAGCCGCTGTCGTAGACGAGGGCGTCGCCGTTCGCGTCGTGGACGTAGAAGTGGACGTCGTTGGCCGTGTTCTCCGGGTCGCCGATCCAGGCGCCGATGCCCATGCCCGGGTAGCCGGTGGCGCCGATCCACCCGCAGTGGCCGGCGCCGGACGGGTTCTGCGGCGCGGGCGTGGTCGTCAGGCTCCACGGGGTGTACGGGGCGCGGTTGTACTCGATGTAGAAGAACGGCAGCTTGCTCTTGTCGCGCGTGAAGCGCTTGAAGGAGTTGTTGCTGGTGGTCTTCGACTCGTTCGACGCGAAGAGGGCGTAGGTGACGCTGCCCCGCCAGGCGTTGCCCGCCAGGTGGTCGCGCACGTCCCACTCGCCACGGGTGGTCGAGCCGGAGCAGCCCGCACCGCCCGCGCTGTTCATCGCCGTCGTGCGCAGGACCTCCCAGTCCCGCGGCTGCCGGTTCCAACTGATGTCCGACAGCAGGGGCTCGGTGGAGTGCAGCGCCACGTTGTACGTGTTGGAGCAGGTGTTGTCGGCCGCGTAGGACTGGGTCGCGTTGAACGACGCCTTCTTGATGCTCTTGTCACCGAGGTCACCGGTGTCGAGCTGGACGTAGTAGCGCTCCAGGCCGGTGCGGGACTGCCAGCGCTGGTAGCCGACACCCGGGTCGTAGGAGTCGGCGTAGTCGTCGTAGTTGACGGTGTCCGGGTACGCCTCCTGCACCCATGCCCAGTGCTGGGTGCCGCGGCTGGTCGGCTGCCAGGCGGGGTCGATGTAGACCGGGTAGGCCGTCGACGCCTCGGCGAGGAAGGACTGATCGGGGGTCAGGGCGAGGGAGCCGTTGCCGAGTTCCGTCCGCAGCTTGGACACCTTGGCGTGCGCGCCGGGCCCTTCGCTGTCGGAGGCCGGCTTCGCCTTGGCGTCCGCGTCGGCCGCCTGCTGCGACGCCGCGGAGTGGGCCAGCTGGGAGAACTTCGGCGTGCCGGCCGGCTTCGGTGCCGGAACGGCGGCCGCCGCGCCGGAGTCCCACATCGTGGGGACCGGGGCGTGGAACACCGTACGGCCGGAGGAGTCGGCGGCCTTGAGGTTGCCGTCGGCGTCGGCGCTCACGTTCACGCCGTCGCCCTTGAGGCCCATCGTGAGCTTCGCGAGCTTGGGGTGCTTGGCGGCCTCGGCCGACTTCACCACCAGGATCTGGGAGATACCGCCCGAGGCGTCGGCCGTCACCTTCAGGTCGGTGCCCGGAGCGACCTCCGGGTAGGTGGCGCTCGCCCCGTCGAGCACGGGCTTCGGGAGCGCCTCGGGCCAGGTCAGCTGGAGCTTCTTGCCGTCCTGGTCGAGCGTGGCCAGGGGCGCGGAGCCGCCGCCGGAGAGCGTCAGGCCGCTCGTGGTGGCCTTGGGGCGCAGCTGCCCGTCGGGCGAGGCGGTGAGCGTGGCGTCCAGATCGGTCCAGGTGCCGCCCTGCTTGGTGCGTACCGGAGCCACGCTCCGGGTGAGCGCGAGGCTCCCGTCGGGATTGGCGACGACGGTGTCGGTCTCGGTCGTCGCCGGCGCCACGGACACCGGCTTGCCGGTGCGCTTGGCCTCGGCCAGGGCCGCGTCCTCGGCCTTCTCCCGCTCGCTGCGCGGCCGCTGGGGCGGCGTCGACGGCGTCGGGGCGGCGGGCCCGGCTTTGCCCGAAGCACCCGAGGACTGCGGTGCCGGCGTGCTCGGCAAGTTCTTGCTGCCCGAAGCGCCCGGGAGCTTGCTCGGGCTGCCCGTCGGGCTCGGAGCGCTGGGGCTCGGAGTGCCCGGCGCCGCGTACGCGGGCACTGCGCCGATCGAGCCGATGGACAAAACCAGGCCGATGAGACCTGCGAGCGCGGCCGGTCGGCCTCTGCTCCTCATTTTCGCTCTACCCCCCATGGTGGACCCCCACTTGGTGCGGTGACTCACGTCTGCCTGCTGGCAGAAAACGCTCCAGCTAGCTCCATAAGGTCCGTGTCCGTCAAGCCAGTTGGGCCGAAAGTGAGTGCGATCACTTTGCGCCAGGAGATGTCACTCATTCGGCGTAAAATTCGCGCGCCGAGATCGAAGGATCTTCGTGTCGACAATTCACTTATGGGGGGCGTGCCGTGACGGCACCGTCTGAATTGCGCGCATGGGGGAAACGTTCCGCCATCGCGCGCCGAACAGCTGTGGGCGTAGGCGTCGCGCTGTCACTGATCCTGGGCTCCGGCCCGGCTCAGGCAGCGGACTGGAAGCCGCAGGACACCCGGCGCTGGGCGCCGGAGAAGCTCAAGAAGACCGCATCGGTCACGGGGAAGAACGCCGCCAAGCCGGCCGCTTCCGGGGCCTCCAAGGAGCAGGGGGACCGCTCCGGGACCTGGCAGCCGCGCGACGTCGCCTGGCCGGCGGCCGGCCGCGCCGAGGTGGACCTGAACGCGGCGCCGCCCCCGGCGCCGCTCGGCGCGCGCTTCCTGTCCGGCGCCGCGGCGGCTCCGGCCGCGCCGGTCGCCGAGCCGAGCCGGGCCGGCGACGCACCCGTCTGGGTCGCGGCGGCAGACCGGGCCCGCTCCGGCAACGGCGGCCCGCGCACCGGCAAGGCCGCTGTCACCCTGGCCGACCGGAAGGCCGCCGAGAAGGCGGGCGTCCAGGGCCTGTTGCTGGCGGTCAAGCCCGGCCAGGGCACCGAGCAGGGTGCGCCGCTCAAGGTCTCGGTCGACGTCTCGCACATCGCCGGCGCCTTCGGCGGTGACTGGCTCTCCCGGGCCCGGCTCGTCGAGCTGCCCGAGTGCGCGCTCGTCACGCCCGACCGTGCCGAGTGCCAGAAGCAGACCCCGGTCGCCACGGCCAAGGACGGCGACCGCCCGGGCCTGCTGAGCACCGAGATCACCGTCAAGGCCAACGGCCCCGCCGCGGACGGCACCCGCCTCAACAGCGCCACGGGCGGCGCGACCGTACTCGCCGCCTCCGCCGCTCCGGGCGGCAGCGCGGGCACCTACGGCGCCACCAGCCTCGCCCCCTCCGGTACGTGGAGCCAGGGCGGCAACACGGGTGGCTTCTCCTGGTCGTACCCGATCGACCTGCCGGACGGCCTCGGCGGCGCCAAGCCGAGCGTCGCGCTGTCCTACAGCTCGCAGGCGGTCGACGGCCGTACGGCCGCCACGAACAACCAGGCGTCCTGGATCGGCGAAGGCTGGGACTACCACCCCGGTTTCGTCGAGCGGACCTTCAAGCCGTGCTCCAAGGACGGCCAGGCCAACTCAGGCGAGCAGTGCCTGTCCGGGCACAACGCCACCATCTCCCTGAACGGCAAGTCCTCCACCCTGGTGCGGGACGACACGTCGGGTGCCTGGCGCCTCGAAGGCGATGACGCCTCGAAGGTCGAGAAGCTGACCGGCGCCAACAACGGGGACAACAACGGCGAGTACTGGAAGGTCACCACGACCGACGGCACCCAGTACTACTTCGGCGTCGGCCGCAAGCCCGGCAGCACGACCGCTCCGGCCACCAACTCGGCCTGGACCACGCCCGTCTACGGCAACAACGCGGGCGAGGAGTGCAACAAGCCGACCTTCGACGCCTCCTGGTGCCAGCAGGCCTACCGCTGGAACCTGGACTTCGTGGTCGACCCGCGCGGCGGGATGATCACGCACTGGTACGACACCGCGACCAACCACTACAAGCGCGGCGTGTCCGAGGCCACCCCCACGGGGACGCTCACCTCGTACATCCGCGGCGGCAACCTGGCCAAGAGCACGTACGGCTCGAAGCTGACGGACGCCGACACGGTCAAGCCCACCGCGCAGGTCGTCTTCACCACCGGCGAGCGCTGCCTGCCCGACGCGGGCTTCGACTGCGCCCCGGCCAAGCTGACCAAGGACAACGCCGCGAAGTGGCCGGACGTGCCGTTCGACCAGAACTGCGCCTCCTCCGGCACCTGCGAGAACTACTCGGCCACGTTCTGGACCACCAAGCGCCTCACCAAGATCACCACCCAGGTGCTCAACGGCGCCGGCTCCGGCTACGACGACGTGGACTCGTACGACTTCACGCACGAGTTCCCGAACCCGCAGGACCAGACCGCCCCGGCCCTCTGGCTCGCCTCGATCAAGCGCACCGGCCACGACGGCTCGACCAAGCTCGAAACCCCGGCGATCACCTTCACCGGCCGGCTGATGAACAACCGCGTCGACTCCAGCGGTGACAACAAGCCCGCCCTGAACCGGCGCCGCATCGTCTCCGTCACCGCCGAGACCGGCCACGTCACGGACATCGGCTACGCCGACCCGGACTGCGCCCCCGGCACGGGCCTGCCCTCCTCCCAGGACGGCAACACCACCCGCTGCTACCCGGTCTACTGGAACCCGGACCCCAAGAGCCCGAACGACCCGACGCTGGACTGGTTCCACAAGTACGTGGTCAACCGGGTCACCGAGATCGACCCGTTCGGCGGCTCGCGCCCGCAGGAGGTCCGCTACGAGTACGTCGGCGGCGCCGCCTGGCACCGCGACGACGAGGAGACCACCGAGGACAAGCAGCGGACCTGGAACCAGTTCCGCGGCTACGAGCAGGTCATCACCCGCGCGGGCACCGCGCCGGACGTGGTGTCCAAGAGCGCCTCGTTCTACCTGCGCGGCATGGACGGCGACACCAAGGCCGACGGCTCCAAGCGGACCGCCACCTTCACCGGCATCGCGGGCAACACGCTCAAGGACAGCAACCCGCTGGCCGGCACCGTCCGTGAAACCCAGACCTTCGCCTCCGACGGCGGCGAACTGGTCGCCGTGTCCCAGTCCGAGCCCTGGCTCTCGCCGGTGACGGCGACCCACAGCCGCGGCACCAAGCTGCCGGCGCTGACGGCGCAGATGCTGCGGGGCGGCTCCGCCAAGGACAAGGCGCTGCGCGCCGACAAGACCTGGCAGAGCACGTCGAAGACGGCGGTGTTCGACAACACCTACGGCATGCCGGTGTCGGTCCTGGACCGCGCCGACGGCCTGCCGGACATCTGCACGACCACCTCCTACGCCCGCAACACCGCGGCGTGGATGCTCGACCGCGTGTCGGAGACCGTCCAGGTCCAGGGCGACTGCGCCGCCACGGCGTCGGAGTCCAACACCCTGGGCCGCAACCGCACGTACTACGACGGCCAGGCCCACGGGGTCCTGACCGGCGCGGGCCAGGTCACGAGCACGGAGGAGCTGGACCGCTTCGAGGGCGGGCAGCCGAAGTTCTCGGTCAACACTACGGTCACCTACGACGCCTACGGCCGAGTCACGAGCGCCATCGACGCGGCGGGCGCGAAGACGACGACGGAGTACACGCCGGCGGCGTTGTTCGCACCGACGAGCATCAAGGTCACCAACGCCAAGGGCTGGACCACGACGTCGACCTACCACCCGCTCCGGGAAGTCCCGGTGAAGGTGGAGGACCACACCGGTCGCACCAGCGAGCAGGCGATCGACGCGCTGGGCCGCATCACCGCGATGTGGAAGCCCGGTCGTGCCCGCAGTGACTCTGCCAGTCAGGTCATGGAGTACGACCTGACCAACACCGGCACCAGCTCGGTCACCACCAAGTCCCTGCGCGCGGACGAGTCCTACGCCGTCAGCATCGAGATCCTCGACGCCTTCGGCCAGACCGTGCAGAGGCAGGGCGTCACCGCCAACGGCGGTACCGGGCGCGTGATCAGCGACACCTTCTACGACAGTCTCGGCCGGCCCGTCAGGTCCAATTCGCCGTACTTCAACAACACGGCCTCCGGTCCGAACAAGACGCGCTTCATCGCGAACGACAACACCGTCCCGGGTCAGAACACGATCAGCTACGACGGTCTGGGCCGCCCGGTCGCCGAGATCTTCTCCTCGAAGGCGATCGAGCAGTGGCGCGGCACCACGTCCTACCCGGGCGTGGACCGCACCGACTCCGCCCCGCCCAAGGGCGGGATCGCCACCAGCACCCACACCGACGCACGCGGCCGTACGGTCGAGCAGCGTCAGTACAAGACCGGCGGCCCCACGGGCGAGTACGACGCGACGCGCTACGCGCACAGCACCGATGGCCAGCTGATCCAGGTCACGGACGTGGCTGGCAACGTCTGGAAGTACGGCTACGACCTGCACGGCCGCCAGACGCGCGCGGAGGACCCGGACAAGGGCACGACCGTCACGTCGTTCGACGCCGCCGACCGCCCGGTCTCCGAGACCGACGGCCGTGGCGTCACCACCTTCACCAGCTACGACATCCTGGGCCGCCAGACCTCGCGCAACCTCGGCGCGGTCGACGGCACCAAGATCGCCACGTACGACTACGACACACTGGTTCCCGGTCTGCCGACCGCCACCACCAGCTGGGTCGACGGCAAGCCGTGGCGCCAGGAGATCACGGGCTACGACGACGGCTACCGCCCGACCGGTACCAAACTCACGGTGCCGCCGGGTGAAGGCGCCCTCAGCGCCAGCTACACCACCTCGGTGTCGTACGACGCGATCACCGGTGAGGCCGACTTCATGGCGCTGCCGGCTGTCGCCGGGCTCCCCAAGGAGTCCCTGTTCATCGGCCGCAACGTCAACGGGATGCCCGTCTCCCTGGGCAGTTCCACCGTCGACTACGTCAACTTCACCGACTACGACGAGCTGGGCAAGGTCCAGCGCACCACGCTGGGCGACGTGCCCAAGCAGGTGCTGGTGACCAACACCCACGACCCGGCCACCGGCCGGCTGCTGCGCGCCCAGCTCGACAAGGAGGACGCGGCCGGCTCGGTCGACATCACCGACTACACCTACACCCCGGCAGGCGACGTCACCTCCGTCTCCAGCCAGCAGGGTGGCGCGCGTGACACACAGTGCTTCACGTACGACCACCTGCGGCGGATGACCCGTGCGTGGACCGACACCGGCACCACCACGACCCAGCCCGGCCCCTCGGTCCCCGGCATCGGCGGCTGCACCAACACCGCGCCGCAGGCCGGCCAGGTCGGCGGTCCGGCCCCGTACCACCAGTCGTTCACCTATGACGTCACCGGCAACCGGACCTCGGTCACGGACCACGACCCGGCCGGCGACGCCGCCAAGTCCACGACGACCACGACGACCTTCCCGGCACCGGGCCAGCCGCGCCCGCACGCCCCGACCTCCACGAAGAAGCAGACCGGCACGGGTCCGGTCGTCACCACCAACTCCACCTACGACGAGACCGGCAACACGCTCACGCGTCCCGACGCCGCGGGCAACAGCCAGACGTTCACGTGGTCTCCGGACGGCAACCTGGCCTCCGCCAAGACGACCGCGGGCACGTCGACGTACATCTACGACGCGGACGGCAACCGTCTGGCGCGCAAGGATCCGGGCAAGACCACCCTCTACCTGGGGATGAGCGAGGTCACGCTCGACACCTCGACCAACACGACGGCGGGCATCCGCTCCTACGGTCTGCCGGGCAGCGGCCTGAGCATCGTCCGCTCCTCGTCCGGGAAGCTCTCCTACGTCGCGGCCGACCACCACAACACGGCCACCACGGCGATCGACGCCGCGACCCTTCAGGTACAGCGTCAGGCGACCAAGCCGTTCGGTGAGGACCGCGGCGCGCAGCCGTCGTCCTGGCCGAACGAACGCGGCTTCGTCGGCGGTACGGAGGACAAGGCCACGGGCCTCACCCATCTGGGTGCCCGTGAGTACGACACGAGCACGGGCACGTTCCTCTCGGTCGACCCGATCATCGACCCGACCGATCCGCAGCAGCTCCAGGGCTACCTCTACGCGAACAACAGCCCGATGACCTTCTCGGACCCGGACGGCCTGTTCTGGGGCGCGATCAAGAAGGCCGCCAAGAAGGTCGGCGGCGCGATCAACAAGTACGGTCACACCGCACTGGACGTGGCCGGCATGATCCCGGTCATCGGCGAGGCCGCGGACCTGGTCAACGGCGCCTGGTACGCGGCCCAGGGCGACTGGAAGAACGCGGCGATCTCCTTCGCCTCGATGATTCCCGTCGCGGGCGCGGCCATCGCCGGTACGCGACTCGGCGTGAAGGCCGTCAAGTACGCCAGCAAGTACACGAGCAAGGTCAGCAAGGCCTCCCCGGTCCGCAAGGTGAGCGGCTGGACCTCCCGGTCCGGGGCGCGCGCCGGGGCCACCAAGGCAGGCGGAGCCAAGAGCAGTGCGGGTACGACCCGGACGAACGGCGGCTGGTCCAAGCGCACGTCACGCAAGGACGCCAACAATCAGCCGACGCTGGTGAAGGGGCGGGACCAGCGGAACGTCGGTGTACCGAAGAAGGGCCCTGAGTCCGTGACGACCGGACGGCGCGCGGATGGTGCGACCGTCTTCGCCGGACACGGTTCGTTCGGCCCGAACACCGGGCAGATGATGGTGCCGCAGGGCACGACCCTGCACTTCTACGTTCCCCACACGAAGCTGCTGGATGACACTCCGGGTAAGGCTGTGGAGCTCGGAAAGAATGCTCCCGAGCCCTTCGAGTCGTTCGGGCCCGGATCGATCATTCCGGATTACATCCTCGGTTCCCCGACGAACCTCAACATTGCCAGCGGCAGCTGGACGGTGACCCGAGACGTCAACATCAGCAAGCTGATCACTCAAGGAATGGGGGATGTTCACATGGCGATGTGCCGGGAGTTCAACCCCTTCCAGATGCTCTAGTGCGAACGGGTCCCGGTGGAGAGCCGGGACCCGTCCCGCAGGGCTGCGACACACCCCCAGGTACGATGGCATCGACTGTCGTCGTATCGCCTGAAGAAATGACCCCATGGTTTATTACCCCGATCTGGCCACCTACGACTACAACTTCTACGAGCCGCCCGGAGGCCTCACGATTGGCTGGCTGGAAGGAGGCAGAGAATTCCCGGTCGGTGAATCGAGTGATGAATTCATGGCCGACCTTCTGGACCTCGGGGCGTTCCTGGACCACAAGTCGCGCGGGTTTCACAACTGCAGACTCTGCCCGGTCAAAACGGATCCCATTGTCACTTCCCCTCGCACGGGGAAGAGGTATCCGCTGGGGCATGCCGAGATTCGTGCCACCGGACCTGACGGATCGCTCTATGTGGCCCCCAACCTGATCATTCATTACGTTCAGGAGCACGGCTACCTGCCGCCTGCGGCATTCGTCGAAGCCGTGGCCGCCGAAGTGGCCCGCCGATACCCCGCCGGGTAGCGAAGCGGTTCAGGCTGCCGGTATCAGCGACCGGACGCGAGACAGGGGGCCGGCTGCGCAAGCAGCCGGCCCCCTGTCGTCACATCGCCCGCGGCCGGCCCCGCGGCCGTCAGCGGCCCGTCAGGGTCAGGGCGTGGTCCAGGGCCTGGAGGAGGCGGCCCGTCGTCGGGCGGTCGCGGACCGCCAGGCGGAGCCAGGAGGGGTCGAGGCCCGGGAAGGTGTCCCCGCGGCGGACCGCGAAGCCCAGGGCGCGCAGGCGGGTGCGGACCTCCGCGGCCTCCGGGATCCGGATCAGGACGAACGGGCCCTCCGCGACCCCCGCCACCGTCACCTCGTCGAACTCCGCCAGCCCGGCCAGCAGGTGCGCCCGGTCCACCGCGATCCGCCGCGCCGCCTCCTCCGCCTCGGCCAGGGCCGCGGGGGACACGCAGGCCTCCGCCGCCACCAGGGCGGGCGTCGAGACCGGCCACAGCGGCTGCGCGGCCGCCAGCTTCGCGATCACCTCGGGCTCGGCCAGTACGTAGCCGATCCGGAGCCCCGCCAGGCCCCAGGTCTTCGTCAGGCTGCGCAGCACCACCAGCCCCGGCAGGTCCATCCGCCCGGCGAGGGCCTCCCGTTCGCCCGGGACCGCGTCCATGAACGCCTCGTCCACCACCAGGATCCGGCCCGGCCGGGTCAGCGCGGCCAGGGTCGCCGCCGGGTGCAGGACGGACGTCGGGTTGGTGGGGTTGCCGACCACCACCAGGTCCGCCTCCTCCGGCACCGCCGCCGGGTCCAGCCGGAATCCGTCCGAGGCCTTCAGCAGCACCCGCTCCACCCGGTGCCCCGCGTCCCGCAGGGCCGCCTCCGGCTCGGTGAACTGCGGATGCACCACCACCGGCCGTACGGCGCCCAGCGCCCGCGCGATCAGGACGAACGCCTCCGCCGCCCCGGCCGTCAGCAGCACCCGCTCGACCGGCAGCCCGTGCCGCGCCGCCACCGCCGCGCGCGCGGACCGGCCGTCGGGGTACGCGGCGAGGTCCCCGAGGGAGGCGGCGATCCGCTGCTTGAGCCACTCCGGGGGCGTGTCCGACCGTACGTTGACCGCCAGGTCCACCAGCCCCGACCCGGCGTCGATGACCTCCGCGTCCCCGTGGTGCCGCAGGTCGTGCGCGTGCGCCGTCGCGACCGCGCACGTCGCCGCCACCGACCGGCGCTTCGGTACGAGGAGCTCTCCGCCCCCCGCGAGCGCCGCGGCCTCCGCCACCGACGGGGTGCCGGTCGCCGAGCGCGCCGCGTCCGAGGGGTGCGGCACGGCAAGCGCGGCCAACTGCTCGGCGGGGTAGCCGAGCAGGGGCACGCCGAAACGTTCCGCCGCGCCCGCGATCCCCGCCTCGGCCGTCTTCGACTCCACCGTGGCCAGCGCCGTCACCGCCTCAGAGGGCAGCCCCGCCCCCCGCAGCGTCTCCTCCACCAGGGCGCAGACCTCCGCGACGGAAACCCCCGCCCGGCCGCCCACCCCGACCACCAGCTGCTGCGTCACGTACTCGCCCACCGGCGATCCTCCTCCGTAGTCAACAGTCCGCCGCCCGCCACCCGCGCGCGGACGTGCGCGCGGGGCGGGGAGTCGGTATTCAGGGGCGCATGGCCGTGATCGTGGCGTTGGGCGCGTTCCTGATGACCCTGGCGGGCGGATGGACGGCGCAGCGCGTCACCGACCGCCGCCACGTCGTGCTGGGCCTGGCCGGCGGGCTCATGCTCGGCGTGGTCGGCCTCGACCTGCTCCCGGAGGCCCTGCACGCGGCCGGGGACGATTTCCTCGGCGTCCCGCTCGCCCTGCTGCTGTTCGTGGCCGGCTTCCTCGTCGCGCACGTCGTCGAACGGGTCCTCGCCGTACGCCAGGCCGCGCACGGCGCCGAGAACGGTCAGCGGGTCCCGCAGGTGGGGCTCACCGCGGCCGCGGCCATGGTGGGCCACAGCCTGGCCGACGGCGTCGCGCTCGGCGCGGCCTTCCAGGTCGGCGGTGGGATGGGGGTGGCCGTGGCGCTGGCCGTCATCACCCACGACTTCGCCGACGGGTTCAACACGTACACGCTGACCGACCTCTACGGGAACGACCGCCGCAAGGCCCTGATGATGCTCTTCGCGGACGCCGTCGCCCCCGTCGTGGGCGCGGCGTCCACTCTGCTGTTCACGCTTCCGGAGGAACCCCTCGGCGCGTACCTCGGCTTCTTCGGCGGGGTCCTGCTGTACCTGGCGGCCGCCGAGATCCTGCCCGAGGCCCACCACAAGCACCCCGCCCTGTCCACGCTGATGTGCACGGTGGGCGGGGTGGCCGGGATCTGGCTGGTGGTCGGCCTCGCGGAGTGATCTCGGCGCCGTCACGGCCGGGCCGCCGCCGCTTCGACGAAGCGCAGCGCGACGGACGGCTCCGCCGCCCAGTGCGTGTGCAGGTAGCTGGCGTGCACACCCTGCTGTACGAAGCCCTCGACGCGGCGCTCCGGATGCGTGAACCCCCACGCGGGGGCCGCCCCGGCGCCCGGCTCGATCACCGTGCGGTGGAACTCGTGCCCGCGCAGCCGGGTCCCGGCGGGCGCGAGCGCGCTGTCGGACACCGCCACGGCCTCCCGGTAGCCCAGGGTGAGGCGCTCAGACATCCGCGCGTCGGCGTCGAGCACCCCGCACATGGGCTTCCCGTCCAGGGACCGCGCGAGGTACAGCAGGCCGGCGCACTCCGCCGCCACCGGGCCGCCGGCCGCGGCGAACGCGGCGACGGCCGCGCGCAGCGGCTCGTTCGCGGACAGCTCGGGCGCGTACACCTCCGGGAACCCGCCGCCGATCACCAGACCGGCGGTGCCGTCGGGGAGCGCCTCGTCCCGCAGCGGGTCGAAGGTGACGACCTCCGCCCCGGCGGCGGTGAGCAGCTCCGCGTGCTCGGCGTACGAGAACGTGAACGCGGCCCCGCCTGCGACGGCTACGACGGGACGTCGGTCCGGCGCGGCGCCGGCGCCGGGGGCTCCGCCCCCGGACCACCGCGCCTCAAACGCCGGCGGGGCTGGAATTGCCCCCCGGGCGATCCAGCCCGCCGGGCGGACAGCATCAGCCACATCCAGCCCCTCCGGCGTTTGAGGAGCGGGGTCCGGGGCAGCGCCCCAGCTGCGCGCCAGCGCAGTCGAGGGAGACCAGGCTTCGCAGGACAAGGCCGGGGCCGTACGGGCCAGTGCCATCAGGGCGTCGAGGTCGCAGCCGGCCCGCACCTGGTCCGCCAGCGCCGAAACCGCGGCGAGCGCGTCGGCCCGCCGCTCGGCCACCGGGACCAGACCCAGGTGCCGGGACGGCGCGGCCACCTGCGGAGCCCGCCGCAGGACGCCGAGCACCGGCATCCCCGCTTCCTCCAGCGCCTCCCGCAGCATCGCCTCGTGCCGGTCCGAGCCGACCTTGTTCAGGATCACGCCCCCCAGCCGCACCTGCGGGTCGAAGGACGCGAAGCCGTGCACCAGCGCCGCCACCGACCGCGACTGCGAAGAGGCGTCGACCACCAGCACCACCGGCGCCCGCAGCAGCTTCGCCACCTGCGCCGTCGACGCCAGCTCACCCCGGCCCGCAGCCCCGTCGTAGAGCCCCATCACGCCCTCGACCAAGGCGAGATCGCACCCGGCCGCCCCGTGCGCGAACAGCGGGGCGACCAGCTCCGGCCCGCACATGAAGGCGTCCAGATTGCGCCCCGGGCGGCCGGTGGCGAGCGCGTGGTAGCCGGGGTCGATGTAGTCGGGCCCGGCCTTGTGCGGGGACACGGCGAGGCCGCGCTCCGAGAAGGCCGCCATCAGACCCGTGGCGACGGTGGTCTTGCCGCTGCCGGAGGACGGCGCGGCGATCACCAGACGGGGCACGTTGAACGAGGTCACCACTCGATGCCCTTCTGGCCCTTCTGGCCGGCGTCCATCGGGTGCTTGACCTTGGTCATCTCGGTGACCAGGTCCGCGAACTCCACCAGCTTCTCCGGCGCGTTGCGGCCGGTGATCACCACGTGCTGCGTGCCGGGACGGTTCCGCAGCACCTCGATGACCTCGTCGACGTCGATCCAGCCCCAGTGCATCGGGTACGCGAACTCGTCGAGCACGTACAGCCGGTGCGTCTCGGCGGCCAGATCGCGCTTGACCTGCTCCCAGCCCTCCTTCGCCGCCTGCTCGTTGTCGAGCTGCGCGTCCCGCTGGACCCAGGACCAGCCCTCGCCCATCTTGTGCCACACGACCGAGCCGCCCTCGCCGGAGGCGCCGAGCACCTTCAGCGCGTTCTCCTCGCCGACCTTCCACTTCGCCGACTTGACGAACTGGAACACCCCGATCGGCCAGCCCTGGTTCCAGGCGCGCAGCGCCAGCCCGAAGGCCGCCGTGGACTTGCCCTTGCCGGGGCCGGTGTGGACGAAGACGAGCGGACGGTTGCGGCGCTGGCGCGTCGTGAGACCGTCGTCCGGAACGACGGTCGGCTGTCCCTGCGGCATTAGGCGGCCCTCCTGGAGGTTTCGGATGTCACTGCGGTACGTACGTTCTTCACGAGCCCGGCGAGCGAGTCGGCCCGCAGCCCGTCGAGGGTGACGGCGGGTGCGCCGAGGTCGGCGGCCAGCACCCCGGCCAGGCCCAGCCGGACCGGCCCGGACTCGCAGTCCACGACCACCGACGCGACACCTTCCGCGGCCAGCAGCCGGGCGCTGCGCCCCGACAGCTCGCGCGGGTCGCCGCCCACGGTCCCGGCCGACGTGGCCCGGCCGTCGGTGACGACCACCAGCAGCGGGCGGCGCGAGGGGTCCCGCAGCCGCTCGATCCGCAGCACCTCATGGGCCTTCAGCAGTCCGGCGGCGAGCGGGGTGCGGCCGCCGGTCGGCAGCTGCTCCAGCCGGGCCGCCGCCGCGTCCACCGAGGAGGTGGGCGGCAGCGCCAGCTCGGCGCCGGAACCGCGGAACGTGATCAGGCCGACCTTGTCGCGGCGCTGGTAGGCGTCCAGCAGCAGCGAGAGCACGGCCCCCTTGACCGCGCTCATGCGCTGCCGGGCCGCCATCGAACCCGAGGCGTCGACGCAGAACAGCACGAGGTTGCCCTCGCGGCCCTCCCGCGTCGCCTGCCGCAGATCGTCCTTGCGGATGACCAGCCCGCGCCCGGCCCGGCCGCGGGCCTTCTGGTGCGGGGCCGCCGCGTGCACGGTCGCCGCCAGGTGCAGCTTCGTCAGCTGGCCCCGGGGCCGCTGGGCGCCGGTGGTGCGGCCGTGGGCGGTACGGGCGCGCGAACGCCGTCCCGCCGCGCCCTCGCCGAGCCCCGGCACGCTCAGCATCTTGGTCCGGAACGGCTCGGAGGCCCGTACGGCGGCCTGTTCGGGAGCCGCGCCGCCTCCCTGGGCGGAGGGCTGCGGGGCCTCGGACTGCTGCTCGGACTGCGGATCGGGCGCCTCCGAGGGGGGCTCGGCGCCCTCGGACGGTCCGCCCTCGGGGCCGCCCTGCGGGGGTACGCCGCCCCCGCCGTCGGGGCCGCCCCCGTTGTCGTCCGGGCCCTCGGGCTCCGGCTCGGGCTCCGGCTCCTCGTCGGGGAACCGGTCCAGGATCTCGTCCAGCTTGTCCTCGTCCAGCCCCGGCGCGTCGAAGGGGTTGCGGCGCCGCCGGTGGGGGAGCGCCAGCAGCGCCGCCTGCCGGACGTCCTCCTTGCGCACCTCGGTCCGCCCCGCCCAGGCGGCCAGCGCGGTCGCGGTCCGGGCCATCACGATGTCGGCCCGCATGCCGTCGACCTCGAAGCCGGCGCAGGTCGCGGCGATCTGGAGGAGTGCGGTGTCGCCGAGCGAGACCTTCGGGAGCAGCGCGCGAGCGGCCACCACCCGGGCGCGGACCTCGTGTTCGTCCCCCGCCCAGCGGGTCGCGAAGCCCGCCGGATCGTCCTCGTACGCCAGCCTGCGGCGCACCACCTCCACCCGCTGGGCGGGCTCGCGGGAGGCGGCGACCTCGACGGTCAGCCCGAACCGGTCGAGGAGCTGCGGGCGCAGCTCGCCCTCCTCCGGGTTCATCGTGCCGACGAGGAGGAAGCGGGCGGCGTGGCGCACCGAGACGCCCTCGCGCTCCACGTACGAGGCGCCCATGGCGGCGGCGTCGAGGAGGAGGTCGATCAGGTGGTCGTGGAGGAGGTTGACCTCGTCGACGTACAGGATCCCGCGGTGGGCGTCGGCGAGCAGCCCGGGCTCGAAGGCCTTCACGCCCTCGGAGAGGGCCCGTTCGATGTCGAGGGCGCCGACGAGGCGGTCCTCGGAGGCGCCGACGGGCAGCTCCACCATGCGGGCGGGGCGGGCGTCGCCGGGTCCGGGCTCGTGGGGGCCGTCGGGGCAGGCCGGGTCCGGCGCGGTGGGCGCGCAGCTGAACCGGCACCCCGGCACGACGTCGACCTGCGGCAGCAGGGCGGAGAGGGCGCGCACGGCGGTGGACTTGGCGGTGCCCTTCTCACCGCGCACGAGTACGCCGCCGACTGCCGGGCTCACGGCGTTGAGCAGGAGCGCCAGCCGCAGGTCGGTCTGGCCGACCACTGCGGTGAACGGGTAGGGCGTGCTCATGCGGCTCCTTCTTGGCGGGTACGGGTATGCGTGCGCGGGCTGTTGCGGGCGAGCGGGGCGGCCGCGGGCCGGGTGCGGGGGCTTGCGGTGCGCGCGGGGCGGCGGGGGGCGCGGGTGCCGCTGCGCGGAGCCGGGTCCCCTACCCGCCCTTCCACCGTTCCCCGGGGCTGCGCCCCGGACCCCCGCGCCTCAAGCGCCGGCGGGGCTGGATCATCCAGCCCGTCCGGCGTTTGAGGACCGGGGTCTGGGGCGGAGCCCCAGTTTCGGGAAGGGGCGGGGTGGGGGAGAGCCGCCCGCAGGGCCCGGCCCGTCACGGCGCGCCCGGGGGGAGGAACGGGAGGCCCGAGGGGGCCCCGCCCTCGATGAGCCGCAGCAGCGCCGCGGTATCGGCGTGTTCCTCGATCAGGTCACCCAGCAGGTCCAGCTGCTCCTCCCGCAGGGAGGAGAACGACGTGTCCGGGGCCGGCACGAACCGGCGCCCGGCAGCCGAAGCCACCTCGCGGAGGAACGCCCGGCGGAAGCCGTCCGACTCCAGCGAGCCGTGCCAGTGGGTGCCCCACACCGACCCGACCCGGCAGCCGTCCAGGAACGACTCGCCGCCCAGGACCTCGGCCACCCCGTGGTGGATCTCGTACCCCGAGACGTCCTCGCCCAGCGCCGAGCCGACCGGCCGCGCGAGGGTCTTCTCCACGGCGAACCGCACCCGCACCGGCAGCAGCCCGAGGCCCTGCACCTCACCGGCCCGGGACTCGACCTCGTCCGAGATCCACTCGCCCAGCAACTGGAACCCGCCGCAGATGCCCAGCACCGGCCGCCCCTCGGCGGCCCGCTGCGCGAGGGCGTCCGCGAGGCCCCGCTCGCGCAGCCACTCCAGGGCCTTCACCGTGCCCCGGGTGCCCGGTACGACGACCAGGTCCGCGTCCGCCAGCTCCTCGGCCCGGTCCACGAACCGCACCACGACCCCCGGCTCCGCCGCGAGCGCGTCGACGTCCGTGAAGTTCGACATCAGCGGCACCGCGCACACCGCGACCCGCAGCACGTCCTCGCCGACCGGCGGGGCCACCACGGATTCCCGTACGGCACCCCGCAGGGAGACCCGCAGGCCGTCCTCCTCGTCGATGCCGAGCCCGTGCTTGAAGGGCAGCACTCCGTACGTGCCGCGGCCGGTCAGACCCCGCAGCATCTCCATGCCGGGCTCCAGCAGCGAGACGTCGCCCCGGAACTTGTTCACCATGTAGCCGGCGATCAGCGACTGGTCCTCGGGCGACAGCAGTGCCGTCGTGCCGAAGAAGGACGCGAAGACCCCGCCCCGGTCGATGTCCCCGACCACGACCACCGGGAACCGCGCGGCCCGCGCGATCCCCATGTTCACGATGTCGGTCCGGCGCAGGTTGATCTCGGCCGGACTGCCCGCCCCCTCGCAGATCACGGCGTCATACGTGCCCCGCAGCTGCTCCAGGCAGTCCGTGACGATGCCGAGCAGCTGCTCCTGCCGGCCCCCGTGGTAGCCACGGGCGCTCATCTCGCCCACCGGCTTGCCCAGCAGCACCACCTGGCTGCTGCGGTCGCTGCCCGGCTTGAGCAGCACGGGGTTCATCAGCGCGGTCGGCTCCACGCGGGCCGCCTGGGCCTGCATGGCCTGGGCCCGGCCGATCTCGGCGCCCTCGCGGGTCACGAAGGAGTTCAGCGACATGTTCTGCGCCTTGAAGGGCGCCACCTTCACGCCCTGGCGGGCCAGCCAGCGGCAGATGCCCGCCGTGACCACGCTCTTGCCCGCGTCGGACGTGGTGCCCGCGACCAGCAGTCCGCCGCCGCGCTTCGCGCCGCTCATGCGCGTCCCCTCCGTGCTCGTGATGTACGTGCCACCAGCGTCCGTGCCACCAGCGTCCGGGCCGCCACGCAGGCGCCCAGTGCCAGCCAGGTCACCTGGCGTGAGAGCCGTACCGCCCGTTCGATGTCGGCGACCTCGACCGGCCGCCCCGTCCCTCCGTTGAGGACGGCCCGGTGCTCGACCCGGCCCCCGTACGCCAGGGTCCCGCCGAGGCGTACGCCGAGGGCCCCCGCGAAGGAGGCCTCGACCGGGCCGGCGTTGGGGCTCGGGTGCGCGGCCGCGTCCGCGCGCCAGGCCCGGACCGCCCCCCGACGGTCCGGTCCTGCCGCCACCGCGGCGAGCGCCGTGAGCCGGGCCCCCGGCCAGCCCGCCAGGTCGTCGAGCCGGGCGGAGGCCCAGCCGTAGCGCAGGTAGCGGGGGGACTTGTGGCCGACCATCGCATCAAGGGTGTTCACGGCGCGGAAGGCCAGCAGCCCCGGGACCCCGGCCACGGCTCCCCACACCAGCGCCCCGACCACGGCGTCGGAAGTGTTCTCCGCGACCGACTCCACGACGGCGCGGGCCATCTGCTGCTCGTCCAGGGCCTGCGGGTCGCGCCCGCACAGGTGCGGCAGCCGCTCCCGGGCCACTTCGGCGTCCCCGGCGGCGAGCGCGCCGCCGATGGCGCGGGCCTCCCGGCCCAGCGAGGTGCCGCCGACGACGGCCCAGGTGGCAGCGGCGGTCAGAGCGATACGGGCGGCCGCGGGCCGGGAGCGCACGGCGCGGGCGCCGAGCGCGCCGACGGCGGCAGCGCCCCCGGCGCACACCAGGGTGTGCAGCAGGCCCCGGGCGCGGTCGTCGCTCCACAGGGCGCGCTCGACTGCGGCGGCGGTTCGTCCGAAGGCGGCCACGGGGTGCCCTCGGCGCGGATCACCGAGGATCCGGTCGCCGATCAGGCCCGCCGTGGCGCCGTACGCGAAGACGCGATCGGCACGCATGGTGGCAGGTATGTCCTCACTCAGGGTCCGCGCCCTGGTTCGACGTGTCCGGCGGCGAGAGTTCCTGGCTCCCGGGACGCACGCGGCCGATGCCGAGTGCCCCGGTGACAGTGGCGGGACCGCGCCGGATTCGCACCGGACTTCCTCTCCATGCCGCCGTATTGGCTCGGGCAGTCCACCACGCACCGCGAAGGCCCGTCAACTCGCCGTTGACCTGGGGGAACGAGGGGCGGGTGGGTACGCGAAAGCTCCCCCCGGGCGGAAACCCGGAGGGAGCCTTCATCCGACGTGCGTCAGGCGATGATCAGGTAGATCCCGTACGCCACGGCCGCCGTGACGAGCGCGAAGCAGGCGTAGGCGCCGCTGCGGGCCAGGGTGGCGGTGCCGCCCTGCTCGGTGGCGGCCTCGTGCTTGGACAGGCCCACCAGGCCCAGGGTGAACAGGGCCACGAGTGCGACGGTCGCGAAGAGGCTGACCCCGAACACGGAGCCGAGCGCTTCCCAGTCGATCTTCATCTTGCCGTTCCTCTGTGTCTCGGTCAGACCGCGGCGGCCGGAGCGGCCGGGGTCGTCGTCGCGGCCGGGATGGTGGCCTTGAGGTCCTCGTCGGTCACGGCGGCGGTGGTGCCGGCGGCCGCGGTCGGCGGGACGGTGACGGCGGCCATGGCCGTGGTGACGACACCAGGCTCCTCGGAGGCGGCCGGCTCCACGTCGTTGACGTTGTGGTGGTCGACGACCTGGCGGCGCGAGATGAGCCAGATGGCGACGCAGGAGGCGGCCAGGAAGACCGCGACGGCGGCGACGCCGACGTCACCCGTGCGCATGACCAGCTCGGCACCGGCCGAGACCAGCGCGGCGGCCGGCAGGGTCAGGCCCCAGGCGATGAACATGCGGGTCGCGGTGGACCAGCGGACCACGCCGCCCTTGCGGCCCAGGCCGGCACCCATGACCGCACCGGAGCACGAGTGGGTGGTGGAGAGCGAGAAGCCCAGGTTGGACGAGGCCAGGATGACCGTCGCGGCCGAGGTCTGGGCGGCGAAGCCCTGCTGCGGCTGCAGGTCGGTCAGGCCCTTGCCCATGGTGCGGATGATGCGCCAGCCGCCCAGGTAGGTGCCCATGGCGATGGCCAGACCGGCGGAGACGATGACCCAGACCGGCGGGTTGGCGCTGGCCGGAAGGGCGCCGCCGGCGATGAGCGCCAGGGTGATGATGCCCATGGTCTTCTGCGCGTCGTTGGTGCCGTGCGCGAGGGAGACGAGACCGGCGGAGGCGATCTGGCCGGCCCGGTAGCCCTTGGCGGAGGTCTTGTCGCCGACCTTGCCGCCGAGCTTGTACGTGACCTTCGTGGCCAGCATCGCGGCCAGACCGGCCACGAGCGGGGCGGCGATCGCCGGGATGAGCACCTTGGTGACGAGCGTGCCGCCGTTGACGGCGCCGAGGCCCGCGGAGGCGACCGCGGCGCCGATCAGGCCGCCCATCAGGGCGTGCGAGGAGCTGGACGGCAGTCCGACCAGCCAGGTGACCAGGTTCCAGAGGATCGCGCCGACGAGCGCGGCGAAGATCACCTCTGGCTGGATGCCCTCCTCGTTGACCAGTCCCTTGGAGATCGTCTTGGCGACCTCCACGGACATGAACGCTCCGACGAGGTTGAGCACGGCGGACATTGCCACCGCCGTCTTGGGCTTGAGGGCGCCGGTCGAGATGGTGGTCGCCATCGCGTTGGCTGTGTCGTGGAAACCGTTCGTGAAGTCGAACACGAGAGCGGTGATGATCACGATCCCGAGGAGAAGCGTTATGTGCTCCATTTACCCAGGCTTCTGTTTGACGTCAGTGGCTCGCCGACCGTAGGCAACCTGGGTGAACGGAAGATGAACTGACATCGGCGGTGCGGTGTACTGCCCCGGCGCGCGATCGGCGGCTTCGTCCCGATTCTGGGGTAGATCTATCGATTAATGCACGTCAAAGCCGGGTGAACGGACCCTTCCGCACGGGCCCGGCGGCGTATACGACCGTACGGCCGGGGCCCCGAAAGAGACCTAGATCACGCCGCCCGCGCCGCCCGCGGAGCGATTCCCTCCGGTGGCCCGGCGCGGCCCGCGCCCCGACACTGGAGCGGTGCGTACCGCCACAGCGACGGCAGCGGCCGTCACCACGACCCTCCTGGGAGCCGGCGCCGCCGCGGTCGCGGCCGGCCGGTACGCCGCCGACGCGGCCCTGCGGCCCGAGCCCGGCCGCCCGCTGCCCGGCGGAGCGCGGCTCAGCGTCCACTCCACCGCGGCCGGCCGGGTCGCGCTGACCCGCACCCTCGCCTCGCTGCGCCCCGGCACCTACGGCCTGGACGCGCCGGGAGTCCACGCCGTCGTCGGGCCCGTCCTCACCGAGGCCGAACACGAACCCGACACCGTCGTACGGCGGCTCCTCGCCGTCACCCACGGCAGCCTCGACCCCGGCACCCGGGTCACCCTCACCCCCCAGGTCCACCTCGGCAACCCGCGTTCCGCCCTCGGGCTCGACCACGCCGACGTCGACGTCCCCGGGGAGCTCGGCGGGCTCCCCGCCTGGTTCGTCCCGGCGGCCCGCGACACCTGGGTGATCACCGTGCACGGCCTCGGCACCAGCCGGGAGCACCCGATGGTGGTCATGCCCTTCCTGCACCGCCAGCGGATGCCCGTCCTCGACCTGGCCTACCGAGGCGACCTCGGCGCCCCCGCCTCCCCGGACGGCCTCGGCCACCTCGGCGAATCGGAGTGGCGCGACGTCGACGCCGCCATCCGCTACGCCCTGCGCTACGGCGCCCGGCGGGTGATCCTGCACGGCTGGTCCACCGGGGCCGCCATGGCCCTGCACGCCGCCGAGCGCTCCGCGCTGGCCGACCGGATCTCCGGGCTGGTGCTCGACTCGCCCGTACTCGACTGGCACGAGACGCTGCGCCGGCTCGCCGCGGCCCGGCACACCCCGGCCCTGGTGCTCCCGCTCGCCGTCAGGGCCGCCGAGGGTCGCGCGGGGCTGCGCGCCGACCGCCGCCCGCCCGGCGCCGACCCGGGCGCGCTGCGCGTCCCCGTCCTGATCTTCCACGGCCCCGACGACGAGCTCGCCCCCTGGGAGCCCTCCCGCCGGCTCGCCGCCGCCCGCCCCGACCTGGTCCACCTGCACCCCGTGCGCGAGGCCGGCCACGGCGCCATGTGGAACGCGGATCCCGCGGCCTACGAGGAAGCCCTGCGCCGCTTCCTCACCCCCCTCATGTGAAGGCCCTGTGGCGGAGGAGCGCCTGAGGGTGGGATGTCCCGGTCTGTAACCCCGGTGAGCAGTGGTAATGGCCGGTTCCGTTTGGGCTTTCGGCCAGTGACGGGCGAGACTGCTTCCGTGACGTCCCGAAAGCCTGATGAGCAGTTGGCTCGCGACTCCAGACTCCGACTCGTCTCCCCGCGCTCCGTCGCCGCGGCCCGCAAGGCGGTGACCGACCGACGCACCAGAACCGCCCCGCGGCCCCCGGCCGGCACGCCCGCCACGGCCGACCTCGCGAACCGCGCCCGGGCCTCGCTCACCGACGCCGTACGGCTGACCCGCTGGGCCGAACTCAACCTCGGCGCGGGAGACGGCGGAAGGCCGGCCCCCGCGGGAGCCCTGCCCGCCGTCGATGTCGAACGCGCCGCCGAGGAACTGGGCCTGACGCACGGCCAGATCCGGGTCGGCTGGGACCGCGCCCGGCTCGCCGGCCTGGTCGAGGTGCACGGCGGCCACGCCCGGCCCGGCTGGCGGCTGCGCGCCTGGGACCGCGACGACACCGCCGTCCTGCGCGGCTGGGTCGCCCTCTTCGACGCCTGGTCCCTGGTCCACCCCGCCCCCGCCGACATCGCCCCCGAGGCCGTCGCCGAGGTCGTCGAGGCCATGCCCCAGCTCCTCTCCCTGCTCCAGCTGTCGGCCGGCCCCGTGACCGTCCCCGACCTGCTCGACCTGCTGGGACAGCGGGTGGCCGAACTGCGCGAGGAGCGCTGCGAGGTCCCCTACGAGACCGAGCCGGCCGCCGCCGCCCGCGCCGGCCGGGCCCCCGTACCGCTCGCCCGGCTGCTGCGCTGGGCGCTGGGCGGACTCGCCGCCGTGGACGCCGTCACCCTCGGCCCCGCGCGGGCCGCGCTCACCCCGCTCGGCAGCTGGGCGGTCTGGGTCAAGCTGGAGCAGATCTGCGTCGCCGCGCAGAGCCCGGCCGGCAACATCGAGCAGTCCGCCGCCGCCATGCTGCACGGCTGCGCCCGGCTCACCCCGGGACCGGCCCGTGCCGAGTACCAGGCCTGGCTCGCCGCCCGGCCCGTCGGCCACGCCGTCAGCGAGCTGCTGCACGCCGCCCGCGGCGAGGACGCGCTGCTGCGCGGGCTCGCCTTCGAGGCGCTGCGCGTGGTCGGCGCGCCCGCCGAGCCCGAGGTGCGCGCCGCGGTGCGCGAGCCCGCGCTGAGGCCCTACGCCCTGCTCTGGCTCGCCGAGCACGACGGGGTCGACCCCGACGAGGCGCAGGACGTCCTCACCGCCGAGGAGTCGACCTGGCTCTGGGTGGACACGGCGGCGGCCATCGCCGACCACGGGGAGGCCGAGCTGCTCGCCCGCCACCTGGACTCGGCGGTGCGCACCACCGTGCCGCGGCTGCTGGACGAGGTCCGGGCGGTCGGCCACCCGCGCACCGTGCAGGTACTGGTCGCACTGGCCGCGGCCCACCCCGACCCGGCCCTCGCGAAGGCGGTCCGCCGGGCGGCCTTCCAAGTCCACACAGGC
Organism: Streptomyces sp. NPDC091371; assembly: GCF_040684275.1. NCBI lineage: Bacteria > Bacillati > Actinomycetota > Actinomycetes > Kitasatosporales > Streptomycetaceae > Streptomyces > Streptomyces sp. NPDC091371. Next base: position 52,138 of record NZ_JBFBFP010000023.1, read on the forward strand.
GGCGCCTGACCCCTCCGGCCCGGTGCGCGTGTCGGGGTGCGCCCGTCACCCCTGCGGCGCTCCGCGCCCGCGCCTCAAACGCCGGCGGGGCTGGATTCGGCTGATGTCGGCCCTCAAGCGCCGGCATGTGCGCTGGTCTGGGGCGGAGCCCCGGGTCTTTCCGGCCGCCCCGCCCCGGCGGGGCGGGCTCAGACCTGGGGGGCGTACGTGCCGAAGCTCCAGATGTTGCCCTCGGCGTCCTTGGCCATGTAGTCGCGGGAGCCGTAGTCCTGGTCGGTGGGTTCCATCAGGATCTCCACCCCGTGCTCGGCGGACCGGCGGTGGTGGGCGTCCACGTCGTCGACCACGACGTAGACGCCCGCGGGGCCGGCGCTCTCCATGGCCTTGTCGAACGCCCCGCCGGTGCCCTTGCTGCCCAGCATCACGATGCCGTTGCCGTACGCCAGTTCCGCGTGCATCACGGAGCCGTCCTCACCCTCGTACACCGCGACCTGGGTGAAGCCGAACGCCTCGGTGAGCTGTTGGATCGCTGCCTTCGCGTCGTTGTAGACCAGCGTGGGACAGATGGACGGAACGCCTGCCATGACGACCACTCCCTCTCGTGACGGTGACCCGCGTCACACCAGCATGGCAGGCGCCGCCGACAGTCAGCGGAAGGTGTTGCACTGGGCCATGTCGCCCGTGCGGTAGCCCTGGTAGAACCACTGCTGGCGCTGCTCGGCCGAGCCGTGGGTCCACGACTCCGGGGTCACCCGGCCCTGGAACTTCTCCTGGATCCGGTCGTCGCCGACCGCGGCCGCCGCGTCCAGCCCGTCCCTGATGTCCTGGTCGGTCAGGCTGGTGATCAGCGGCCGCCCGGTGGACTCGTCCGGGGTCTTCGTCGCGTTGTGCGCCCACACCCCGGCGTAGCAGTCGGCCTGGAGCTCCACCTTGACCGCGTTGCTGTTCGCGCCCTGCCGCCCGTCCTGGGCCCGCTGGAGCGTGCCGGTCAGGTTCTGGATGTGGTGCCCGTACTCGTGGGCGACGACGTAGGCCTGCGCGAAGGGGCCGCCGCTCGCGCCGAACTTCGTCCGCAGTTCGTTGAAGAAGCCCAGGTCCAGGTAGACCTGCCGGTCCGCGGGGCAGTAGAACGGGCCGACCGCCGAGGTGGCCGCGCCGCAGGCGGTGTTCACCCTGCCGGTGAAGAAGACGGTGGAGGCGGGCGCGTACTGGCCGCCGCGCTTGGTGAACTCCTGCTTCCAGAAGTCCTGGGTGCTGTTGACCACCGCGACCAGCCGGCAGTCCTCGCGCGCGTTCGCGTCCTGGCCGGTCTTGCAGGACTGCTGGACCTGGTTGACCGAGGACGAGGCCGGCGCGGGCTCCTGGTCCCCGGAGGACAGCCCCAGCTGCTCCGGGCCCACGCCGAAGAACAGTCCCAGGAGCAGCGCGATGAAGCCGACGATGCCGCCGCCGACCGTGGCCCGCCCGCCCGGGATGCGGCTGCCGCGCACGTCCTTGACCTCGGAAGTGTCCAGATTGGCGTTGTCGTCGAACTGCATCCCGCACCGCCCTTGCGATCGCGTGGCCGCCTCGTGGTGAGTCTTCAGCCCGTTCATCCTCATACGCGTACCGGCCCACTGGTGTGATCGCTGGGCCGAACGGGGGACGGGGCGGGCCCGGAAAGTAGTTGCGCACCCCCGGTAGAATGCCTGTCATGGCAAATCTCCTCGCGGATTAGCGGCGTCGAAGCTTCGCGTCCTGCCCCCCTTCCGCCGTCCCGACCCGCCCTGGAGTATTTCCGTGATCACCGCCACCGGCATCGAGCTGCGCGCCGGCGCCCGCGTCCTCATCGAGTCCGCTTCCTTCCGCATCGCCAAGGGCGACCGCATCGGCCTCGTCGGCCGCAACGGAGCGGGCAAGACCACCCTCACCAAGTGCCTCGCGGGCGAGGGCCAGCCCGCCGCCGGCTCCATCGCCCGCTCGGGTGAGGTCGGCTACCTCCCGCAGGACCCGCGCACCGGCGACCTCGACGTCCTGGCCCGCGACCGGATCCTGTCCGCGCGCGGCCTCGACGTGCTGATCAAGAAGATGCGGGCCAACGAGGAGCGCATCGCCACCGGCTCCGGCGCCACCCGCGACAAGGCGATGAAGCAGTACGAGCGCCAGGAGACCGAGTTCCTGACCAAGGGCGGGTACGCCGCCGAGGCGGAGGCGTCCACCATCGCGGCGGCCCTCAGCCTGCCCGACCGGGTCCTCGGCCAGCCGCTGCACACGCTCTCCGGCGGTCAGCGCCGCCGCGTCGAGCTCGCCCGGATCCTCTTCTCGGACGCCGACACCCTGCTCCTCGACGAGCCGACGAACCACCTCGACGCCGACTCGATCGTCTGGCTGCGCGACTACCTCAAGACCTACCGCGGCGGCTTCGTCGTCATCTCCCACGACGTCGACCTGGTCGAGACCGTCGTCAACAAGGTCTTCTACCTGGACGCCAACCGGTCCCAGATCGACGTCTACAACATGGGCTGGAAGCTCTACCAGCAGCAGCGCGAGGCCGACGAGAAGCGCCGCAAGCGCGAGCGCCAGAACGCCGAGAAGAAGGCCGCGGCGCTGAACTCGCAGGCCGACAAGATGCGCGCCAAGGCGACCAAGACCGTCGCCGCGCAGAACATGGCCAAGCGCGCCGAGCGGCTGCTGTCCGGCCTGGAGGCCGTGCGCGTCTCCGACAAGGTCGCCAAGCTGCGCTTCCCGGACCCGGCGCCCTGCGGCAAGACCCCGCTGACCGCCGAGGGCCTGTCGAAGTCGTACGGCTCGCTGGAGATCTTCACCGACGTCGACCTGGCCATCGACAAGGGCTCCCGCGTGGTCATCCTCGGCCTCAACGGCGCCGGCAAGACCACCCTGCTGCGCCTGCTGTCGGGCACCGAGAAGCCGGACACGGGCGTCGTGACCCCCGGCCACGGCCTCAAGCTCGGCTACTACGCCCAGGAGCACGAGACCCTGGACCCGGAGCGCACGGTCCTGGAGAACATGCGCTCCTCCGCGCCCGACCTGGACCTGGTCGCCGTCCGCAAGACGCTCGGCTCCTTCCTCTTCTCCGGGGACGACGTGGACAAGCCGGCCGGTGTGCTGTCCGGCGGTGAGAAGACCCGTCTGGCCCTGGCCACGCTGGTCGTCTCCTCGGCGAACGTGCTGCTGCTCGACGAGCCCACCAACAACCTCGACCCGGCCAGCCGCGAGGAGATCCTGGGCGCGCTGCGCACGTACAAGGGCGCGGTCATCCTCGTCACGCACGACGAGGGCGCGGTCGAGGCGCTGGAGCCGGAGCGGATCATCCTGCTCCCGGACGGCGTCGAGGACCTGTGGGGCCCGGACTACCGCGACCTGGTGTCCCTCGCCTGATCCTGATCCAGTTCCTTATGGATCATTCGGCTCAGGGGTGATCCATCATCTGAGTGAGACGGTCTGGTACCGCCCTACGTCGCACGACGGCCCCGGCCGCACCCGAGCAGGTGCGCGACCGGGGCCTTCGGTTTTCCGGCGCCGCGCCCCTGACCTGGAGATTCCTCGCGAGGGCCGAGAAGTGTGACGGAAGTCATGCGGCGGAAGCGCAGATTCCGTTCTGCTCGTGCGTCCACGCCTCGGGGAATGCCGCCGTACCGACCTTGCGGAATGGGTGGCCAGGAACGCGGGGAGGGGTGATCATGAGAAGTCCAGAGCGCACTTCCCACGAGGAGGCACGGGTGGCCGAGACTCTGAAGAAGGGCAGCCGGGTAACCGGCGCCGCGCGCGACAAGCTCGCGGCAGACCTGAAGAAGAAGTACGACTCCGGTGCGAGTATCCGGGCGCTGGCCGAAGAGACCGGCCGGTCCTACGGATTCGTCCACCGGATGCTCAGTGAGTCCGGGGTTTCGCTGCGTGGTCGCGGTGGCGCGACGCGCGGTAAGAAGGCGGCTACGGCCTGACCCCGGTCCCATCGGTTCCAACGGTCCGGATGTACCTTCGGTGACCCCCGGTCGGCCTTTCGGTCGACTGGGTGGTTACTGTGCAGTCACTTAGGCCGAGAACGCGGCCGACCGCACACCGGAGGCATTCGGATGGCTCTGCTCGACAAGGACGGCGTACGACTCACCGTCGACGACACGCTCGCCACGGTGACACTGACCAATCCGGCCAAGCGAAATGCCCAATCCCCCGCGCTCTGGCGGGCTTTGGCGGAGGCCGGAAGGTTGTTGCCGGGCACCGTCCGGGTCGTCGTGCTGCGCGGCGAGGGCAAGTCCTTCTCCGCGGGACTCGACCGGCAGGCGTTCACCCCCGAGGGTTTCGAGGGCGAGCCGTCCTTCCTCGATCTGGCACGTGGTTCGGACGAGCTGCTCGACTCCACCATCGCCGAATACCAGGAGGCGTTCACCTGGTGGCGCCGCAATGACATCGTCTCCGTCGCCGCCGTACAGGGGCACGCGATCGGCGCCGGCTTCCAGCTCGCGCTCGCGTGCGACCTGCGCGTGGTCGCGGACGACGTGCAGTTCGCCATGCGCGAGACCAGCCTGGGCCTGGTCCCCGACCTCGCCGGCACCCAGCCGCTGACCTCCCTGGTCGGCTATGCCCGTGCGCTCGAAATCTGCGCCACGGGCCGCTTCGTGCACGCCGAGGAGGCGGAGCGGGTCGGCCTCGCCAACCTGGTGGTCCCGGCGGACGAGCTCGACGCGGCCGTCCAGGACCTCGCCACGGCCCTGCTCGCGCCGCCGCGGGACGCCGTGATCGAGACCAAGGCGCTGCTGCGGGACGCGCAGTCGCGCCCGTACGACGACCAGCGCAGGGCCGAGCGCGCCGCCCAGGCCCGCCGGCTGCGCGACCTGGCGGGCCTCTCGGACTGAGCCGCGGGGTTTGAGCCGGGCGGCCCCGGTCCTGGGGCGCCGTGCGGGTCGCGCGCTTACCGTGGTGCGGAGTGAGTCCGAGTCCGCACGCGCGAAAGGGCACGCCATGACCGAATCCGCAGCAGCCGGCGGCTCCGCCAAAGAGCCCGGCGACCGGGGGCGCACGAGCATCTCCGACGGTGTGGTCGAGAAGATCGCCGGTCTGGCCGCCCGCGAGGTGGTCGGCGTGCACGCCATGGGCAGCGGCAGCGGCCTCTCGCGCACCTTCGGCGCCGTCCGGGACCGCGTCCCGGGCGGCGGCAAGGCCGCCGTCAGCCGCGGCGTCAAAGCGGAGGTCGGCGAGCTCCAGACCGCCCTCGACCTGGAGATCGTCGTCGACTACGGCGTGTCCATCCGGGCCGTCGCCCGGGCGGTCCGTGAGAACGTCATCTCGGCGGTCGAGCGGATGACGGGCCTGGAGGTCGTCGAGGTCAACATCGCCGTCACCGACGTCAAGCTGCCCGACGAGCCCGACGAGGAGCCGGAGACCCGTCTCCAGTAGCCGAGAGGAGCCAGCAATGAGCATGGCGGTCGCCGGCATGTTCGCCGGGATGGCCCTGGCGTTCGCCGGGTATTTCGGCGGTTTCGGAGCCTTCCTGCTGGTGGCGGCCCTGGGCGCGATCGGGTTCGTCGCCGGGCGCTTCCTCGACGGGGACCTGGAACCGGGCGACCTGTTCCGCCGCCGCGACGACCGTCGCGGGTGAGGCGCCGATGAACGAGCCGAAGCCGGCGGCCGCCCCGCCCCGGGCCGCCCCGCCCAAGGCGGCCCCCGCCGACCGGGGGGCCACCCGGATCGCCGACCGGGTCGTCGCCAAGATCGCCGCCCAGGCGGCCCGCGAGGCGCTCGACGCTCCCCCCGGCGCGCCCCCGCACGCCACCGTCACCGTGCACCACGACATCGCGCGGGTCCGGGTCAGCCTCGAGCTCGGCTACCCCTCCGACCTCGCCGCCCAGTGCGCGGCCGTACGGCGCCAGGTCGCCCGGCGCATCGAGGAGTGCGCGGAGATGTCCGTACCCGAGGTGGACATCGACATCGAGCACCTGCACTCCACCCACACCCGGCTCGCCGCCGGGCGGGACCGGCGGCTGCGGTGACCGCCCCGGCCCCCCGCTTCCGGTCCGCCCGGCGCGTCCCGGCCGCGCTCACCGCGCTCGTCGTCCTGGGGGTCGCGGGCCTCTTCCTCTACGACCTCGCCGCCGTACGGGCCCACCGCCCCGGCATGAGCTGGCGCCGCGAGCTCGCCGCGCAGCTCGACAAGCTCACCCCCGCCGACCTGGCCGTCCGGCTGACCGGCGGGGCCCTCGTGCTGGCCGGGCTGCTGCTCCTGCTGCTCGCCCTCACGCCCGGCCTGCGCGGGATCCTCCCGATGCGCACCCCGGATGCGGCCGCCGGGGTGCGCGCCGGGCTGGGCCGCAAGGACGCCGCGCAGGTGCTGCGGGACCGGGCCATGGAGGTGTCCGGGGTGCGGTCGGTACGGGTCAAGGTGGGCCGGACCCACATCGCGGTGCGGGCCACCTCGCACTTCCGCGAGCTGGACGACGTACGGGCCGACCTGGACGAGGTGCTCGCCGTCGGCGTCGAGGAACTGGGCCTCGCGCACCCGCCGCGGGCACACGTACGGGTCAGGAGGTGAGCGGGCGGTGCTCGGGAAGGTGAACCGGACCCTGCTGGCGGTGATCGGAGCGGTCCTGCTGGCCGCCGGGACCACGCTGCTCGGCGGCTGGTGGCCGCTGCACGGCCGGCACGTGCCGCTGCTCACCGAGGAGGCCCGGCACCGGTACTGGCACGCCGACGGCTGGTGGTGGTGGGCGGTGCCGGCAGGCCTCGCGCTGTGCGTGCTCCTGGCGCTGTGGTGGCTGCTGTCCCAGGTGCGGCGGGCGCGGCTGGGGGCCGTCGAGGTCGACACCGGGGACGGGGCGTTCGCCCTGCTGCGGGGGCGCGCGCTGGAGGAGGCGGTCGCCGCCGAGGCCGGCGCCCTCGACGGCGTGGCCCACTGCCGGGCCTCGCTGTGCGGCCGGCGCGGGTCGCCCGCGCTGCGGATCGCGATGGAACTGGAACCGCACGGCGTGCCCGCCGACGCCCTGGCCGCCCTCGCGGGCCCGGTCCTGACCGGGGCCCGCACCTCGGCGGGCCTCCCGGGGCTCCCGGCGGAGGCCCGCCTCAAGGTGACCTCGCACCGGGCACAGCGGGTGACGTAGCCCCCGTCAGAAGCCGTGCCGGGAGCCGCCGTCCACCGGCAGCATGACGCCCGTCAGGTACGAGGCGGCGGGGGAGAGCAGGAACGCGGCCGTGCGGCCGAACTCCTCCGGGGTGCCGTAGCGGCCCAGCGGGATCCGGGACTCGTTCCCGGCCCGGGCCGCCTCCGAGTCCCCGGACAGGGCGTCGAGCTCGCGCACCCGGTCGGTGTCGATGCGCGCCGGCAGCAGGCCGACGACCCGGATCCCGCGCGGGCCCAGCTCCACGGACAGGGACTTGGCGAAGCCCGCCAGGCCCGGCCGCAGGCCGTTGGAGATGGTCAGGCCGGGGATCGGCTCGTGGACCGAGCCCGACAGCACGAAGCCGATGACCCCGCCCTCGCCCAGTTCGGCGGCGGCCGCCCGGGCGAGCCGGACCGCGCCGAGGAAGACCGACTCGAAGGCGGCCGACCACTGCTCGTCGGTGTTGTCCGCGGCGGTGCCGGGGGTCGGGCCGCCGACGCTGACGAGGATGCCGTCGAAGCGGCCGAAGTGCTCGCGGGCGGCGGCGATGAGCTGCCCGGCCGCCGCCGGGTCGGAGTTGTCGGCGGCCACCCCGACGGCGTTCGGGCCGAGGGCGGCGGCGGCATCGGCCGCCCGCTTGCCGTCCCGGCCGGTCAGCACGACCTTCGCGCCGTCGGCGGTCAGTTCACGGGCGGAGGCGAAACCGAGGCCACGGGTGGCGCCGGTGACTACGTAGACACGGTCCTTCAGTCCAAGATCCATGCCGACACGCTACGCGTCGGCGGGCTCCGCCTCCACGGGAGCGGCCTTCGCCGCCGCCTCCTCGCGGTCCCGCTTCTCCCGTCGTACGAGGACCAGCCAGCCCACCGGCACCGCCGCGGCGAACAGCCACCACTGGACGGCGTACGCCATGTGCGCGCCGATCGAGTCGTGGTCGGGCTCGGAGATGATCTCGGGGCTGCCGCCCGCCGGGTCCGGAGCGGTCAGCTCCATGTAGCCGCCGAGGACGGGCAGGCCCAGGTACTCCGCCTGCTGCGCGCTGTTGATCAGCATCACCTGGCGGTCCGGCAGTCCCTTGCGGTCCTTGATGCCGCTGCCGCCGCTCGTCTCGTCGGCCTTCAGCCGGCCGGTGACGGTGACCTCGCCCGAGGGTGCGGCCGGCACCGGGGGATAGGCGCGCGGGTCGTCGCCGCCGGCCACCCAGCCGCGGTTGACCAGCACCGCCCGGCCGTCGCCGAGCACGAGCGGGGTCAGGACGTGGAAGCCGACCTTGTCGTCGTTGGAGGTCCGCATCCGTACGACCAGCTCGTGCGCGGTGTCGTACGTGCCGGTCGCGGTGACGGCCCGCCAGAAGTCCGCGCGGGGCACCTCGTGGCCGGGGGAGGTGACCTCGGTCACGGGCACCGGCTCCGCCCGCAGGTTCGCGTCGATGAGCTGGTTCTGCGCGACCCGGTGCACATGGCGGTGGTACTGCCAGAACCCCAGCTTGATCATCGAGGGGATCAGAACGAGGGCGACGAGGGTGAGGCACACCCACTGCCGGGTCAGCACAAAGCGGTACACGCCCACGACGGTACCCCCAGCGCGGAAGACCCCGGCGGCCGGGTGGCCGTCCGGGGTCGCGGGAGGAAAGGGGGGACGTGGTGCGGGGGAGTCAGACGGGAGTCATACGCGGTCGACGATGCCCACCTTCCCCTCCGCGCGGGCGCAGTGCGCCCCGCAGAACCACTCGCCCTCGACCTCGGCGCCCTGCCCGATGATCGGGACCCGGCAGTGGGCGCAGAGGGGCGCCATGCGGTGAATGGCGCAGGAGAAGCAGTCGAAGACGTGCACCGCGCCCTGCGCGTGCACCTCGAAGGACATGCCGTAATCGTTTCCGCAGACCTCACAACGTGCCATGCGCCGAATGCTGCGCACGGAGAAGGGCCGGAACAAGATCCAGCGGGGTGAGTCGCAGCGCCTGCACCCACCCGGAGCAATGCCGCCCCCGGCTCAGGACTCCGCGTCCGCCACGTCCCGCAGCAGCTGGGTGAAGGCCGCCTCGTCGACGACGGGGGTGGCGAAGGACTTCGCCTTGACCGTCTTCGAGGTCGCCGAGTCGGGGTCGTTCGTCACGAGCAGGCTGGTGAGCCGGGACACGCTCGTGGCGATGTGCAGCCCCGCCTCGACTGCACGGTCCTCCAGCAGCTCCCGCTCCACCGAGGTGTCGCCCGAGAAGGCGATCCGCATGCCCTGCTTCAGCGGCTTGCCGTCCTCGTAGCGCCCCGGGTTCGGGTACGGGCACGGCGGCCGCTTGCGCGAGGGACGCCAGCTGCTGTTCCCGTACGAGGCCTGGTAGCCCACCCGGGGAGCGGCGGCGGAGTCCGACCACTCGGTCAGCGGCCGGCACTCCAGCAGGGGCAGCCGCACGCTGCCGCGCGCGGCCGCGTGCAGGGACGGGCGGAAGGCCTCGGCGAGCACCCGGGCGTCGTCGAGCGCGTGGTGGGCGCGCTGCTGGACCACGCCGAAGTGGGCGGCGAGCGACTCCAGCTTGTGGTTGGGCAGCGGCAGGTTCAGCTCCTTCGACAGGGCGATCGTGCACAGCCGCTGACGGACCGGCGCGGTCTCCTCGGCGCGGGCGTACTCCCGGGCGATCATCTGCCAGTCGAAGATGGCGTTGTGCGCGACCAGCACCCGGTCCGCGAGCCGGCCGGCGAACTCCTGGGCGATGTCCTTGAAGAGCGGGGCGTCCTGGAGCATGTCGCTGGTGATGCCGTGGATCCACACGGGTCCCGGGTCGCGCTGCGGGTTGACCAGGGTGTACCAGTGGTCCTCCACGTTGCCCTGCGCGTCCAGCCGGTAGACGGCGGCGGAGACTATCCGGTCGTCGCGAGCGAGCCCGGTGGTCTCCACGTCGACGACCGCGTACCCCTTCGGGTACGCGGTCGGCCACGTCGTCTCTGCGGTCGTACGGTCGGCGAGCATGGTCACAGAGGATATCGGCACGGACTGACACCCGTGGCCGCGATGTCACCTCAGCCCAGTTCCGCCACCAGGTCCCCGGCCGTCACCGAGGTGAGCGCGGCGGGGACTTCGACGGTCCCGGGAAAGAGCCGGTACGCCGTTCCCGAAGCCCCCGTCGGGGCCGCGCCCCCGTGCACCAGGGCCAGGAACACCCGCTTGCCCGCGGCTGCTTCGGCGGCTGCCGCATCGGCGTCGCGGCACGCCCACAGCTCCTCCGGATCGCGGAGCGCGCCGATCCGGGCGGCGAAGCCCGCCACGTCCTCGTCCGGGCGGCGGCGGTGCACGCACAGCTCGTCGAACATCCCCGGTTCGACGACCCGGCGTACGACGGCCACCTCGCGGGAGCGCGCCGCGGCCCGCCACACCGCCAGGTCCCACATGCTCGTACGGACGCCCGCGCCGAAGTGCTCCCACACATCGCGGGCCACGGCAGCCAGCCGCTCCCCATGCGAGTCCACGCTCTGGAACCCGCCCGACGGCGGCAGGTGGACGTCCGTCCACAGGGCCCGGCGGGCCGAGAGGTCCACCACCATCGGCAGGCACGCCCGCGACTGCCCGGCGAGGTCGAAGCGCTGGCGGACGGTGCGCGGATCGTACGAGGAATCACGCGGGCGGTCCGCGGGCAGGGCCATGAAGCCCGCGAAGGCGTCCGGCAGCTCCTCGAAGGGCACGTTGTTGTAGCTGAAGACCAGCGGGACCGCGAACGCGTCGCCGTTCCGCGCGAGCGCGTCCAGGTCCAGGTCCACGTACTCGGTGGCGCCGTCCGGGGCGGGCGCCGAGGTGAGGTCGCCCGAGTGGACGGCGGCCCCGTGCGGCCCGTGCCGCAAGGTCGTGTAGTCGCACAGACCGGTGAACTTCCACTCGGCGTCGAAGAAGGCGACGGACAGGTCCAGGTCGGTGACCCGGCCCGCGGGCTCCGTCCAGTGCAGGAACAGCCGCAGCACCTCGCCCTCGGGCAGCGTCTGCACGCTGCCCCGCGGTACCGCCACCAGCGACTTGGCGGCGGTGCGCTCGCCGAAGGGCACCGTCAGGTCGGCGAGCCCGGAGTCGAGGACGGCCAGGTCGTACGGCTCGTCCCCGGCGGCACCGAACCGCCGCAGCACCTCGGCCTCCAGCCGGTCCGTGACCGCCCCGACGAGCGGCGCGGGCAGCGGGGCCCGCTCCTCCCGCGCCACCAGGGCGTGGGTGACCTGGCCGCGCGGGAAGAACACCCGCCGCCCGCCGCGGCGGTCCTCGGCCCGGGTCCGCAGCGCGCCGAGCGCGGACAGCAGCGGGCCCGCGCCGACGGAGGGCAGCCCGCGCGTCAGCGCCCGCTCCAGTTCGGGGACGAGCTCCTCACCCTCGTGCAGGCGCAGCAGCTGGTCCAGGCGGCGTACGAGTTCACCCGCCCGCTGCCCGGCCAGCGCGGCGGCCGCCCCCGCGTCCCCCTGCGCGACGGCAGCCTCGATCCGGCCGGCCCAGGTGGCGGGCCGGATCCGGTCGCCGTCCACGCGGACGGCGTCCGGGTACGCGGCAGCCGTCTCCAGCAGTGCCGCGCCGAGCGGTGTGGCGGCGGACACGGTGGTGCCCCGCAGCACGGCGAAGGCCAGCGCGGCCCGCGGGTGGCGGGCGTGCTGCTCGAAGGGGTGCAGGCGCTCGGCGGCCCGCTTCCAGCCGGCGGGGTGCCGCAGCAGGTCCTCGACCAGGTGCTCCGGGTTCAACGCGTCGAGCACCGAGAGGAGTTCCCGGCGCAGCGGCCGCCCGACCCTCGCGAACCGGGGCAGCGGCAGCAGGCCCGCCTCGCCGCCGGAGAGCACGGCGAGCAGCCGCAGCACGTCGGTGGCGGTGGTGAGGCGCGCGGCGAGCAGCGGCCGCACCGCGTCCTCGGTCCGCCAGTCGCCCAGCAGGGTGCCGAGGAGCAGCGCCTTGGTCTCCCGTACGGGGATCTCCTCGGGCAGCCAGCCGAGGTCCGCCGGGGCAGCGGGGAGCAGGAGGGCCAGGTCGTCGCGGTCCTCGGGGGACAGCGGGGTCTGCCGGGCGAGCAGCGAGGCGATCGCTCGGGCGCAGTCGCCCGGCTGATCGGTGCCGAGCCGGAGCAGCCGCAGCGGGCCCGCCGGCAGGGTCTTGCCCTTCTTGTCCTTGCCCTTGTCGGCGTCCGGGCGCAGGAAGGGGTCGGCGGGGTCGACGCGCCGGTGGCAGACCGGGCAGCCGGTGTAGTCGGCGCCGTCCCAGCAGGTGCGGCACACCAGGTGGGCGCAGGGGGCGACGGGGTGGACCGTGCCGCTCTCGCCGCACAGCACGCACGGCTGCTCGGGCTCCTGGAGCAGCAGGGCGAACACGCGGCTGACGTACCAGTGCTCGGTGTCCCGGGGGATGGAGAAGGGGAAGCGGCGGAAGAGCGGCTTGTGCACCCGGTCGGCGCCCATCAGCTCGTCCACCAGCGCGAGCAGCCGCAGCCGCTCCTCGGCGAGGTCGGTCGGCGCGAGCGCCGAGAGCGCCGCGTGCAGCTCCGCGCTCAGCGCGTGGCCGCGTTCGAGGAGTTCGCCCTCCAGGGGCCGTACCCCTTCGGGTCCGGGCGAGGCGGCGGCCGGCGGCCGGTCGACGTGGACGGTGGCGAGCCGGCGCAGCAGGACGGACTCGATGGCAGGCACTGGTGGATTCCCTCCGCGAATGGCAAAGCGGGGGCGGAGAGTGGGCGCGCGGGTCTTTTTCTTAAAAGGAGAATGAGAAGGATGCACGCCGGGGAGCCGCCCCCGCGGAGCCGATCCCATCACGGGACGGGGTGCCGGGGCAATGTGATTATCCGTGCGGTGTGAGCAGGGTGGCGGTCAGGGCCTGAACGGACAGCAGGAACAGCCGTTCCGGATCGGCCGGCCGGGCCAGGGCGCGGGCGAGGGCCGGGTCGTGCGGGGCCGCGGCCGGGTCCCAGAGCTCGCTCTCGGCGGGCGACTGGGCGGGGGAGCGTTCGCGATTGCGCTCGACGAGCAGGAAGCCGACGATCTGGAACTGGATCGCGCGCACCACGTCGGCCGCCCGCGCCCCGCGCAGTCCCGCGACGTGCACCTCGTGGACGAGGGCCTGCTGCGCGGGCAGGAACATCCGCTCGGTGAGCCCGCGCTCGTGGACCATCGCGATCAGGTGCGGGCGCTCGCGCAGCTCGCGGCGCAGGATCCGGGCCACCGACAGGATCCGCTCGGCGGGGGTGCGGCCGGCCGGCCTGATCGCACCCATCTCCTCCACGGTCCGCTCCACCAGGGCGTCCAGCAGCTGCTCGCGGTTGCCGACGTGCCAGTAGATGGAGGTCACCGCGGTCCCCAGCTCGGCGGCGAGCTTGCGCATGGTGAGGGCGGCCGGACCGTGCTGCTTGACCAGGGACGTGGCGGCGTCCAGTACCTCGTCACGGGTCAGCGTGCTTCTGGCCATGGAGCGGGCCCACCCATCTGTCGGTCCGTCAGTTCTGGTGCGTGCACGGGTCTTTACCCTTCATCGGTGGCGGTGTAACTGTGTTACAGAACCGTCCCCCGCTCAAGACAAGGGTGGTGCGAAACATGGCACGCGTACGGTACGGAGCGCGAAGCGAGGCCGAGATCGCGGCGTCGCGCGAGAAGAGTTCCAACCTCCCCGACATCTGGTCCACCGGCGTCGTCGCCGTCTGGGAGACCGACCCCGACGTGGTGGCGGCGGTCCTCCCGCCCCCGCTCAAGCCCGCCGAGCGGCCCCTCGTACGGGCCAACATCAGCAAGGTCGACCTGCCCGGCTACCCGCTCGGCGCCGGCTCGGTGGCGGTCGCCGCCCAGCACGGCGGGGTCGAGGGCTGGTACCCGCTGGTCATGCCGATGAGCCTGGAGCGCGCCCTGATCGGCGGCCGCGAGGTCTTCGGCGAGCCGAAGAAGCTGGGCGAGATCACCGTCGAGCGCGAGGGCCTCGTCGTACGGGCCTCCCTCGCCCGGCACGGGATCGCCTTCGTGGAGGTGCGCGGGGCGGTGGACCGCGAGCTGCCGCTGCCCGAGCCCGCCCAGAAGGTCGACTTCTACTTCAAGTTCCTGCCCGCGGTGGACGGTTCGGGCTTCGACGCCGACCCGGTGCTCGTGCACTGCACGCGCAACGAGAAGGTCCGCAAGCTGGAGCACATCACCGGTGACGTGGTGCTGCGCGAGTCGATGTTCGACCCCATCGCCGACCTCCCGGTGCGCCGCGTCGTCGAGATCACCATCGGCGAGAAGACCACCGACCAGAAGGGCAAGGTCGTCGAACGGGTCAGCGCCCAGGCCCTGCTCCCGTACATCCACCAGCGCTACGACGACCCGATGCAGATCCTGGACGGCCCTCCGGAAGGCAGTGTCTGACATGCGACTCGAACCAGGACAGGTGGCCGTCGTCACCGGAGCCGCCAGCGGCATCGGCCTCGCGATGGCCCGGCGCTTCGCCGCCGAGGGTCTGAAGGTCGTCCTCGCCGACGTCGAGGAGGGCGCCCTGAACAAGGCCGCCGGGGAACTCGCCGCCGAGGGGGCGGAAGTCCTCGCGCGGATCGTGGACGTCAGCGACCGCGACTCGGTGATCTCGCTGGCCGACGCCGCGTACGAGGCCTTCGGCGCCGTACACGTGCTGTGCAACAACGCCGGCGTCGGCTCCGGCGCCGAGGGCCGGATGTGGGAGCACGAGCCCAACGACTGGAAATGGGCCTTCTCCGTCAACGTGTGGGGCGTCTTCCACGGCATCCAGGCCTTCGTCCCCCGCATGATCGCGGGCGGCGCCCCCGGCCACGTCGTCAACACCTCCTCCGGCGACGGCGGCATCGCCCCGCTGCCCACCGCCTCCGTGTACGCCGTCACCAAGGCGGCCGTCGTCACGATGACCGAGTCCCTCTACGCCCACCTCAAGGCGGAGGGCGCGGACGTCGGCGCCTCCGTCCTCTTCCCCGGACCGCACATGCTGCGCACCGGGCTGTGGGAGTCGCACCGCAACCGGCCCGAGCGGTACGCGAAGGAGCGGCCGCGCAAGTCCCCGTACCGCAGCCTCGACCAGTACGAGGCGGCCATGAAGAAGGCCGGCCACGAGGTGAACTTCACCCCCGTCGAGGAGGTCGCCGAGCACGTCGTCGACGGCATCCGCGCCGACCGCTTCTGGATGCTCCCGGCCAGCGAGCACAGCGACCGGCAGATCCGCGCCCGGTCGCAGTCGATGCTCGACCGCGCCAACCCCGCCTACCTGGAAAGCTTCATCCTCGACTGAGGGGCCCGCAGTGAGTGACACACCGTACGAAGACCCGTACCTCATCATCTCCTCCGACTGCCACGCGGGCCTGCCGACCGAGCAGTACCGCCCCTACCTCGATTCCCGCTTCCACCCCCAGTTCGACGAGTTCCTCGGCGAGCGCGACGCGCGCCGCGCGGAGGCCACCCGGCTGGGCGTCCGCAACGAGGCCTTCGCCGAGAAGTGGTTCCACGACCACGAGGAAGGCCTCAAGGGCGGCTGGGACACGGCGCAGCGGCTGAAGGAGCTCGACGGCGACGGCGTGGCCGCCGAGGTCGTCTTCCCCGACGCGGACGCCGTCGACAGCCAGACCGCGGCCCCCTTCGGCGTCGGCCTCGGCCTCTCCGGCGACCAGGACCCCGAACTCGGCATGGCGGGCGCGCAGGCGCACAACCGGTGGCTGGCGGAGTTCGTCTCGCAGACCCCCGAACGCCACTGCGGCGTCGCGCTGCTCCCCATCACCGGCGAGCCGGACAAGGTCGTCGCCGAGATATACCGGGCCAAGGAGTCCGGGCTGGGCGCGCTGATGATCCCCGCGATGTGGGTGGACAAGGCGCCCTACCACGACCGCCGCTACGACCCCGTCTGGGCGGCGGCGGCCGAGACCGCGATGCCGATCGTCACCCACTCCGGCTCCTCGCCGCGCCACGAGTACGGCGACCACCTCGGCATCTTCGTCTCCGAGGTCACCTGGTGGCCGTCGCGCCCGCTGTGGTTCCTGCTGTGGTCCGGGGTCTTCGAGCGGCACCCGGGCCTCAAGTTCGGCGTCGCCGAGTCGGGCTGCTGGTGGCTCCCGAACCAGCTGTGGTTCATGGACCGCCTCTACCTCGGCGCGCACGGCGGCAAGAAGCTCTCCCCGTTCGAGGAGCTGAAGCGCCCGCCGAGCGAGTACCTGGACCGCCAGGTCTTCATCTGCGCGACGAACACCAAGCGCCGGGAGCTCGCCCAGCGCTACGAGATCGGCGTGGACAACATCCTGTGGGGCTCGGACTTCCCGCACCCCGAGGGCACCTGGCCGGACACCCGGAACTGGCTGAAGAAGACCTTCCACGACATCCCGGTCGACGAGACCCGCCGGATGCTGGGCCTTGCCGCGGCCGAGGTCTTCGGCTTCGACACGGAGAAACTGGCCCCGATCGCCCGCCGGATCGGCCCCACCCCGGCCGAGCTGGGCCAGTCGCCCGACCAGGCGGCGGTGGCGGCCTCCTGGGCCCGCTCCCGCGAGGTGGGCCGGCACTGGCTGACGGACAACGACTTCCCGGTCATGGGGGTGAACCAGTGACGTCCGAAGACCGCTACACGGTCATCTCGGCGGACTGCCACGCGGGCGCCGACCTGCTGGACTACAAGCCGTACCTGGAGAAGCGCCACCACGACGAGTTCGACGCCTGGGCCGCCACGTACGTGAACCCGTACGAGGACCTCCTCGCGGACACGGCGGACCGGAACTGGAACTCGGCGCGGAGGTTGTCCGAACTCGAAGCGGACGGCATCGTCGCGGAAGTCCTCTTCCCGAACACCATCCCGCCGTTCTTCCCCAAGGCCTCCCTGATGGCCCAGCCCCCGACGGCCGCGGAGTACGCGATGCGGTGGGCCGGGCTCCAGGCCCACAACCGCTGGCTGGCGGACTTCTGCGCGGACGCGCCGGGCCGGCGCGCGGGCGTGGTCCAGATCCTCCTCAACGACGTGGACGCGGCGGTCGCGGAGATCCGCCGCACCCGGAACGCGGGCCTCACCGGCGGCATCCTGCTGCCCGGCGTCCCGCCCGGCTCCACGGTCCCCGAGCTCTACTCGGCCGTGTACGACCCGATCTGGGCGGTCTGCGACGAGCTGGACGTCCCGGTCAACCACCACGGCGGCTCGGCCTCGCCCCCGCTCGGGGACGAACCCGCCGCCCGGGCCGTCTTCATGGTCGAAACCACCTGGTTCTCGCACCGCGCCCTGTGGCACCTCATCTTCGGCGGCGCCTTCCGCCGGCACCCCGGCCTCAAGCTGGTCCTGACGGAGCAGGGCTCCGGCTGGATCCCGGGCGTGATGGAGATGCTGGACTACTACCACGGCCGCCTGGTCGCGGCCTCGTCCACGGCCGAGTCCAAGTTCGGGGCGGGCCTCGCGGAGTCCATGGGCAAGGGCCCGAGCGAGGTGTGGCGGGACAACTGCTTCGTGGGAGCGAGCTTCATGCGCCCCCACGAGGTCCCGCTGCGCGACCGGATCGGCCTCGACAAGATCATGTGGGGCAGCGACTACCCCCACGACGAGGGCACGACCCCCTTCTCCCGCGAAGGCCTCCGCATCGCCTACGCGGGCCTCCCGCGCGAGGAGGTCGCGGCGATGGTCGGCGGCAACGCGGCCCGCGTGTACGGCTTCGACCTGTCCCTGCTGGACGCGGTGGCGGCGAAGCACGGCCCGCTGGTCTCGGAGATCGCCGAGCCGCTGACGCAGGTCCCGGAGGGGGCCACCAGCCCGGCGTTCGCCCGAGGGGGGTCGGTCCGGGTCTGGTAGCCCTCCGGTCCCGACGGGCGGCTCAGGATCGGCTGACCCGGAGCCGCCCGTCGGGAAACTGCTCGCTGCCGAGGACGGGGCTGCCGCCCGACAGGGTGATCTGCAGTTGCTGCAGGTCTGCCAGCGGGCTGAGGTCGACCGGCCCGTTGCACTGGTGGATGCTGAGGTGTGTCAGATTCGGCATGTCACGCAGTGGTTCGAGCCCGGTCGTGAGGGTGCTCGAGCCCAGATAGAGGTCGCTGATCCGTTGATGGGGGACCAAGGTGCCGAGATCGAGTCCGGACTGGAAGAGGACCTGAAGGGTCCGCAGCTGCGGCAACGGCCCCAGCCGCGCCAGCTGTGCGCTCTGCTCGTCCCCGGAGACGGTCAGCCAGTCCAGGCCGTCCCGGAAGCGCTCGAGCCCGTCCAGGCTGACGTGCCGAGCACCTCGGTAGAGCCCGAGGCCGGTCAGTGCGGCGGTTACCGGCAGATCGGCGACGCGTTCCAGGGCCGGGACGAAGTCCAGGCCGAGGTGGGTCAGCGATGCCAGGTCGGCGACCGGAGCGAGATCGAGTCCGTCCTGGAGCCGGTACAGGTACAACGTGTCGAGCGCGAGCCCGCGGAGCCCGTCGAGGCGTGTACCAGGGCAGGCGTCCAGTCCCAGTAGGGTGAGCCGGCTCTGCCCCGACAGCGCCGAGAGGTCACCCAGCCGGGGATTGTCCCGGAAGTACACGCGCTCGAGATCCGGATGGGCCAGCAGGTGCGGCGGGATGCCGAAGTCGCCTTCGAGGGTGATGCGCTTGAGGTGTGGCAGCCGGGGCAGCTGGGCCAGCTGCTCGGCGGCGTGTATCTGGAGGAAGGCATCCGAACCCAGCGAGCTGCCGGCCAGCACTGCCTCCGCGTACTCGGCCGCGTCGAACCTGCGCCATCCACCGGACAATTCGTAACAGACGGGGAATCGGGTGTCCTCGCGGAATGCCGCGATCAGTTCAAGGGCGCGCGGTCCGCCCACGAGTGCTGCCGTCTTGACCGTCGTTGCGGCCTCGTAGTCGGTCAGATCGGCCGGCTGCGGCAGCAGCTCCAGGACCAGCTCTCCCACCTTGGCCAGCTCTTCCGCCTGCTCCAGACTCTTCGGCGGCAGCAGCGCCGCCGTGCGCCGCTCGATGTCCGACCGGACTCCCGGGTCGAGTTCAGGGGCGTGCTCCAGACACGCCGCGGTCAGCAGGACCAGCCTGCTCCGGTCCCGTTTCACGCGGTCGGCGCGACGCAGCAGCTGTCGCAGGATCCGGGCACGTTCGTCGGGCCGCGCGTGCCCCACCGCCATGCGTACGACGTCGTCCCAGGTGTCGTCGTGCGCGTTCTGTACGAGGACGCCGAAGTCGCGCGCCTCGACGGCGGCCTTGGCGCCGAGGTAGTCCTGGAAGGTGCGGTGGACGAAGTCCACCGAGCCCTTCACCGGTTCGCGGAGCAGCCCACTGCGGATCAGCAGGTGGGTGAAGACTCGCGCGGTGCTGCCCTGTGCCCGGACCTGCGGCATCGCGTCCAGCCACTCGTCGATCATCTCGATCGCTTCGTCCCGCGCGGCCTCCACCTGACCGTTTCGGATCAGCCAGTACGCGAGCCTCTGCTCGTCCCTGGTGAGCTGGACCCCCTCGACGCCGATGATCTCCCGTTCCGTGTCCCGTCGGACCAGCAGCATGTCCAGCGCCGCGTCGTACAGCTCCTTGCGGGCCCTGGGGAGCTGCATCCGCCGGTCCCGGTTCAGTGCGCACAGCAGCGCGCACATCAGGGGATTGGTCGCGAGCCGGCTCAGATCCCGCCGTGCGCTCACCGCCTCCTGCAAGGACGTCTC
This sequence comes from Streptomyces sp. NPDC091371, assembly GCF_040684275.1. NCBI lineage: Bacteria > Bacillati > Actinomycetota > Actinomycetes > Kitasatosporales > Streptomycetaceae > Streptomyces > Streptomyces sp. NPDC091371. The sequence continues at coordinate 71,797 of NZ_JBFBFP010000023.1, forward strand.
GTACGCGCCGATGTCCTCACCGGCAGATCGGCCCTCCTCGCGCGCCGCTGTGTGCCAGTGCGAGATGAACGCCCTGATGTCCTCCCGTTCCATCGGCAGCAGCGAGTGCGGGGTGAAGGCCTGACCGGCCAGCCAGGTCTCCGGCACCGCCGACGGACGGGTCGTCACCAGGTAGCGGGCCTTGGGGAAGGCGGCGATGAGAGCGCGCAGCCAGTTCTCGGTACGAGTGCGCAGCCGCTGCGGCACCTCGTCCACGCCGTCCACGAGCACCAATGCCCGGCCGCTCAGCATGAGTTCCTCGACCCAGCCGGCCGGGGCCGTCAGCGGTATGCCGGAGGACGGCAGGAACTCCTCCGGCAGCGGCAGATTCTCGGCCGAGGTGAAGGACCGCAGGCGCAGGATGAACGGCACGCACGTGTTCCACGACTGCATCTCGGGGCCGAAGCTGCGCTGTGCGGCGTTCAGGGCCAGCCACTGCACCAGTGTGCTCTTGCCGGAGCCCGCCGGGCCGCGCAGCAGCACGCGGTCCGCGGCTCCGAGGGCCTGCTCCGCTTTGACCGAGGTCTGGCGCACCCGGGGTTCGCCCGTTACGAGTTGCTGCTCACTGCTCACCGTCAGGCTGATGTAGGCGAGGTCCAGCGGCCACTCCTGCTGTGCCCGGCTCGCAGTCAGTCCGAACAACTCGAGGCGGCCGTGCGTGCGGGCGATGTACTCGGCGTACCGCTCCTCGAAGGCGTACGCGGCCCCGCTGCCGCTGCCGCCGAGCCGGTCCACCGCCCGCGCCAACTCGCCCGTCCGCCGCACCAGTTCCACGTCCGCCCGGGCCTCGAAGCCCGGCAGGGTCGTCGCGTACTCCACCGCGTGCGCACAGCACAGGGCGATCAGGCGGCCGTACAGGCCCTCGGCGGCCCCGCTCAGGCCCGGTGGGGGCGGCGGCAGCGAGGCCGCCAGGGCCGTCGGGTCGAGGTCCGCCGCGAAGAGGGCCGCCGCGTCCAGCGGGCCGAGAGAGGCGAAGGCGTCGCCGACCGCTTCCACCGCCGCCAGGCGTTCGTGCTCCGGGAGCGCCCCGCACGCCGGGCCCAGGCGGGCCGCCAGGGTCTCCGTCAGGCGGCGGATCTCCGCGCCGCCCAGCTCCGCCGGCGGCTTGCGCCAGCGCGCCGCCGGGCTCGCCGGGTCCGCCGCCAGGCCCGCCCCCGGGGCCCGCGCCAGGAGCGACTTCAGCAGCGCCCCCGCCGCCGTGCCCGCCACCCGTAAGAGAACGGTCTCGAAACCCGTCATCCCCCACCCTCTCCGAACCCTCGGTAACCCGGATGGATACCGATCGGTAACAACCTCTAGCGGCACCCCGGAAAGCGCCTCTATGGTGCGGACATGCCGAACCTGCCCGATGTCGTGCTGTGGTCCATACCCGCCTTCGTACTGCTCACCGTCATCGAGTTGGTGAGCTACCGCCTCCATCCCGACGAGGATGCCGCCGGGTACGAGACCAAGGATGCCGTCACCAGTCTCGGCATGGGCATCGGCAGCATCGGTTTCGACCTCCTCTGGAAGATCCCGGTCGTCGCGATCTACACCGCCGTCTACGAGCTGACCCCGCTGCGCGTGCCGTTCCTGTGGTGGACGTTCCCGCTCATGCTGCTCGCGCAGGACTTCTGCTACTACTGGCAGCACCGCGGGCACCACGTCATCCGCATCCTCTGGGCCTGCCACGTCGTCCACCACAGCAGCCGCAAGTTCAACCTCACCACCGCCCTGCGCCAGCCGTGGACCAGCGGCACCTCCTGGCCGTTCTACCTGCCGATGATCGCCCTCGGCGTGCACCCGGCCGCCATCGCGTTCTGCTACTCCGTCAACCTCGTCTACCAGTTCTGGATCCACACCGAACGCATAGACAAGCTGCCGCGGCCCTTCGAGTTCGTCTTCAACACCCCCTCCCACCACCGCGTCCACCACGCCTCCCAGGGCGGCTACCTGGACCGCAACTTCGGCGGGATCCTGATCATCTGGGACCGGATGTTCGGCTCCTGGGTGGGCGAGACCGACAAGCCCGTCTTCGGGCTGACCAAGAACATCAGCACCTACAACCCGCTGCGCGTGGCCACCCACGAGTACGCCGCCATCGCCCGCGACGTCCGGGCCGCCGCCGGCTGGCGCGAGCGGGCCGGGCGGGTCTTCCGCGGCCCCGGCTGGCAGCCCGCCGCCGCGCAGCCGGCCCCGCAGGGCACCGCCCCCGCCGCCTCGGAGTCCGCCGCGTGAGCCCGCGCACCGTCCCGGCGTGGGCCGCCGGACAGGACCGCCGGGCGGCACGCCATGCACGACTCGGGCGCATCGCGCTCATCGGCTTCGCGCTGGCCACCGCCGTCGACCTCGGCTCGCTGCTCGCGGGCTGGCACCTCGGCCACGTCATCGCCAAGCCGCTGCTGATGCCGCTGCTCGTCGCGTACGTGATCGCGCGCGGCGGCGCGCCCCGCCTGCTGGTCGCCGCCCTGCTGGTCGCCGCCCTGCTGTTCGGCTGGGGCGGAGACCTGGCCCTGCTCTTCGACGCCGAGCCCGCCTTCCTCGTGGGCATGGGCTCCTTCGCCGCCGGGCACGTCTGCTACCTCGTGCTCTTCGGCAAGCGCGCCGCGAACCCGCTGCTCGGGGGCGCGTACGTGCTCGCGCTCGTCGGGACCGTCACGATGCTCTGGGCGGACCTCCCGGCGGACCTGCGCATCCCGGTCGCCGGCTACAGCCTGCTGCTCACCGCCATGGCCTACCGCGCCAGCGCGCTGGGCCCGCGGGCCGGGATCGGCGGGGCGCTGTTCCTGCTCTCCGACACCCTCATCGCCACCGGGGTCGCCGAATGGCCCCAGCTGCCCCGGCCGGACTTCTGGATCATGGCCACGTACATCGCGGCCCAGTACCTCCTCGCCACCGGCGCGACCAGCCGGGAAGCAGGCGTACGGTAGGGGGAGTCTTACAAGACTCAACCAATCCCCGAGCCGGAGGACTGCACCACCATGCGCGCCACCGTCATCCACGCCCCGCACGACATCCGCGTGGAGGAGGTGCCCGACGCCGCGATCCAGCGCCCCGAGGACGCCGTCGTCCGCGTCCTGCGCGCCTGCATCTGCGGCAGCGACCTGTGGGCCTACCGCGGCGAGGCCGAGCGGCAGCCCGGCCAGCGGATCGGCCACGAGTTCCTCGGTGTCGTCGAGGAGACCGGCTCCGCGGTGAGCGGGCTGAAGGCAGGGGACCTCGTCGTCGCCCCCTTCATGTGGTCCGACGGCACCTGCGACTACTGCTCCGAGGGCCTGTACACCTCCTGCGTGCACGGCGGCTTCTGGGGCTCGGTCGGCCACGACGGCGGCCAGGGCGAGGCCGTCCGCGTCCCGCACGCGGACGGCACCCTGGTGAAGCTGCCCGCCGACGCGGTCTCCGACGACCACCTGCTGACCGGGCTGCTCGCGCTCTCCGACGTCATGGGCACCGGCCACCACGCGGCGCTGGGCGCCGGCGTGCGCAAGGGCTCCACGGTCGCCGTCGTCGGCGACGGCGCGGTCGGCCTGTGCGGCGTCCTCGCGGCTAAGCGGCTCGGCGCCGACCGGATCATCGCACTGGGCCGCCACGCGGCCCGTACGGACATCGCGAAGCTGTTCGGCGCCACCGACGTCGTCGCCGAGCGCGGCGAGGCGGCCGAGGCGGCCGTCCGCGAGCTCACCGGCGGCCAGGGCGCGCACGCGGTGATCGAGGCCGTCGGCACCGAGCAGTCCATGCGCACCGCCGTGAACATCACCCGCGACGGCGGGGCCATCGGCTACGTCGGCGTCCCGCACGGCAGCGGCACCGGCCTCGATCTCGGCGTGATGTTCGACCGCAACATCACCCTGCGCGGCGGCGTCGCCCCGGTCCGCGCGTACATCCCGGAGCTGCTGGCGGACGTGCTCAGCGGCGCGATCGACCCGGCGCCCGTCTTCGACCGGGCGGTCTCCCTGGACGAGGTCCCGGACGGCTACCGCGCGATGGACAACCGCAGCGCGCTCAAGGTCCTGATCAAGCCCTGACGGCCCGGCGCGCGTACGGGGAAGGGCCGGGTGGGGTGATCCCCGCCCGGCCCCTCTTCGTATCAGCCGGTTACTTGACGGCCTTCAGCGCGTCGACCACGCCGTAGCCGTAGTAGCCCGTCTGGCCCCACTTGCTCTGGCAGGTGGTGGCGTCGACCAGGGTGCCCGCGCTGTTGTATATCTGCGCCGGGCACTCCGCCTTCGTCGCCTGGGCCTTCAGCATCGCCTGGATCTGCGAAGGCGTGGCCGACGGGTGGGCGCTCTTGAGCAGCGCCGCGACGCCCGCGACGTGCGGGGCGGCCATCGAGGTGCCCTGCTTGTAGCCGTAGCCGCCGCCCAGGACGGTCGACAGCACGCGGCCGTTGGCGTCCGGGGTGGCCGGGATCTGCCACTTGTCGCCGCCGGGGCCGGCGACGTCCACGACGCCGAGGCCGTAGCTGGAGTAGTACGACTTCAGGCCCTTGTCACCCGTCGCCGACACCGTGACCACGCCCGGGAGCTGGGTGGGCAGGTCCAGGCAGACCTTGGGGTCGATGGTGCGCGGCCCCGGGGTCGTGTCGTTCGGGCTGGAGTCGTCGAGGATCGAGTCGCCGGCCAGGTCGTGGTTGGAGTTGCCGGCCGAGGCCACGTGCAGCGTGCCCTTGCGCTCGGCGTACTTGGTGGCCCGTCCGATGGCCTCCACCAGCGCCTTCTGGTCGTCGTCCGACTTGCAGTTGTAGAGCCAGGGGTCGACGTAGTAGCTGTTGTTGGTCACCTCGATCCCCTTCTCGGCGGCGAACATGAAGCCGCAGACGACCGCCTCGGTGTAGAAGAGGCTGGTCCCCGGCTCGCTCACCTTGATCGCGGCGATCTTCACGCCGGGCGCGACACCGCTGATGCCGACGCCGTTGCGCGGGGCCGCGATGGTGCCGGCCACGTGCGTGCCGTGGTCGCTGCCGTTCGCGTACGGACGCCAGGCGCCCTCGGTGGTGTCGGCGACGCCGCCGACGCAGTTGGCCGACTGCTCCTTGGAGAAGTTCGGCGCGAGATCGGGGTGAGTGTCGTCGACACCCGTGTCGATGACGCCCACCGTGACGTCCTGGCTGCCATCGTTGATCTTGTGAGCCTGATCGGCCTTGATCGTCCGCAGGTCCCACTGGTTGGGCTCCAGCGGCTCCTGACCCTCCTGGGCCGCCGCTGCCGCCTTGGCGGCGTCCGCCGCGCTCAGCTGCTGCGTGGCGCCCTCGTCGGTGGTCTGCACCGGCTGGAGGGGTGCCGTACGGGTGGCGCCGACCGAGGTGAACAGGCCGCGGTTGGCGCGCAGCGTCTTGGCGAAGTCGGGGTTCTGGGAGTGCGCGACGACGACCCCGATCTGCTCATAGGCCGTCACCACCGTTCCGCCGGCCCGCTCGATGGCCTTCTTCGCCGCCTGCACCGTGGCATACGTGTTCAGGTTCGCCACGTACGACAGCTCGGGGCCGGTGGTTCCGGCCTTCGAAGCCGCGGCCCCGTCCGCCGTGTTGCCCAGCGGAGCGGCTGACGCCGCGACCGAGGGCAGGAAGGCGAGCGAGGCGGTGAGCGCCAGGCCGACCGGTACGGCGAGAGCACGCCGGCGGCCGGATCCCAGATGAGCCATGGGTTCTCCACATCATCCTTGAAAAAGCCGTCCGTACGCGGTCGCGACGGACGGGTTCATGACAGGCGAACCTAGCGTTTTCGTTCCCCTCTGCGCCATCAGTTCGAGAAATCAGTTCCCGAAGAATCAGTGGGTGTTGAACCGTCGCGACACGCCGTCCGTGCCGTTGACAGGGGGGATCAGCACCACCGTCCCCCCGCACGGAGGTTGTTTTGTCCGTCTTCCCCACCGCACCAGCGTCACAAGGAGATTCCCCCGTGACCACCGAAGCAGCGCCGCCGCCGGGCAGCGCGGGAACGCCAACGGCGGGCCCCACGGCCGATGATTTCGCGAGCGTCCAGCAGAGCGCCGAGTTCGCCGAACTGCGCAGCTCCTACCGCTCCTTCGCCTTCCCGCTCACCGTGGCCTTCATCGCCTGGTACCTGCTCTACGTGCTGCTGTCCAACTACGCGGGCGGCTTCATGGGGACCAAGCTCTTCGGCAACATCAACGTCGCCCTCGTGCTCGGCCTCGCCCAGTTCGCGACGACCTTCCTCATCGCCTGGCTGTACTCGCGCCACGCGGCCTCCAAGCTCGACCCGAAGGCCTCGGCCATCAAGGCGCGGATGGAGGCCGGGGAATGAGCGGTGCGCTCCACTCGACCACGCTCGCGGCGGGTGCCGGCGAGCACCGTCCGCTGATCATCACCCTGTTCGGGCTGTTCGTCGTCGCCACCCTGATCATCACGATCTGGGCCGGCCGCCAGACCAAGGACGCCGCCGACTTCTACGCGGGCGGCCGCCAGTTCACCGGCTTCCAGAACGGGCTCGCCATCTCCGGCGACTACATGTCCGCCGCGTCCTTCCTCGGCATCGCCGGAGCCATCGCCCTCTTCGGCTACGACGGCTTCCTCTACTCCATCGGCTTCCTCGTCGCCTGGCTGGTCGCCCTGCTGCTCGTCGCCGAGCCGCTGCGCAACTCCGGCCGCTACACGATGGGCGACGTCCTCGCGTACCGGATGCGCCAGCGGCCCGTCCGCACCGCTGCCGGCACCTCCACCATCGTGGTCTCGATCTTCTACCTGCTCGCCCAGATGGCCGGCGCGGGCGTGCTCGTCTCGCTGCTCCTCGGCATCACCAGTGACGGCGGCAAGGTGGCGGTCGTCGCGCTCGTCGGCGTCCTGATGATCCTCTACGTGACCGTCGGCGGCATGAAGGGCACCACCTGGGTCCAGATGATCAAGGCCGTCCTGCTGATCGCGGGCGCCCTGCTGATCACCTTCCTGGTGCTGCTGAAGTTCAACTTCAACATCTCCGCACTGCTCGGCCAGGCAGCCGAGAACAGCGGCCAGGGCACGAAGTTCCTGGAGCCCGGACTCAAGTACGGCAAGGACTCGCTCACCAAGCTGGACTTCATCTCGCTCGGCCTCGCCCTGGTCCTGGGCACCGCCGGCCTGCCGCACATCCTGATCCGCTTCTACACCGTGCCCACGGCCAAGGCCGCCCGGAAGTCCGTGAACTGGGCCATCGGCATCATCGGCGCCTTCTACCTGATGACCATCGCCCTGGGCTTCGGCGCGGCCGCCCTGCTGGGGCGCGCCGACATCCTGGCGTCGAACAAGGCGGGCAACACGGCCGCCCCGCTGCTCGCCCAGGAGGTCGGCGGCGGCGCGGGCTCCACCGGCGGCGCGATCCTGCTCGCCGTGATCTCCGCGGTCGCCTTCGCCACCATCCTCGCCGTGGTCGCGGGACTCACCCTCGCTTCCTCCTCGTCCTTCGCGCACGACCTGTACGTCAACGTGATCCGCAAGGGGAACGCCACCGAGAAGGAGGAGGTGCGCGCCGCCCGCTGGTCCACCGTCGTGATCGGCGCCGTCGCCATCGGCCTCGGGGCGCTGGCCCGCGACATGAACGTGGCCGGCCTGGTCGCGCTCGCCTTCGCGGTCGCCGCCTCCGCCAACCTGCCGACGATCCTCTACAGCCTCTTCTGGAAGCGCTTCAGCACCCAGGGCGCGCTCTGGTCGATCTACGGCGGCCTGATCTCGGCGGTCGGCCTGGTGCTCTTCTCCCCGGTCGTCTCCGGCAAGCCGACCTCCATGTTCAAGGACGCCGACTTCTACTGGTTCCCGCTGGAGAACCCCGGCATCATCTCCATCCCGCTCGGCTTCCTGCTGGGCTGGCTGGGAACCGTCCTGTCCAAGGAGAAGGCCGACCCGCAGAAGTTCGCCGAGCTGGAGGTGCGCTCCCTCACCGGAACAGGGGCTCACTGACATCGTCCGAACACCCAGCGTGGCCGCGTCGTAGTTCTCTACGACGCGGCCGCGTTACGTCTCGTTCATTCGTGCGCGTCTACCGGACACGTGCGTCACGTAGTCTCGAAATAGAACGCGTGAAGTAGATCCAATCTCGCGCGTAGACCTACTTCCGGACAGGGGAGGGGGCCCACTGTGCTTCTCGACACCTACGGCCGCGTGGCCACTGACCTGCGCGTCTCGCTCACGGACCGGTGCAATCTGCGCTGTACCTACTGCATGCCCGAAGAGGGACTGCAGTGGCTCGGCAAGTCCGACCTGCTCAGCGACGACGAGATCGTCCGGCTGATCCGCATCGCGGTCACCCAGCTCGGCATCACCGAGGTGCGCTTCACCGGCGGCGAGCCGCTGCTCCGCCCCGGTCTGGTCGGGATCGTCGAGCAGTGCGCGGCCCTCGAGCCCCGTCCCAAGATGTCCCTCACCACCAACGGCATCGGCCTCAAGCGCACCGCGCAGGCCCTGAAGGCGGCCGGCCTGGACCGGGTGAACGTCTCCCTCGACACCCTGCGGCCCGACGTCTTCAAGACCCTCACCCGCCGCGACCGGCACAAGGACGTCATCGACGGCATGGCCGCGGCCCGCGAGGCGGGCCTGACCCCCGTCAAGGTCAACGCCGTCCTGATGCCCGGCCTGAACGACGACGAGGCCCCCGACCTGCTGGCCTGGGCCGTGGAGAACGAGTACGAGCTCCGCTTCATCGAGCAGATGCCGCTCGACGCCCAGCACGGCTGGAAGCGCGACGGCATGATCACCGCCGGTGACATCCTGGAGTCCCTGCGCACCCGCTTCTCCCTCACCGAGGAAGGCTCGGAGGAGCGCGGCTCCGCCCCGGCCGAGCGCTGGGTGGTCGACGACGGCCCGGCCACCGTCGGCGTCATCGCCTCGGTCACCCGCCCGTTCTGCGGCGCCTGCGACCGCACCCGGCTCACGGCCGACGGCCAGGTCCGTACGTGCCTTTTCGCCACCGAGGAGTCGGACCTGCGCGCCGCGCTGCGCTCGGGCGCCCCGGACGAGGAGATCGCCCGGCTCTGGAAGGTCGCGATGTGGGGCAAGAAGGCCGGGTCCGGCCTCGACGACCCGTCCTTCCTGCAGCCCGACCGCCCCATGTCGGCGATCGGCGGCTAGCCCGCAGGGCCGGTCAGCGTTCCGAGCCCTCCGGCTGCACCCACTCGTCGAGCTTCACGACGTCCTTGAGGAAACCGCGGACCCCCAGGAACTGGGACAGGTGTTCGCGGTGTTCCTCGCACGCCAGCCACGTCTTGCGCCGCTCGGGCGTGTGCAGCTTCGGGTTGTTCCACGCCAGGACCCAGACGGCCGCGTCGCGGCAGCCCTTGGCGGAGCAGGTGGGGATTTCGTCGGTGGGGTTATCGGGAGAGTTCACCGCACAACCCTAGAACGGAAAGGCGACGCCGAGCAGCCACGGGGGGAGCTGCCCGGCGTCGGTCCCGTCGCTCCGACGGGGGATGCGGAGCGCGTAGGCAGTATGTCACGCAGGACCCGCTGCGGTGCAGCGGAACTTCATGATTGATCTGAGCTTTTCCTGAGGTTTCCCGCGTCCAGTGCGGGCCGCACAGGCGCCGGGATGAAGTGGGAGGGCAGCGAGGGCGTCGACTCGCGCCCCGCGTTGGCGATGACCACCGCGACGTAGGGCAGCAGGGCGCCCGCCACCAGCGTCACGATCGCCACAGGACGCTGCACGTTCCACAGGAGCACCGTCGCGATGACCGACAGGGTCCTGATCCCCATCGAGATCACGTACCGCCGCTGCCGGCCCCGCACGTCCTCCGCGAGGGCCATCCGGGCCCCGGTGATCCGGAAGACCTCTGCCCCGTTCCGCTTCTGCCGCTTCGTCCGTGCCACCGCTCCACCACCCGATCACCCGCCGGACACTCCCCGGTCCGGACCGCCTCCCACCGTACGCCGCGCCCCCGGCCGGGAGGAGGGCGGGTGCCCCCGGGACTGCTCCGAATGGGGCCGCCCGAAATGCGAGCTACGCCGGACGGGTCGAGACTGGGCCCACGTGCGCACAACGCGCCAGGAGGAGGGCTCGACATGTCTTGGTTGTGGGCGATCATCGTCGGTTTCGTGCTGGGCCTGATAGCCAAGGCCATTCTGCCGGGCAAGCAGCACCAGCCCCTCTGGCTGACCACCCTCTTCGGCATCATCGGCTCGGTCCTCGGCAATGCCGTCGCCACCTGGATCGGCGTGGCCGACACCAGGGGCATCGACTGGACCCGCCACCTGCTGCAACTCGCGGGAGCCGTCCTCGTGGTCGGCCTCGGCGAAATGGCCTACAAATCGATGCGCGGCGGCAAGCGCCAGATGACCTGAGCGCGCATCGGAACACGGCGGAGGGGCCGGCCGGACTCATTGTCCGTACCGGCCCCTCCACCGTGCTGCGCGGCTCGCGACGGGGCGTCAGGCGCCCGTGACCTCCACCGCGGCCAGGTTCTTCTTGCCGCGGCGCAGCACCAGCCAGCGCCCGTGGATCAGGTCCTCCTTGGCGGGGACCGCGTCCTCGGCGGTGACCTTCACGTTGTTCACGTAGGCGCCGCCCTCCTTGATGGTCCGGCGCCCGGCCGACTTGCTCGCGACCAGGCCCGTCTCCGCGAGCAGGTCGACGACCAGGCCCGGCTCCGTCACCTTGGCGTGCGGCAGCTCCGACAGGGCCGCGGCCAGCGTGGCCTCGTCCAGGTCCGCCAGCTCGCCCTGACCGAACAGCGCCTTCGACGCGGCGATCACGGCGGCGCACTGGTCGGCGCCGTGCACCAGCGTCGTCAGCTCCTCGGCCAGCGCCCGCTGCGCGGCGCGTGCCTGCGGCCGCTCGGCGGTCTGCGCCTCCAGTGCCTCCAGCTCCTCACGGCTCTGGAAGGACAGGATCCGCATGTAGGTGGAGATGTCGCGGTCGTCCACGTTCAGCCAGAACTGGTAGAACGCGTACGGCGTGGTCATCTCCGGGTCGAGCCACACGGCCCCGCCCTCGGTCTTGCCGAACTTGGTGCCGTCCGCCTTGACCATCAGCGGCGTCGCCATCGCGTGGACGTGCGCCTCCGGCTCGACCCGGTGGATCAGGTCGAGGCCGGCCGTCAGGTTGCCCCACTGGTCGGAGCCGCCCTGCTGGAGGGTGCAGCCGTGGCGCCGGTACAGCTCCAGGAAGTCCATGCCCTGGAGCAGCTGGTAGCTGAACTCCGTGTAGCTGATGCCCTGGTCGGACTCCAGCCGCTTGGCGACCGAGTCCTTCGTCAGCATCTTGTTGACGCGGAAGTGCTTGCCGATGTCCCGCAGGAACTCGATGGCGGACATGCCCGCCGTCCAGTCCAGGTTGTTCACCATGACCGCCGCGTTCTCGCCCTCGAAGGACAGGAACGGCTCGATCTGCGAGCGCAGCCGGTTCACCCACTCCGCGATGACCGCGGGGTCGTTCAGGGTGCGCTCGGCGGTCGGGCGCGGGTCGCCGATCTGCCCGGTGGCCCCGCCGACCAGCGCCAGCGGCCGGTTGCCGGCCAGCTGGAGCCGACGCATCGTGAGCACCTGGACCAGGTGCCCGACGTGCAGCGAGGCCGCGGTCGGGTCATAGCCGCAATAGAAGGTGACGGGACCGTCCGCGAACGCCTTGCGCAGGGCCTCTTCGTCGGTGGACTGGGCGAAAAGCCCGCGCCACTTCAGCTCGTCGACGATGTCCGTCACGGTCTCTCGACTCCTTCAGGGGATGGAAGTTGCAACACTTAGTTGCAAGAGATCAGTCTAGGCCGGTCAGACGCCCTGACTCACCGAACTCATGTTGAAGTCCGGGATGCGGACAGCCGGCATCGCGGCCCGGGTGAACCAGTCGCCCCACTCGCGCGGCAGGGTCTTCTCGGTCCGTCCGGCCTCCGTCGCCCGCGACAGCAGGTCCACCGGGGACTCGTTGAACCGGAAGTTGTTGACCTCGCCGACGACCTGCCCGTTCTCCACCAGGTAGACGCCGTCCCGGGTCAGGCCCGTGAGCAGCAGGGTGGCCGGGTCGACCTCGCGGATGTACCAGAGGCAGGTCAGCAGCAGACCCCGCTCGGTGGCGGCCACCATCTCGTCGAGGGACTTGTCCCCGCCGCCGTCCAGGATCAGGTTCCCGAACGAGGGGGAGAGCGGCAGCCCGGTCAGCCCGGCGGTGTGCCGGGTCGTGGTCAGCCGGGCCAGCTCGCCGTCCCGGATCCACTCGGTCGCCGGGACCGGCAGGCCGTTGTCGAAGACCGAGGCGTCGTCCCCGGAGCTGTGCGCGATGACGAACGGCGCGGACTCCAGGCCGGGCGCGTTCGGGTCGCTGCGCAGGGTCAGCGGCAGCTCGGACAGCTTCTCGCCGATGCGGGTGCCGCCGCCGGGCTTGGAGAAGACCGTACGGCCCTCCACCGCGTCCCGGGCCGTCGCCGACCACATCTGGTAGATCAGCAGGTCCGCCACGGCCGTCGGCGGCAGCAGCGTCTCGTACCGCCCGGCCGGCAGGTCGATCTTCCGCTCCGCCCAGCCCAGGCGTACGGCGAGCTCCGCGTCCAGCGTGATCGGGTCCACGTCCTTGAAGTCCCGGGTGGCCCGGCCGGCCCACGCCGAGCGCTGCCGGTCCGGGGACTTCGCGTTGAGCTCCAGGGTGCCCTTGGGCTGGTCGTGGCGCAGCCGCAGGCCCGCCGAGGTGCCGACGTACGTGGAGACGAGCTCGTGGTTGGCGAAGCCGTACAGTTCCCGGCCGCCCGCGCGGGCCCGGGCGAAGGCCTCGCCGAGGGCGGGCGCGAAGTCGGCGAACACCGCGGAGGAGGTCTCCGCCGGGGCGTCGGTGAAGTCCGGCGACACCGGGGTCGCGGTCACCAGCGGCTGGGCGTCCTCGGCGGGCCCGGCCCCCCGCGCGGCCGCCTCGGCGGCCCGTACCAGCGGCTCCAGGTCCTCGGCGGTGACGGCGGAGCGCGAGACGACCCCCGAGGCCGTGCCCTCCTTGCCGTCGACCGTGGCGATGACGGTGAGGGTGCGGCCGCGGGTGACGCCGTTCGTGGTCAGGGCGTTGCCCGCCCAGCGCAGATTGGCGGTGGACTCCTCGTCGGCGATGACGACACAGCCGTCGGCGGTGGAGAGCTCCAGGGCGCGCTCGACGATCTCGTGGGGCTTCGTACGCGGGCTCATCGGCCGGCCTCCTGCGTGGTGTTCAAGATGTTCACGTCGCGGAACAGCGCGGACGGGCAGCCGTGCGAGACCGACGCGACCTGGCCCGGCTGGGCCTTGCCGCAGTTGAAGGCGCCGCCCAGGACGTAGGTCTGCGGGCCGCCGACCTTCTCCATCGAGCCCCAGAAATCGGTGGTCGTGGCCTGGTAGGCGACGTCGCGCAGCTGACCGGCCAGCTTGCCGTTCTCGATGCGGAAGAACCGCTGCCCGGTGAACTGGAAGTTGTAGCGCTGCATGTCGATCGACCAGGAGCGGTCGCCGACCACGTAGATCCCGCGCTCCACCCCGCCGATCAGGTCCTCGGTGGACAGCCCGCCCGGATCCGGCTGGAGGGACACGTTCGCCATGCGCTGGACGGGCACGTGCCCGGGGGAGTCGGCGTAGGCGCAGCCGTTGGAGCGGCCGAGGCCGGTCAGCTTCGCGATCCGCCGGTCCAGCTGGTAGCCGACCAGGGTGCCGTCCTTGACCAGGTCCCAGCTCTGCGCCTCGACGCCCTCGTCGTCGAAGCCGATGGTGGCCAGCCCGTGCTCGGCGGTGCGGTCACCCGTCACGTTCATGATCGGGGAGCCGTACTTGAGCTTGCCCAGCTGGTCGAAGGTGGCGAAGGAGGTCCCCGCGTACGCGGCCTCGTAGCCCAGCGCCCGGTCGAGCTCGGTGGCGTGGCCGATGGACTCGTGGATGGTGAGCCACAGGTTCGAGGGGTCCACGACCAGGTCGTAGCGGCCGGCCTGCACGCTCGGCGCCCGCATCTTCTCGGCGAGCAGGCCGGGGATCTGCTCCAGCTCGGAGTTCCAGTCCCAGCCGGTGCCCGTCAGGTACTCCCAGCCGCGCCCGGCGGGCGGGGCGATGGTGCGCATCGAGTCGAACTCGCCGGTCGTGCCGTTGACGGCGACCGCGGTGAGCTGCGGGTGGATCCGCACGCGCTGCTGCGTGGTCACGGTGCCCGCGGTGTCGGCGTAGAACTTGTTCTCGTGCACGGCGAGCAGCGAGGCGTCCACGTGCGCGACGCCCTCGGCGGCCAGCAGCCGCGAGCTCCAGTCGGCGAGCAGCGCCGCCTTCTCGGAGTCCGGCACGTCGAAGGGGTTCACGTCGTAGGCGGAGATCCAGGTCCGCTCCGAGTGGACCGGCTCCTCGGCGAGCTCCACCCGCTCGTCGGACCCGGCCGCCTTGATCACCTGCGCCGACAGCTTGGCCATGGCCACGGCCTGCGAGGCCACCTTGGCGGCGCCGTCCATCGTCAGGTCCACGCCGGAGGCGAACCCCCAGCTGCCCCCGTGCACGACCCGGACCGCGTACCCGAGGTCGGTGGTGTCGGACCCGCCGGAGGGCTTGGCGTCCCGCAGGCGCCAGGACGCGCTGCGGACGCGCTCCAGCCGGAAGTCGGCGTGCTCGGAGCCCAGCGCACGGGCCCGGGCGAGCGCCGCGTCGGCGAGCGCCCGCAAGGGCAGCGCGGTGAAGGCCGCGTCGATGGAATGGGGCACGGAAGTCCTCCCGGGGTCGGGGCCGGTCGCTCCGATCATGTCGCGATCGAGGCGCGTGTGCCTACATCTTTCTGTAGGGACTCGACAGAGCCCGTCGCAAGGCCCTGTCGGAGGTCGATTCTCCGTACGGGGGACCGGCCCTATAGGTTTTCGGTATTCAGACCGCTAGCGAAAGGGTGATCCGTTGAGCCGCTCGGTTCTCGTCACCGGAGGTAACCGGGGCATTGGCCTCGCCATCGCCCGAGCCTTCGCGGAGGCCGGAGACAAGGTCGCGATCACGTACCGGTCGGGTGAGCCGCCGCAGGAGCTCACCTCGCTCGGCGTTCTGGCGGTCCGCTGCGACATCACCGACTCCGAGCAGGTGGAGCAGGCCTACAAGCAGGTCGAGGACGCGCACGGCGCGGTCGAGGTGCTCGTGGCCAACGCCGGCATCACCAAGGACACGCTGCTGATGCGCATGTCCGAGGAGGACTTCTCGTCGGTCGTCGACACCAACCTCACCGGCACCTTCCGGGTGGTCAAGCGCGCGAACCGCGGCATGCTCCGCGCCAAGAAGGGCCGCGTCGTCCTGATCTCCTCGGTCGTCGGCCTCCTCGGCTCGGCGGGCCAGGCCAACTACGCCGCCTCCAAGGCCGCGCTCGTCGGCTTCGCCCGCTCGCTCGCCCGTGAGCTGGGCTCGCGCAACATCACCTTCAACGTCGTCGCCCCCGGCTTCGTGGACACCGACATGACGAAGGTGCTCACCGACGAGCAGCGCGCCGGCATCGTCGGCCAGGTGCCGCTCGGCCGATACGCGCAGCCCGAGGAGATCGCGGCGGCCGTGAGCTTCCTGGCGTCCGACGACGCCGCGTACATCACCGGAGCCGTCATTCCCGTTGACGGCGGATTGGGCATGGGTCACTGATCACCATGAGCGGAATTCTCGAGGGCAAGCGCATCCTCATCACCGGGGTGCTGATGGAGTCGTCCATCGCTTTCCACACCGCCAAGCTGGCCCAGGAGCAGGGCGCCGAGGTCATCCTCACCGCGTGGCCGCGCCCGTCGCTGACCGAGCGCATCGCCAAGAAGCTGCCCAAGCCGGTCAAGGTGATCGAGCTCGACGTCACCAACCAGGAGCACCTCGACCGCCTCGAGGGCCTCGTCCGTGACGAGCTCGGCGGCCTCGACGGCGTCGTCCACTCGATCGGCTTCGCCCCGCAGGACGCCCTCGGCGGCAACTTCCTGAACACGCCGTTCGAGTCGGTGGCCACCGCCATGCACGTCTCGGCGTTCTCGCTGAAGTCGCTGACCATGGCCTGCAAGCCGCTGTTCCCGGCGGAGGGCGCGGCCGTCGTCGGCCTCACCTTCGACGCGCAGTTCGCCTGGCCGCAGTACGACTGGATGGGCCCGGCCAAGGCGGCCCTGGAGGCCACCAGCCGCTACCTCGCCCGTGACCTGGGCAAGGAGAACATCCGCTGCAACCTGGTCTCGGCCGGTCCGCTCGGCTCGATGGCCGCGAAGTCCATCCCGGGCTTCTCGGAGCTGGCCGACGTCTGGAACCAGCGCTCCATGCTGGAGTGGGACATGACCGACCCGGAGCCCACGGGCCGCGGCGTCGTGGCACTGCTGTCGGACTGGTTCCCGAAGACCACCGGCGAGATCGTCCACGTGGACGGCGGCCTGCACGCGATGGGTGCCTGACCGGTCCCGAGCACGTACGGCGGCGGCCGCGCTTCCCTCTGGGGGAGGCGCGGCCGCCGCCGTTTTCCGTGCGCGTTCGATCGGATGTTCACCGGCTGATCGGATCTTCCCGAGTCGAAAAGCGGGACAGATGCCTGCAAACTGGCCAAGTCGGGATCTTCCCGGCTCCTGCGGGGAGGAGGTACGGGAGTGCGCGCGAGGCCGAGCGGAGCGGTATCGCTCCTGGTCACAGCCGTGATCCTGACCGGACTCCTGATCCCCGGGGCGGCCGCCCAGTCCAGTGGGGAGGAGTCCGCGTCCGGTCCCGAGGGGGTCCCCGCCGTCGTCGACCTCGCCGAGATCCCCGCCGAGCCGCCCGTACAGCCCGCCCGGCCCCCGGCCAAGGAGCTCTTCGGTGCCGACTGCGACACCGAGATCTCGGGCTCACAGGTGACGGCGCGCTGCCACAACGGCTACCCGGAGACCGACATGGTGCGGCTGCACGTCGAATGCGACCGCTGGTGGGACCTGGACGGCGACAGCGCCGCCGTGGCCGTCGGCCCGGCCGGCCGCGTCGAGCTCGTCAGCCGCTGCTGGAAGGAAGTCCGCTCGGCCTGGGTCAGCCACCAGCGGCCGTGAGGTCCCCAGGGGGTGCCTTGCCGAGGCAGACGAACGGATAGCCCGCCGCCTCCGAGGCCGCCGCGTCCCCGTCGCCCCGCCGGATCGCCTCGATCAGCCGGGAGTGGTCCAGATGGGCCTCCGGGCGCAGCTCCGTTCCGACGTCCGTGCGCAGCCAGTCGGCCACCAGATCGCCGAGGTCCGCGTACAGCTCGATGAGCACGTCGTTGTGCGAGGCCGTCACCACGGCCATGTGCAGGCTCACGTCCGCCGCGACGAACACCTCCGCGTCCCCGCCCGCCCAGGCCTCCTCGCGCCGCGCCAGCAGTGCGTCCAGCTGTACGAGGTCGCGCTCGCTGCGCCGCTCCGCCGCCAGCCGGGCCGCCGAGGACTCCAGCGTGGAGCGCAGCTCGGCGATGTGCCGCGGATCGGCCCCGGCGAAGCGGCGGTGCATCACGCCGGCCAGCTCGCTGGTGGCCAGGACGTACGTACCCGAACCCTGCCGGATGTCCAGCAGCCCGTTGTGCGCCAGCGCCCGCACGGCCTCGCGCACGGTGTTGCGGGCGACGCCCAGCAGCTCCACCAGCTCCGGCTCGGTGGGGATGCGGGAGCCGACCGGCCACTCGCCGGAGGTGATCTGGTTCCTCAGCTGGGCGATCACCTGGTCGACGAGTGCGGAGCGCCGGGGCGAGGTCAGGGGCATGGGGTCCTCTCGAAGGCGCGTGTGGCTTACACAGAAATGACTGGACAACCAATCATCCCATGATTCTATGATGGTTGAATGCTCGACGAAGAAATCCAGCCCCGCGACCTGACCGCCGCTGCCGCGCCCCCCCGGCAGGCACCGGCGCAGCCGGCCTGGCTCGGCCCCGTGCTCATCGTCGGCATCGTGCTGGCCGCCCTCAACCTGCGGCCCGCCATCACCAGCCTGGGCGCCCTGTTCGAGGAGACCCGCGAGGGCCTCGGCATGAGCGGCACCGTCGCCGGACTGATCACCTCCGTCCCCGCGCTCTGCTTCGCCGTCTTCGGCGTCACCGCACCCCGGCTCTCCCGCCGCTTCGGCCCGGCCGCCGTCGTCTGCGCCGGCATGGCCGCCGTCGCCGCGGGCCTGCTGATCCGCGCCTTCGCGAGCAACGCCGCCGGGTTCCTCGCCGCCAGCGCCCTGGCACTGGCCGGCATAGCCCTGACCAACGTCCTGCTCCCGGTCATCGTCAAGCGCTGGTTCCCGGAGAAGGTCGGCACCATGACCGGCCTGTACTCCATGGCCCTGGCCGCCGGCACCTCCCTCGCCGCCGCCGGGACCGTCCCGCTGACCGAGGCCCTCGGCGGCAGCTGGCGTACCGGCCTCGTCCTGTGGGCCGGGCTCGCGGTCATCGCCGTACTCCCGTGGCTGCCCGTCGCCCGCGCCTCCCGCAAGGAGGAGCGCGGGGCGGCGGCCGCCGCCCCGGCCACCGCGAGCACCGGCCCCAGCGTCGTCCGCAGCCGCACCGCCTGGGCGCTGGCCTGCTACTTCGCCCTCCAGGCCACCGGCGCGTACATCACCATGGGCTGGCTCCCGCAGATCTTCCGCGACGCCGGGGTCTCCGCCTCCACGGCCGGCGTGCTGCTCGCCGTCACCATGGTCATGGGCGTCCCCCTCGCCTTCGTCATCCCCGGCCTCGCCGGCCGGATGAAGAACCAGGGCGCCATCGCCGCCACCCTCGGCGTCTTCGGCCTCACCGGCTACCTCGGGCTGTACCTCGCCCCCGTCGCCGGCGCCTGGGCCTGGGCGATCCTGCTCGGCGTGTCCAACTGCGCCTTCCCGCTCGTCATCACCCTCATCGGGCTGCGCGCCAAGACCCCGGCCGGGGTCGTCAAGCTCTCCGCCTTCGCCCAGAGCACCGGCTACCTCCTCTCCATCCCCGGCCCGCTCCTGATCGGCGCCCTCTACCAGCACAGCGGAGGCTGGGACCTCCCGCTCGCGGTGATGGCGGGCATCCTCGTACCGCAGATCGCGCTGGGCGTGCTGGCCGGCCGGGACCGCACGATCGAGGACGAATGCGGCATGCGAGACTGATCGGCATGTCGCCCGTACTTGAACCCAACCCGCAGAACGGCCACAAGAAGCTCGGCCTCGTCCTCGGCGCGATGCTCGCCGTGACCGTGGTCATCGCGGTCATCGCGACGCTCGCCTCCCCCTGAGGTGGGGGTAACCCCACCACCCCTAGGGGGTCAGGCTCAGGGTGAAGTGGGGTGTGCCCCGGATGGGAACGGCCGCCCCGGATCCATAGATTCGTAGGCATGTCGGTCCCCACGCACACCCGCGCCCGCCCACCCGCCACCACACGCTTCGGCGCGGACGCCCGGCTGCACTGGTGGGCGCTGGCACTGCCCGCCCTCGCCTTCGGGCTCCTCCTGCTGCTCCTCGCCGGATCGGGCCAGGCCGAGGCCGCCACCGGCGAGGACCCGGCGCTGGTCCAGGTCGCGCAGGAGCTCCTGCGCGCCGTCGCCTGACCCCTTCAACACCCTGCGCCGCACGCCCCGTTTCATGCGAAGCTGGGAGCCATGAGCGCCGACACACCCCGCAGGATCGCCCTCCTCCGGCACGCCAAGGCCGACTGGCCCCAGGTGTCCGACCACGACCGCCCGCTGGCGGAACGAGGCCGCAAGGACGCGCCGGCCGTCGGTCTGAAGCTCGCCGAAACCGGCATCGCCTTCGACCTGGCCCTCTGCTCCACCGCCGCCCGCACGCGCGAGACGTGGAAGCTCGCCGTCCAGGAAATGCCGCACCGGCCGAAGACCCACTACGAGGAACGGCTCTACGACGCCTCGCTCGGCGAGCTCATCGCCCTGCTGAACGAGACCTCCGACGAGGTGGCCGACCTCCTCGTCATCGGGCACAACCCCGGCATGCACGCCCTTGCCGACGCCCTCTCCGGACGGGCGAAGGACGACACCCTCGCGCGCATGACCCGTACCGGATTCCCGACCGCGGCGCTCGCCGTCGTCTCCTTCACAGGCTCGTGGAAGTCCCTGGAGCACGGAGTGGGCACGCTGCTCGACTACTGGACCCCCAAGGGCCACTGAACACGAACGGGCCCCGGCAGCCGGGGCCCGCTCTTGTGTCCTACGAGGTCACGCCAGGTCGGCGGCCTCGACCTCCTCGCGGGTGATCCCGAGCAGGTACAGCACCGCGTCCAGGAAGGGCACGTTCACCGCCGTGTGCGCGGCCTCGCGCACCACCGGCTTGGCGTTGAAGGCCACGCCCAGCCCGGCCGCGTTCAGCATGTCCAGGTCGTTGGCACCGTCGCCGATGGCCACCGTCTGGGCCAGCGGCACCCCGGCCTCGGCGGCGAACCGGCGCAGCAGCCGGGCCTTGCCCGCCCGGTCCACGATCTCGCCGGTGACCTTGCCCGTGAGCTTCCCGTCGACAATCTCCAACGTGTTGGCGGAGGCGAAGTCCAGCCCCAGCCGCTCCCGCAGATCGTCCGTCACCTGGGTGAAACCGCCGGAGACCACGCCCACCTGGTAGCCCAGCCGCTTGAGCGTACGGATCAAGGTCCGCGCACCCGGCGTCAGCTGCACCTCGGCCCGCACCTTGTCCACGACCGAGGCGTCCAGACCCGCGAGCAGCGCGACACGGGCGTGCAGCGACTGCTCGAAGTCCAGCTCACCGCGCATGGCCCGCTCGGTCACCTCGGCGACCTCGGCCTCGCAGCCGGCGTGCGCGGCGAAAAGCTCGATCACCTCGTCCTGGATCAGCGTCGAGTCCACGTCCATCACGACCAGGCGCTGCGCCCGGCGGTGCAGCCCGGCCGAGACCACGGCCACGTCGACACCGATCTGCGAAGCGGCCGTGGCCAGCGCGGTGCGCAGCGGCTCGGTCTCGGTGCCGGATACGGCGAACTCCACCGCCGTCACCGGGTACTTGGCCAGGCGGAAGATACGGTCGATGTTGCCGCCGGTCGCGGTGATGCGGGCGGCGATGGCGGCGGTGGACTCGGCGGTCAGCGGATGCCCGAGCACGGTGACGTGCGAACGGCCACTGCCGCGCGGCCGGTTGTCACCGGTGCCGGAGAGGATCTCGGCCTGCATCTTGAGCGACTCGGCCCAGCTGTGGACGGTGGCCCGCAGCTCGCCCTCGGCTCCGCCGGCGGGCTTGGTGACGAGGGCGCACAGGACGATGCGGCCACGGGTGACGACCTGCTCGATGTCGACCACGTCGACGGAGTAGGCGGCGAGGGTGTCGAACAGCCCGGCGGTGATCCCGGGACGGTCCTTGCCGAAGATCTTGACGAGGAGGGTGGGGACGTCGGAGGTCTGCGATGCGCTCATGGTGCTCTCACCGTATCTTCCCGACCCCCACTCCCGGACCCCCGTCCCACCCTACGGGCGTAGCCCCGCCGGGGTCGGGTGTGCGGTGGGGTGCCCCGGCAGGGCGTCGAACGCGGGTGCGCGGCGGTGCGACCTCTGTGATACCGCCGCGCCGCCGGGGTCGGGTGTGCGGTGGGGCGCCCCCGCAGGGCTCCGAACACAAACACCCTCGGCCCTCCGCCCCCTGGAAACGTTCGGAGCCCGAGGAGGTGCCCCGCCGCGCGGCCGGCCCCGGCGGCCCTTTGCGTGCGGGCCGCTGCGCGGGGCCTTTCCCCCACCCCGCCCCTTCCCGAAACCGGGCTCCGCCCGGACCCTCCCCCAGACTCCGTCCGGGGGTACCCCCGCCCTCAAACGCCGGACGGCTGGAGTTCCGGCCCACGTCTTCAGCTGCTGGGTGGCGGAGGTGGGGGCGGGGGAGGGGGCGGGGTGAACGGCGGCCGGCGCGGCGGCCTGGGCGGCGTGGGTGGGATGCCGGTGACGGTGACGTCCCAGGAGCCGTCCGCCCCGGGGTCCGTCACCGGACCCGCCCCCGGACCCCCGCCGGGCGCGGCTTCGCCGGACGAGCCGGGCCCGGGGCCCGCGCCCCAGGCGTGGCTGCGGCCCGGCTGCGGGGCGGCTGCCCCGTACGGGGCCGTGGGTGCGTCAGGGCCCGCAGCGCCGGGGCCCCAGCCGGGAGCCGGCCAGGCAGGCGGCCCGCCCGGCCGCGCCGGACCGTCGGGCCACCCCGGGGCGGCGGCCCGACGGCCGCGCCGGGTCAGGGCCGCGCCCGCGCCGCCGGCGAACGCCCCCCAGGCCGCCCCCAGGGCGAGGGCGAACACCACCGACCCCCGCAGCTCAGCGCCGGCGTCAACGGCGTCCACGCCCAGCACCGCGAGCGAGGCGTCCGCCGAGAACCCCGTCAGCCCCACCAGCACCGCCAGCCCCACCCCCGTCGCCGCCGCCAGCCGCGCCGCGCACTCCCCGACCCCGCGCCCCGGACTTCGTACGGCCGCCAGTACGCCCGCGCAGAGCAGCAGCAGGGCCGACCCCGCCACCAGCAGCCACACCCGCCCGTCGTACTCCGCGAGCCGCGCCACCGTCACCGGCTCCCGCGCGCCGGCCCCCACCAGCAGCTCGTCGAGCGGATCCGGCAGCAGCCGGGCCGGCGCCCCCGTGGCCCGGCCGCGCAGCGGCACGAACAGCCCGAGCAGCACGCCCAGCCAGGCCCCGTTCGGCGCACCGAGCAGCGCGGCCCCCAGCACGTGCCGTTCCTCCCCGGGCTCCGCCCGAACGGCCGCCCACACGGCCGCCGCCAGCCCGGCCGCCACCGCCACCAGCAGTACCGCCACCACAGCCGAGGCGGCCGGGCGCAGCCGCGCCCACCCCGCCGGCCCGCGCCGCGAGACCAGCAGCGCCACGCCCAGCACCACCGCCACCCACACCCCGGCACCCACCAGCGTCGGCCAGAGCTCCACCGAGAAGCCCACCCGGGCCCGGGTCTCGATCAGCTCCCCGACGCGGTCCGGCAGCAGCCCGCCGATGTCCCCGAGCCCCGGGATCTCCAGCTTCGGCGGCACCTTCACCGGAGCCGGAACCGCCGGCAGCCGCGGCCCGTCCACCGTGACCACGTCGTGCCCGGCCCACGCCAGCCCGCCCGCCGTCGCCACGAACAGCCCCGCGACCACCGTCACCCGGGCCACCAGCTCGCCCGCCGCCGCCCCGGCGCGCAGCGAGCGCAGGAACACCGAGGCCAGCACCAGCGCCCCGGCCAGCGCCACCCCCAAGGGCATGACGTCCAGAGAGCCCTCCGCGCCCGGCCCGTCGACCCCGAAGACCGACATGTCACCCGAGGGGGTCACCGTCCCGCCGACCGCCAGCACCACCACGGCGGCCGTCATCGCCCCGAGCGAACCACCGAGGGCGTCGGCCCCCAGCAGGTGCAGCCCCAACCCGGCCACCCCGGCCATCACGGCCAGGGACCAGCCCACGGCGGCGAGGCCGGACAGCAGCACGTCCCCCCAACGAACGCGACGCACACCAGGCATACGCGGTTCCCCCGATCAGGGCCGAGCGGGCGAGAAGTCCCGTATCTCACTCTCCGGGTGACTTTCGGCCCCGTCAACGGGCAGGCGTAGACGCCGCATCGTGGCCCCGATTCCACATGTGGGCCCGGGCCTGAAATAGTTCCCCCGGATGTTCGCCATCCCTAGACTCCCTGACGTCAGGGGGATTCTCGGGGGACTTAAGTGGGGCTGGAGTGCCGGAACTCGTACTGGAATTGAATGGAAGGACCTGGACGCTCGATCCGTCCAGGTCGTACTCGCTGGGGCGCGACCCCCAGGGAGACGTGGTGATCGACGACGCCCGGGTGTCGTGGCGGCACGCCACCATCGCCTGGAACGGCCGTGGTTGGGGTATCGAGGACCACGGCAGCACCAACGGCACGTACGTGCACGGTGCCCGGGTCCAGCAGACCGAACTCGTGCCCGGCACGCCGGTCCACCTGGGCAACGCCACCGACGGCCCGCGGCTGAACCTGAGCGCCGCCGCCGTACCGCAGCAGGCCCAGGCCCAGCAGGCGGCCCCGGCGCAGGCGTACGCCCAGTCGCAGGCCCAGGGGTACCAGACCCCGCAGCAGCAGCCCCAGCAGCAGGCCTGGGAGCAGCAGCAGCACGCACAGCAGCAGCACGCGCAGCAGCACGCCCCGCAGCCGCAGGCCCAGCAGCACTTCCCGCAGCAGCAGGGCGCCGCGCCCGCGCCCCGCCCCGCGCAGGGCGGCGCACCCGCGTACGGCGACCGCAGCCCGACGACGTTCCACCAGCTCTCGCTGGGACACGTCATGCGGATCGGCCGTGCGCTGGAGAACGAGCTGGTGGTCTCCGACCTCCAGGTCTCCCGCCACCACGCCGAGTTCCGCTCGATGCCCGGCGGCCGCTTCGAGATCCACGACCTCGGCAGCCACAACGGCACCTACGTCAACGGCCAGCCGCTGCCCAAGTCCGGCACCGCGCTGCTCGGTCCGAACGACATCGTCGGCGTCGGCCACTCGACGTTCCGGATCGTCGGCGACCGCCTCGAGGAGTTCGTCGACACCGGCGAGGTCTCCTTCTCGGCCCGCCACCTCACCGTCACCGTCGACGGCGGCAAGCAGATCCTCAAGGACGTCACCTTCGGCGTCCCGGAGAAGTCGCTGATCGGCGTCATCGGCCCCTCCGGCTCCGGCAAGTCGACCCTGCTCAAGGCGCTCACCGGCTACCGGCCCGCCGACCAGGGCGACGTCCTCTACGACAACCGCAACCTGTACAAGCAGTTCGCGGAGCTCCGCCAGCGCATCGGCCTGGTCCCGCAGGACGACATCCTGCACAAGGAGCTGACCGTACGGACGGCCCTCAAGTACGCGGCCAAGCTGCGCTTCCCCGGCGACACCGCCGAGGCCGAGCGCGCCGCCCGCATCGACGAGGTGCTGCGCGAGCTGAAGCTCGACATCCACAAGGACAAGAAGATCACCGCGCTCTCGGGTGGTCAGCGCAAGCGCGTGTCCGTGGCCCTGGAGCTCCTCACCAAGCCGTCGCTGATCTTCCTGGACGAGCCGACCTCCGGCCTCGACCCGGGCATGGACCGCGACGTCATGCAGCTGCTGCGCGGCCTCGCCGACGACGGCCGCACCGTCCTCGTCGTCACCCACTCGGTGGCCGAGCTGGCCATCTGCGACAAGCTGCTGGTCATGGCCCCGGGCGGTTCGGTCGCGTACTTCGGCCCGCCGGACGACGCGCTGAACTTCTTCGGCTACAGCACGTGGGCGGACGTCTTCTCGGCCTTCGAGAACTACCGCGACTACGACTGGGCCGGCCGCTGGAAGGGTTCCCAGCACTACCAGCTGTACGCCGCGGACCTCGACGCGGTCGCCCCGCAGTCGGTGGCCATGCCGCCGGCCCAGCAGATGCGCCCGAGCACCCCGCAGGGCTGGGGCTCGCAGCTGTGGACGCTGATCCGCCGCTACGTCTCGGTGATCGCGTCCGACAAGGGCTTCATGGCCCTGATGCTGCTCCTGCCCGCGGTCCTGGGCGTGGTCTCCACGGTGATCCCCGCGAAGTTCGGCCTCGCCCCGCCGGTCGCCCCGTCCCGGTTCAACGGCGACGCCGGCACGATCATGCTGATCCTCGCGGTCGGCATGTGCTTCTCCGGCGCCGCCAACTCGGTCCGTGAGCTGATCAAGGAACGCGTGATCTACGAGCGTGAGCGCGCGACCGGCCTGTACCGGTCCGCGTACCTCATGTCGAAGGTGATCGTCCTCGGCTTCATCACGGCCATCCAGGGCGTGATCATCTGCGCGATCGGCTTCTTCCCGCGCGACCTGCCCACCGAGGGCCTGGTCATGCCGCCGGCCGTCGAGATCTGCCTGTCGGTCATCGCGCTCGGCTTCACCTCGATGATGTTCGGCCTGGTGATCTCCTCGCTGGTGAAGACCGCCGAGAAGACCATGCCGCTGCTGGTCATGTTCGCGATCGTCCAGGTCGTGTTCACCGGCATCCTCTTCCAGGTGTACGACTCCCCGGGCCTGGAGCAGTTCGCCTGGCTGATGCCCTCCCGCTGGGCCATCGCCGCCGCCGGCACCACGCTGAACCTCGGCAAGCTCATGCCGCCGTGGGACGCGGAGAACCCGAGCAACACCGACCCGCTCTGGGACGCCACGGTCGGCCAGTGGAGCCTGAACATCACCATCCTGCTGCTCCTCGGCATCGCCTGCGGCTTCCTGGTCCAGCGCCTGCTGCGCCGCCACGAGCCCGAGGTCATGCGGGCCGGCAAGTAACGCCGTACGTGCAAAACGCCTCAGGGCGGCACCCGGACATCCGGGTGCCGCCCTGAGGCGCATGTGGCATGGGGGGTGTCAGCGAGGCCTAGTAGGCGCTGTTGACGTTGTCCATCGAGCCGTAGCGGTCGGCCGCGTAGTTGCAGGCGGCGACGATGTTGGCGACCGGGTCGTACTGGTCGAACTTGGTGCCCTTGACGTGGTACGCCTTGAAGGTCGGCAGGATGACCTGGAGCAGACCCTTGCTGGGGATGCCGTTCTGGGCGTTGATGTCCCAGTTGTTGATCGCCATGGGGTTGCCGCTGGACTCGCGCATGATGTTGCGGTGGATGCCGGCGTAGGTGCCCGGAATGCCTTCCTTCTTCATGATGAAGAGGGCTTCCTTGATCCAGCCGTCCAGGTTGTTCGCGAAGACGGGGGTGCGGGCGGCGGAGCGGCTCGCGGCCTCCTTCTGCTCGCGGTCCTTCTTCGCGTCGGCCTCGGCCTTCGCCTTGGCCTCGGCCTTCGCCGCGTCCTTCGCCTGCTTGTCGGCGACGACGTGCTGCACGGAGAGGTTCTGCTGTACGGCCTTCGTCTGCGCACCGTCGACGACCTGGGTCCAGGCGACGGGGGCGGCGACGGTCGCCGTGGCCTCGGCGGCGTCGGCCGGGACCAGGGAGAAGGCGAGCGCGGCGGCACTGAACGTGGCGACGCCGGCAATGGACAGCTTGTGTGCCTTCGTCAGACGACTGTGACCGGGAGTGCTGGAAGCAGACATGGCGGGGCAACCTCTTCGAATAGCGGGGGCCGCAGGAAAGCGCCGCTCGGATCCGGGATCCGCGGCGCTGTGCGACGAGGGCAATTCTTAGCGGTGGCAAAAAGCTGTGGCAAAGGTGTGACGTACGATCCTGCTTAGTGGATCACGGACTGGGGCCGAGGCCCGATTTCCGGCCTCGGCACTAGTCGCACCCGTGCTGACGGGACCTTTATCCGTCCACTAGGGAACTTCGTAAGTGATCTGGGTCCTATGCGCGGGCTCACATCGGGCACGTAACGATTTCACCGAGCGTTGCTGAAGCAACGCAATCAGTCACCGATTGTCATCCTTGAGTAGCAGATGCACGTCCCCGAACTCGTGCCAAAGGCAGAGCCGGGCCACGGCCTCGGCGTACCCGCGCCGTACGGCATCCCGCCCCGCCACCGCCTCCAGCATCAGCAGATGGGAGGCCTCGGGCTCGTGCAGCCCGGTCAGCAGCCCGTCCACCACCCGCACCCCGCGCTCCGGCGTCACCACCAGACCGGTCCACCCGCCGGCCGCGCGCACCACCCCGTCCGCCCCCGCCGCCGACTCCAGGGCCCGCACGGCGGTGGTCCCCACCGCGAGCACCCTCCCGCCGCCCGCCTTCGCCGCGTTCACCAGCCGCGCCGTCGTCGCGGGCACCTCGTACCGCTCCGGGTAGGGCGGCTCGTGCGCCTCCTGCGAGGCCACCCCCGTGTGCAGGGTCAGCGGCGCGAACTGCACCCCCCGGCTCACCAGCCGCGCCACCAGCTCCGCCGTGAAGGGCCGGCCCGCGCTCGGCATCTCCGCCGAGCCCGCCCCGTCGGGCGCCGGCACCGCGAAGACCGTCTGGTACGCCGACAGCGGCTGGTCCCGCTCCGTGTACGCGTACCGGATCGGCCGCCCGTACGCCTCCAGCAGCGCGGGCACCTCCGCGGACGGCCGCGCCCACCACAGCCGGTCCGCCCCCGCGGACAGCGGCTCCTCCAGCACGAGCCGGTGCCCGCCCGGCAGCTCCACCAGCCCCCCCGCGGGCCCGCCGGCCCGCCGCCGGGTCGTCCCGCCCCCGGCCGGCTCCCGCAGCTCCACCGCCCAGCGCCCGTCGTCCCCCCGGGTCGAGAAGTGCACCACCACGTCCGCGCCGCCCAGCCGCCCGTCCACGGCGGCCGGCAGCGTGGCCGAGGTGTTCACCACCAGGACGTCCCCGGCCCGCAACAGCCCCGGCAGCTCCCGGAAGGCGTGCAGCGAGACCTCCGCACTGCCCCGCGAGACCAGCAGCCGTACGGAATCCCGCCCCCTCCCCGGCCCGCGCTGCTCGGCGGGAACCCGGGCCATCAGACCAGGCGGAATGTCCCTTATATACAGTCCCTTCTCCGGTAGCGCCGACCGCCCCCTCACCGCCGGCCCCCCAAACCCGCAGCCCCGCCCGCAGCGACGCCGGCCGAGCTGCCGCCGGCCCCGCCCGCAGAGCTGTCGGTCGAGCCGCCCGCCGCCACGCCCGTACCGGGCTCCGCGACCGGCTCGCCATCCGTACCGCCGCCTCCGTCGTCCGCCCGGCCCGCCGCGAGGCGCCCGGCCGCGAGGCGCTCCGCCGTGTACCGCCCGCTCGGCAGCCCCTCCGCCCACAGCCGCAGCAGCACCGGCGCCACCTCCTCCGGCGTCGGCAGCCCCGCCAGGTCCTCCCCGGGCTCGGCCGCCGCCATCATCCGCGTCCGCATGGAACCCGGGTCCGCCCACCACACCCGCAGCCCGGGCTCCTCCACCGCCAGTACGGCCGACATCAGGTCCCCGGCCGCCTTCGTGGCCCCGTACGCCCCCCACGTCGCGTACGGAACCACGGCCGCGTCCGAGCTGATGTTCAGCACCGCCCCGGCCCCCGAGGCCCGCAGCAGCGGCAGCCCCTCCTGGACCAGCCCCAGCGCCCCCACCACGTTCACCTCGAACGCCTCCCGCAGCCCGTCCAGCGAATGCTCCGCCAGCGGCACCAACGGCTCCGCCCCCAGCACCCCCGCGTTGTTCACCAGCAGGTCCAGCCCGCCCAGCTCCCGCGCCGCCGCCACCAGCGCCGCCCGGTGCGCCCCCGAGGGCACGTCCCCCGGCACAGCCACAACCCTCCCTCCCGACCGCGGCAGCGAACCGGCCGCCTCCTCCAGCGCCGCCGCGCCCCGCGCACTCAGCACCAGGTCCCAGCCGCGCGCCGCCAACTCCCCGGCCAGCGCCCTGCCCAGCCCCCGCGAAGCCCCCGTCACGATCGCCACCGACATGACCGCACCACGCCTTCCGTCCCCGATCAGCAGATGCCCCCAACCTAGGAAGGCCGCACCCGCCGCCGCGTCGGCCGCGAGCCCCACCCGCACAGGTCCCTTGGACCTACGCCCGAGGCCCGATCCCGCAGGTCACGGTCCTGGGTACGGTGACCCCATGCACAAAGGACGCACAGGACCCGAACGCACCGGCCTGGCCGCCGTGAGCACCGCTCTGCTCGCCATGAGCCGCCGCCTGGAGGTCCGCGACGTCCTGCGCACGATCGTCGTGTCGGCCCGCGAGCTCCTGGACGCCGAGTACGCGGCCCTGGGCGTCCCGGACGACCACGGCGGCTTCGCCCAGTTCGTGGTGGACGGCATCAGCGCCGAGCAGTGGCGTCGCATCGGCCCGCTGCCCCGCCAGCACGGCATCCTCGCCGCGATGCTCCACAAGGACGCCCCCGAGCGACTGGCCGACGTACGCCAGGACCCGCGCTTCGGGGGCTGGCCGGCCGCGCACCCCGAGATGTCCGACTTCCTCGGGCTGCCCGTCCGCGACGGCGAGGAGATCCTCGGCGCCCTCTTCCTCGCCAACAAGAAGGGCCCGGGCGCCTTCACCGACGAGGACGAGGAACTCCTCTCCCTCCTCGCCCAGCACGCGGCCATCGCCCTCACCAACGCCCGGCTCTACGAGCGCAGCCGCGAGCTCACCATCGCCGAGGAGCGCTCCCGCCTCGCCCACGAGCTGCACGACGCCGTCAGCCAGAAGCTGTTCTCGCTCCGCCTCACCGCCCAGGCCGCCGCCGCGCTCGTCGACCGCGACCCGGCCCGCGCCAAGGACGAGCTCCAGCAGGTGTCCGCCCTCGCCGCCGAGGCCGCCGACGAACTGCGCGCCGCCGTCACCGAGCTCCGCCCGGCCGCCCTCGACGAGGACGGCCTCGTCGCCACCCTCCGCACCCACGTCCAGGTACTCGACCGCGCGCACACCGCGCACGTCACCTTCGCCTGTGACGGCGTACGGGCCCTGCCCGCGACCCAGGAGGAAGCACTCCTGCGCGTCGCCCAGGAAGCCCTCCACAACGCCTTGCGCCACTCCGGCGCCGACCGCGTGGAGGTCACCCTGGCCCGCACCCCCGACGGCGGCGCGGTGCTCAAGGTCCGCGACACCGGCAAGGGCTTCGACCCGCAGACCGTCCGCCGTGCGGGCCGCCACCTCGGCCTGGTCTCCATGCGGGACCGCGCGAGCGGCGTCGGCGGCCGGCTCACCGTCCACTCGGAGCCCGGCAGGGGCACCACGATCGAGATGGAGGTCCCCGGTGGCTGAAGACACCGGACGAATCCGCATCCTGCTGGTCGACGACCACCAGGTGGTCCGCCGCGGCCTGCGCACCTTCCTGGAGGTCCAGGAGGACATCGAGGTGGTCGGCGAGGCCTCCGACGGCGAGGAGGGCATCGCCCGCGCCGAGGAGCTGCGGCCCCACGTGATCCTGATGGACGTCAAGATGCCGGGCACCGACGGCATCGAAGCCCTGCGCCGGCTCCGCGAGCTCGAGAACCCGGCCCGCGTCCTGATCGTCACCAGCTTCACGGAACAGCGGACCGCGATCCCCGCCCTGCGCGCCGGAGCCGCCGGATACGTCTACAAGGACATCGACCCCGACGCCCTCGCCGGCGCGATCCGCTCCGTCCACGCGGGCCACGTCCTCCTCCAGCCGGAGGTGGCGCAGGCCCTCCTCTCCCAGGAGGAGCAGCAACCCGCCGGCGCCGGCCGCCCCGGGTCCCTCACCGACCGGGAACGGGAGGTCCTGGGCCTGATCGCGGACGGCCGCTCAAACCGGGAGATCGCCCGGGCGCTGGTCCTGTCCGAGAAGACCGTCAAGACGCACGTCTCGAACATCCTGATGAAACTGGACCTCGCGGACCGCACCCAGGCCGCACTGTGGGCCGTCCGCCACGGTCTAGCCGAGTAAACGGATTTCATACGGTCGGGTGTATGTAGCCCGGACGGCGCAACCCGATCACGGGTCGGCCGTTCTCCATGACGTGCCGCGACGGCTGGTCGCGGCAGACGTACTGGAGGACGAGAACGTGAAGAACTTCAAGAAGGCCGCAGCAGTCACCATGATCGCGGGCGGCCTCGTCGCCGCCGGCGCCGGTGTCTCCTCGGCGCACGGCAGTGCGTCGGCGGAGGGCGAGGCCCTGAACTCGCCCGGCGTGGCCTCCGGGAACCTGCTCCAGGTCCCGGTCCACGTCCCGGTCAACGTCGTGGGCAACTCGGTCACCGCGATCGGCCTGCTGAACGGCGCCTGGGGCAACACGGGCGTCAATTCCTAACTGCGAGCCTCGCACCGGCCCCGCTTCCCCCTCTCTCCCCGGGAAGCGGGGCCGCGGTGTCTCCGGCCCCGCCGGGCAAAATCCAGCCCCGCCGGCGTTTGAGGCGCGGGGGTCCGGGGGCGGAGCCCCCGCAACGGCGCCGCACGCGGCGCTCCGGCTCAGCCGAATCCAGCCCCGCCGGCGTTTGAGGCGCGGGGTCTGGGGCGGAGCCCCAGGAGCCGGGGCGCAGCCCCCGCCCGGCCCGGCCCCCCGCGGCCCGCGTCAGCGAAGCCGTTCCTCCACGGCCGCGTTGTACGCCGCCACCAGCGCCCGCCGAGCCACCCGCTCCACCGGCCGCAAGGCCTCGGCCCGCGCCGCCATCTCGGACGAGGACACTGCACCCCCGTGCCCGTGCTCGTACGCCAGCGACACCATCAGGTCCACCCGCTGCGCCAGCGACAGCACCCGCACCGCCCGCACCGGATACCCCGGCGCCAGCGCCTTGTCGGAAGGCCCCGCCTCCGCCCGCGCCCGGTACGCCGACAGCGCGGCCTCCGCGACCGGCCCCGACCCCGCCACGTCCAGCCGCGTCAGCACCACCGTCGCCTCGCGCAGCGCCTCCGCCAGC
This sequence comes from Streptomyces sp. NPDC091371, assembly GCF_040684275.1. Taxonomy (NCBI): domain Bacteria; kingdom Bacillati; phylum Actinomycetota; class Actinomycetes; order Kitasatosporales; family Streptomycetaceae; genus Streptomyces; species Streptomyces sp. NPDC091371. The sequence goes on from NZ_JBFBFP010000023.1 coordinate 103,770, forward strand.
TCCCGCTCGGCCTCGCCCAGCGACGGCACGTCCGCCGGCGGAGCCTCCCGTACCGGCAGGCAGTGCCACACCACCGAGACGTGCACGTCCCCGGCCGGCCCGGCCTCCGTCACCTCCGGCACCAGCCCCATCGCAGCGCCCACGCACACCACGGCCTCCTCGGCCTCCAGCGCCCGCGCGTTGAACTCCGGCGGCCCGCTCAGCCCCAGCGGATGCCCCGGCGCCGGCAGCGCCACCCGCAGCCCGCTCACCCCCAGCGCCCGCAGCCGGCCGAGCGCCAGCGTGAGCCCCACCGGCTCCGCCTCACCCGGCAGCCCCGCCACCCGGTGCACGGCGTCCTCGCCCACGATCGACAACACGGCCTCGTCGGGCGAGACCAGACCGGCCAGCAGAGCGTTCCCCCAGGCGGCCAGCCGCCCTGAACGTGGTTCGAAAAGCATCCCCCCACTCTACGGATCCGCCCCGCACGGGCCCCCGCACCGGGCCCCGGCCCCGGACCCGTCCCCGAGTGGCGTAGGTTTTCCTCTGGGGCCGCGCCTACAGGCGCGCACAGAACCGTGACTGCAAGGGGTGACAACACGCTCATGAGCGATGTTCTGGAGCTGGTGGACGTATCCGTGGTCCGCGAGGGCCGGGCGCTGGTGGACCAGGTCTCCTGGTCGGTCAAGGAGGGCGAGCGCTGGGTGATCCTCGGCCCCAACGGCGCCGGCAAGACCACGCTGCTGAACCTCGCCTCCAGCTACCTCTTCCCCACCAAGGGCACCGCCACGATCCTCGGCGGCACCCTCGGCAAGCCCGGTACCGACGTGTTCGAGCTGCGCCCCCGCATCGGCGTCGCCGGGATCGCGATGGCCGACAAGCTCCCCAAGCGGCAGACCGTCCTGCAGACCGTCCTCACCGCCGCCTACGGCATGACGGCGACCTGGCAGGAGGAGTACGAGGAGATCGACGAGCAGCGCGCCCGCGCGTTCCTCGACCGCCTCGGCATGAGCGAGTACCTCGACCGCAAGTTCGGCACCCTCTCCGAGGGCGAGCGCAAGCGCACCCTGATCGCCCGCGCCCTGATGACCGACCCCGAGCTGCTGCTCCTCGACGAGCCCGCCGCCGGCCTGGACCTCGGCGGCCGCGAGGACCTCGTACGCCGCCTGGGCCGGCTCGCCAGCGACCCGCTCGCGCCCTCGATGGTCATGGTCACGCACCACGTCGAGGAGATCGCCCCCGGCTTCACCCACGTCCTGATGATCCGCCAGGGCAAGGTCGTCACCGCGGGCCCGATCGACCTCGAACTGACCTCCCGCAACCTCTCGCTCTGCTTCGGTCTCCCGCTGATCGTCGAGCGCAACGGGAACGACCGCTGGACCGCCCAGGGCCTGCCCCTGCGCTAGCCGCACCCGCGCACCAGCGCGAGGGCCCCGCACCCTGTCCCGACCGCGCCCACCCCGCCTACCATGACCATGTGGACATCGACGCGTGGGTGTGGTGGCTCATCGGCGCGGTCGGACTGGGCATCCCCCTCGTCCTGACCGCGATGCCGGAGTTCGGCATGTTCGCCGTCGGCGCGGTCGCGGCCGCCATCACGGCGGCCGTCGGCGGGGGAGTGGTGGCCCAGGTCCTGGTCTTCGTGATCGTGTCGGTCGCGCTCATCGCCGTCGTACGGCCGATCGCCAACCGGCACCGCGACCAGCGACCCCAACACCGCAGCGGAATCGACGCGTTGAAGGGCAGAAGCGCAGTCGTCCTCGAACGCGTCGACGGCCGAGGCGGCCGCATCAAGCTCGCCGGCGAAGTCTGGTCCGCGCGCACCCTCGACGCGGACACCAGCTTCGAACCGGGCCAGTCGGTCGACGTCGTGGAGATCGACGGGGCGACCGCCGTCGTCATGTGACAAGCAGACCGCTCGCGGCCCCCGGGTCTGCGAGACTCCGTTCAACGGGGCAGCACAGACAGCCGGAAGGGCACGGGGAACCGCATGCAACCGATCATCATCGTCCTGATCATTCTGGTGGTTCTGGTCTTCATCGCACTGGTCAAGACGATCCAGGTGATCCCGCAGGCCAGCGCCGCCATCGTCGAGCGGTTCGGCCGCTACACCCGCACCCTCAACGCGGGCCTCAACATCGTCGTCCCGTTCATCGACTCGATCCGCAACCGGATCGACCTCCGTGAACAGGTCGTCCCGTTCCCGCCGCAGCCGGTGATCACCCAGGACAACCTGGTCGTCAACATCGACACCGTCATCTACTACCAGGTGACCGACGCGCGCGCCGCGACGTACGAAGTGGCCAGCTACATCCAGGCCATCGAGCAGCTCACCGTCACCACCCTGCGCAACATCATCGGCGGCATGGACCTGGAGCGGACCCTCACCTCCCGCGAGGAGATCAACGCGGCCCTGCGCGGCGTCCTCGACGAGGCCACCGGCAAGTGGGGCATCCGCGTCAACCGCGTCGAGCTCAAGGCCATCGAGCCGCCGACCTCCATCCAGGACTCGATGGAGAAGCAGATGCGCGCCGACCGCGACAAGCGCGCCGCGATCCTCCAGGCCGAGGGTGTCCGGCAGTCGGAGATCCTGCGCGCCGAGGGTGAGAAGCAGTCCTCCATCCTGCGCGCCGAGGGTGAGGCCAAGGCCGCGGCCCTCAAGGCCGAGGGCGAGGCCCAGGCCATCCGTACGGTCTTCGAGTCCATCCACGCCGGCGACGCCGACCAGAAGCTCCTCGCCTACCAGTACCTCCAGATGCTCCCGAAGATCGCCGAGGGCGACGCGAACAAGCTCTGGATCGTGCCCAGCGAGATCGGCGACGCCCTCAAGGGCCTCTCCGGCGCCATGGGCAACTTCGGCCCGCTGGGCGGCGGTTCGGGCTTCAACCCGCAGAACGCGGGCAAGGACGGCGGCGGCATCCCCGCCGCCCGCGACAAGGACAGCGCCGAGCGCCGCGAGCAGCCCCCCATCGACTGAACGGGCAGTCCCCTCCGGCATGATCAGTGAGGCCCCTCGACCTTCATGGCGGGGAGGCGACTCACTCATGCAAAGGGGACGACCCCGTCCATGTCGATGACTCTCTGGGAATCACTCGCGGTCTTCGCCGCCGGCATCGGCGCCGGCACCATCAACACGATCGTCGGCTCCGGCACCCTGATCACCTTCCCGGTGCTCCTGGCCACCGGCCTGCCGCCGGTCACCGCCAACGTGTCCAACACCCTCGGCCTGGTGCCCGGTTCCATCAGCGGAGCCATCGGCTACCGCAAGGAGCTCCAGGGCCAGCGCGCCCGCATCCTGCGGCTCGGCGCCGTGTCCCTCGTCGGCGGTCTCGCGGGAGCCGTCCTGCTCCTCACCCTGCCGTCGGACTCCTTCGACACGATCGTGCCCGTCCTGATCGGACTGGCCCTCGTGCTCGTCGTCTTCCAGCCCCGCCTCGCCGCCTACCTGCGCCGCCGCCAGGAGTCCGCCGGAGGCGACACGGGCCACCCCGACGGCGGGCCGGCGCTGCTCACCGGCATGCTGCTCTCCAGCGCGTACGGGGGCTACTTCGGCGCGGCCCAGGGCGTCCTCTACCTCGGCCTGATGGGCCTGCTGCTCCACGAGGACATACAGCGCATCAATGCCGTCAAGAACGTCATCGCGGCGCTGGTGAACGGCATCGCGGCCGTCTTCTTCCTCTTCGTCGCCGACTTCGACTGGACGGCCGTCCTCCTCATCGCCGTCGGCTCCACCATCGGCGGCCAGATCGGCGCCAAGGTCGGCCGCCGCCTCCCGCCGACCGTCCTGCGCGCGGTCATCGTGGTGGTCGGCATCCTCGCGATCGTCCAACTGCTGCTCCGCTGAGCGACGTAGAAGGCCTACGTCACCCAGCGGACCGGCACCTCAGGCGGAACGCTCCAACCACTCCGGCAGCACATCCCGCCCGTTCACCCCGAGGGCCAGCAGCATGGCGTCCGCAGGAGAGGGTACGAAGGGCTTCCGGAGGAGCGGCATCCCCGCCTCCTCCGGAGTCCTCGCCGCCTTGCGGTGGTTGTCCTCGGCGCAGGAGGCCACCGTGTTCAGCCAGGTGTCCCCACCTCCCTGGGCCCGCGGCAGCACGTGGTCCACGGTCGTCGCGCGCTTCCCGCAGTACGCGCACCGGTGCTGGTCCCGGACCAGCACTCCCCTCCGCGACCAGGGAGCATGTCTTCGGAAGGGCACCCGGACGTACCGGCAGAGCCTGATCACCCGGGGCAGCGGAAGATCCATGCTGGCACCGCGCACACGCAGATCGGGGTGCGACTGTTCCACGACGGCCTTGTCCTGGAGCACCAGGACCACAGCCCGGTTCAGCGTCACCGTCGACAGCGGCTCGAAGCTCGCATTCAGCACCAGCGTGTCCCGCATCTCGCCCACCTCCCGTGTGCAGGCCCGCGACCACCCTGGCGGCAGGGCCCGCAACCACTCTGGCCGCGCGCGCCACGCGGGACAACGCAATAAAAATGCCCGGTCCAGGCCGTCTTTAGACCAGGACCGGGCAAACACCAGGAGAAGAGATCAGCCGGCAGGCGCCTCGTACTCACCGATCAGCTGGGCCCGCCCGAGCGTGTGGAACCGCAGGTTGAAGCCGACGGCGGCGGGAGACACGTCCTCGCCGGGGCCGAGCTTCTCCTGATCCACCGCGTAGACGGTGAACACGTACCGGTGCCGCTCCCCGGCCGGCGGAGCGGCCCCGCCGAAGTCCTTGGTCCCGTAGTCGTTGCGCACGTGCACCGCCCCGGCGGGCAGCCCCTCGAACTTCCCGCTGCCCGCCCCGCCCGGCAGCTCGGTGACCGAGACCGGCAGATCGAAGAGCACCCAGTGTCAGAACCCGCTGCCCGTCGGCGCGTCCGGATCGAAGCACGTCACGGCGAAGCTCTTCGTCCCCTCGGGGAAGCCCTCCCACCGCAGCTGCGGCGAGATGTTCCCACCTGCGAGCACCTGGGCGTCACCCAGATCGGCACCCGGCGCGAGATCCTCGCTGGTTACGGTGAAGGCGTGCACCTCGGGGTGGAAATCGTGCGGCAGAGACGGCCGTTGACGCTCAGACACGACGGAAACCTCCTGGCGTGATCGAAAAGTCCTCACTGCGAGCCTAAGCCCTTTTGGCAGGGCCTATCTTCTTCCAATGCAAAGATCAAGAACCGCGTCAGCAGCATCCCGCGGCACCGCTGGCGCGGCCCTGCTGACCAGCGTGGCAGCAGTCGCCGCCACCCTCGTCGCGATATCTCCGGCACAGGCATCCGGAACCGAACAGTCCACACCCGACCCCGACGCGAAGCGCAACGAACAGATCCTGTTCCGCTCGGGCACCGCGGGCTACGGCTGCTTCCGCATTCCGACCCTCACCCGCACCAAGACGGGCGCGCTCCTCGCCTTCGCCGAGGCCCGCACTTCCCCCTCCTGCGCCGACCGCGGCCCGATGGACATCGTGGTCCGCCGCTCCACCAACGACGGCCGTACCTGGGGCCCCATCCGCACGGTCCTGACCGGCCGCCCCGTGCTCAAGGTCGAGGGCGAGCCCGACAAGCCGGCCGACCCCAAGGCCCCCTGGACCCACGGCAACGCCTCCCCGGTCGCCGACCTGGAGACCGGCGACGTCTTCCTGCTCTCCACCGCGGAGCCGACCGTCCCCGGCGGCGAGCGCCTCGCCTACGTCCAGAAGAGCAGCGACGACGGCGTCTCCTTCGGCCCGGCCCAGGACTTAGACCGCCTCAGCGGCACGACCAAGGGCTGGTTCGGCACCGGCCCCTCGCACGGCATCCAGCTCCGCAACAGCACCGCCTACAACGGACGCCTCGTCGTCGGCGCCTACGAAAGCCCGAGCGGCAAGCCCCAGCACACCGGCGTCTACTACAGCGACGACCACGGCGCGAACTGGAAGAGGAGCGCCACGTACGGCAAGGGCGACACCGTGCCCCCGGTCGCCGACATCAAGCCCACCGAACCGTCGGTGGTCGAACTCCTCGACGGAACCGTCTACGTGGGCGCCCGCAACGAGGTGTCCCCGAAGATCGGCGAGGACAAAAAGCCCATCACCCCGGACCACCGGGTCCGCGCCCTCAGCACCGACGGCGGCGCCACGGTCAAGAACTTCAAGACCGTCCCCACCCTCGTCACCCCGCAGATCCAGGCCTCCCTGCTGGCCCCGCGCCTCACGTACCAGAAGACGCCAGGCGACACCCTCATCGCGGCGGCCCCCGCCGACCCGATGAAGCGGGAGAAGTTCGAGATCCGGTACTCCCTCGACCACGGCGAGACCTGGCAGCGCCCCCCTGGGGACGCGGGCCGGATCAACAAGGACCGCACCGGCTACCCGGACTGGGCCGGCTACTCGGACCTCGTCGAAATGGGCGTCGAGGTCCCCGACCCGGCCGGCGGCAAGCCCCTCATGACCGGCGGCGAGATCGGCCTGGTGTACGAGGGCGGCAGCACCTTCTCCGCCCAGCACATCTACTTCAAGCGCTTCCACCCCTCGGACCTGGAGATCCCCGGCACCTTCGCCGGCACCAGGAACCCCCAGCCGCGACAGCTGCCCGGCCGCACCACCCCGGACAGCGGGCCCCACGCCAACGACGCCTACCTCGTCGACGACGCGAAGATCGTCAAGGAGGGCCGGTTCGGCCAGGGCCTCGCCCTCGACGGCGCCCTGCCGTCCACCGCCGAGAAGCCGAACAAGGCCGACTACGTCGACGTCCCGTACGCCGCCTCCATCGACCCCGGCATGGACAACTTCACGTACTCGCTGCACTTCAAGCGGGACACCGCCGCGCCCACCACCGCCCAGGTCCTGATGTGGGCGTACGGCGTCAACGCCGAGCCGCAGGTGTGGATGCGCGCCTACCCGGCCGAGGGAGTGATCCGGGCCCGGGTCGAGACCCCCGGCGGCAAGGCGGTCACCGCAGCGGTCTCCGTCCCGGAGGCCTTCGCCGCCAACGCCAGCTGGTACCACGTGACCCTGGTCCGGGCCGGCAAGGACGTCACGCTGAGCGTCGCCTCGGCCGATGACCCGGACCGCAAGAACGTGGTGAAGGACCACCGCCCCGGCACCGCCATCGACGGCGCGGTCACCTCCCACCGCTACACGGGCAACGACGGCATCCGGATCGGCGCCAAGCCCGACGAGACCTTCCCCTTCAAGGGCACGATCGACGACTTCCGCATGTACCGCACCAACCTGGCCGAGGACGACCTCAAGCTGCTCGGAACCGGCCAGACCACCGCCAAGGACAAGGACCACCTCGCGGCCCGCCTGGCCTTCCAGGTCGTCGACGACGCCACCCCTCCGGGCCCGGTCACGCAGTTCGCCATCGCCGACGACGTCTCCGGCAACTGCGCCGACGCCAATCTCCTGCTCGAACCCGGAGCGAAGCCCCTCAACACGGCGTCCGGCGACGCCCGGATGGGCAAGTACGCTCTGGTCAACAACTCCACCCACCAGGGCCTCGAAGTCCCGTACACGCCTGCGCTGGACCCCGGCACCGGCGACTTCACGCACACCCTCTGGTTCCGCTACACGGCCGATGACACGACCCCCCGATCCGCCCTCATGTGGGCCTACGGAGTGGGAACCGACCAGACGCCGAAGCCCTCGCTCTGGGTCCGCAGCGAGCCGAAGAACGACAGCATCACCGCCCTGGCCGAGACCGATCACGGCAGGGTGTATCTGGAACTGGAGGACAAGGCCACCAACCGGACCGCCTTCGGCGACAACCAGTGGCACCTGCTCACCCTCACCCGCAAGGGAGACTCCCTCAAGCTCCAGATCGACGCCCCGCACGCGGACCGCACCACCGAAGGAACCGGCCTGGGAACCGAGAAGCGCGGCTCCTTCACCGCCGGCCGCCCGGACGCCCTCGGACTGCGGCTGGGTTCGCACCCGGGCAACTCCGAGGTCTTCACCGGAGCCCTCGACGACTACCGCTTCTACCACCGGGCCCTGACGCAGCGCCCCCTCGGTGAGCAAGGGGAGGACCAGGAGCTGGAGAAGATCGCCAGGCCGGCTTCCGTCGACGTGCCGGCCTCCGGCACCGCCGACTACCCGACGGACGGCCTGAAGATCTGGTGGTCAATGGAGCACAGCACCACCCAGATCCACGACATGTACACCCGCCCCGTCGTCGGCGGCCCCGCCACCCCCGACGCCTCCGGCCACTGCAACAACGCCTTCGTACGCGGCGGCGCCGAGATCGACGGCACCAAGGGCACCTTCGGCGGCGGTGGCGTCACCCTCGACGGCACCGACGGCCACATCGAGCTGCCCTTCACCAACACCGAAGGCATCGGCTCCGAGGACTTCACCCTCGCCATGTGGGTCCGCTTCAACGCCGCCGAAGCCGGCCTCGCGAAGAAGACCCCCGTGATCGCCTGGGCGTACGGTCAGGGAGACGCCGACCGCCAGCTCTGGATCCGAGCCGAGCCGGAATTCAACCGCATCTCGGCCCTGATCGAGACGGACGTCGCCACCTCCTACGTCAAGGTCTCCGACGCCTCCTTCCGCAACAACAAGGACGCCTACCACCACCTCGTCCTCCAGCGGGCGAACGGCAAGCTGACGCTCACCGTCACCGACGCCGGCCTCGACCAGGACGGCAAGCCCGTCGTGGCCAAGGGCGAGGCGGACGCACCCACGGGCGGCTCGCTCCACTACACGGACAACTTCCAGGCCGAGGGCATCAAGCTCGGCAGCCGCCTCGACGGCGACCACCCGTTCGCCGGCTCCCTCGACGAGTTCGTCCTCGTCCGCCGGGCCCTCGACGCAGACGAGCTGAAGGCACTCCGGGAGCAGAACAAGCTCCCGACGGACCAGGCCACCGCGGCCCGGCTCTCCTTCGAGAAGATCACCAACTACGGCTACGCCCGCATGTAGCCGCACACACCGAGGGCCCGGACCGCCACCGCGGTCCGGGCCCTCACCCATTGCCTCAGAACCAGTTGCGCTGCGAGCCCACCGACGCGATCCACTGGTTCAGGTACGCCACCCAGTCCGTCCCCTGGTACGACTGCAGCCCCACCTGGAAGCAGCGGTAGGTGTCACTGCCCTCGCTGAACAGACCCGGCTTCTTGTCCATCTCCAGGACGACGTCCATCTCCCGGCCGTCCGAGACGAAGGTCAGCTCGACCTGGTTCAGCCCCCGGTACTGCGACGGCGGCAGGAACTCGATCTCCTGGTAGAAGGGCAGCGTCTGCCGCGTCCCGCGGATGTGCCCGCGCTCCATGTCCGCACTCCGGAAGGAGAAGCCGAGCTGCCGGAACGCGTCGAGGATCGCCTGCTGCGCCGGCACCGGGTGCACGTTGATCGCGTCGAGGTCGCCCGCGTCCACCGCGCGCGCGATCTCCAGCTCGGTGCTGACCCCGATGTTCATCCCGTGCAGGTGCTGACCCCCGAAGTGGGTGATCGGCGTCTCCCAGGGGATCTCCAGCGCGAAGGGCACCACGTGCAGCGCGCCGGGCTGCACCTGGAAGGCACCGCCGAGGCGCTGCTTGGTGAAGACGACGTCCTGCTTGTACTCCTGGTCGCCGCCTTCCACCTCCACGCGCGCCTGGAGGCCGACCGACAGCCCCTCGATCTGCTGCTCCACCGACCCGCCCTGGATCCGCACCTCGCCCTGGACGATTCCGCCCGGCACGACGTTCGGCTCGGTGATGATCGTGTCCACCGAAGCACCGCCGGCACCCAGGCTCGCGAACAGCTTCCTGAACCCCATGCTCAAACTCCCCTTGAAGGCACTGTGTGAAGGTGTGGCGACTACGCCGCGACTACCCCTTACCAACGCGGAACCTTAGGCCCCGGTTGCAGCCGTGCGCGTTCCACTACGCTCGACCGGATGAGCGCGCGCCCCGACCGTACGCCCCTGCCCCGGTCCTTCTTCGACCGCCCGGTCCTCACCGTGGCCCCCGACCTCCTGGGCCGCACCCTCGTCCGGCGTACCCCGGACGGCCCCATCGAACTGCGCATCACGGAGGTCGAGGCCTACGAGGGGGAGTCGGACCCCGGCTCCCACGCCTACCGCGGCCGCACCGCACGCAACGCATCGATGTTCGGACCGCCCGGACATGCGTACGTCTACTTCATCTACGGCATGTCAAGGCGGTCAGCATGAACATCGACTTCCTTGCCCACCCAGCCGAAGAGGTCGCCCCCAAGCTGCTCGGGAGCGTCCTCACCTGCAAGACCCCCGAAGGTACCGTGAGCATCGCCATCACGGAGACCGAGGCGTACTCCGGTGAGGCTGATCCAGCCTCCCATGCCTACGGGGGCCGTACAGCCCGCAACGCCACCATGTTCGGCCCCGCAGGACACCTCTACGTCTACCGCTCCCATGGTCTCCACTGGTGCGCCAACGTCGTCACCGGAACGGACGGCATCGCCTCGGGTGTGCTCATCCGGGCAGGCAGGGTCATCGAGGGGGAAGACCTGGCACGCAAGCGACGAGGGGAAAGGGTCGAGAGTCCACGTCTCGCCCGAGGTCCGGGAAACCTCGGCCAGGCGCTCGGCATCACGGCAGAGCACAACGGCGCAGACCTCCTGACAGGTACCGCGGTCATGTTGTCCGAGGGCGAGCCGGTACCTGCCGCTCTCATCCGGGTTGGCCCTCGGGTGGGGGTGAGCAGGGCCCACGACTGGCAACACCGGTTCTACCTCGCAGGTGATCCGACGGTCTCGGCGTACCGACTGAGCCCGAGAGCCAAGCCGCCCGCCGGACCCTGAGCCGCTGTGCACCCTTCTCACGGCTCGCCAGCGGGTCGGCGCGGAAGTTGGGTCGGAAAGCGGGTGATCGCCCGCGAGCGTGGCGCGCGGCACGGTCCTTGCCGGTCGAGTGACTGCCGACGTGCACCGACTCGGGCCGGGCGGGAGGGGGAGAGCCGCCACAGTCGCAAGTGGTCTACGACAATGCGGCCCCGGAAGGGGCCGACAGGAGCAAGCCGGCAAGACCAAGGGGGGCGCTGCTGCGCCCCACAGCCACAGCCGTAAGGCCCTGTTCCTTACAACCTTCCGCCGCTGCCAGTAAGGGCACGGCAAGGCTGTGACCAGGCCATACGTTCCCGCCGTGGCAGTCTGTGGGCAGGGCGGACGGACCCTGAAACAGTGGCGGAATCTTGGCTGCCAAGACATGGCGGTCGAGCAAGGATCCGTCAGGGGGCATACCCCACCCCTCCGACGCCGGCGTGCTCGGCTGTCTCGGTCAGCGGTCCTCGCCGCCCTCGGCGTCTCCCGCGCCACGCTGTACCGGCACCTGGGAGAGCGCACCTGAGACAGGCGCACAGCAGTGCAGGCAGGCCCTCGGCTCTACGCCGGGGGCCCTTGTCGTCTGTCCGGCTCGGTCCGCACCACCATGGCGAACGCCGTACAGATCCGCCGGAACCCGCGATGGTTGCTCAGGCCGGTGTGACTCATGCACTCGACGTCGACCGTCGCACTGTCCGTCGAGGGCTCCGCCTTCCACTTGCAGTGCAGGCACTCCGCCTCGAAGGTCACGTCCGTGTCCGGATGCTGCGTGATCCGGTGCGTCACGAACCGCAGTATCGTGCGCGCCATCAGCGCCCCTGGTGTTCGTTCCGGAGGTGGGCCCGCAGGCCCACGTTCACGTCCGACACCTGTGAGTGATCCCCGACCGACGTGGCGTTCGCGCGAGCCACCGCGTACCGAAGGCACTCACGACAACCCGACACAGGGTCGGGCGGCGCAGAGGGAAGGGTCACGTATACCGGCCCGTCCATCGTCGTTTTGGGTGTGCTCATCAGTTCGACCTCCCGACTTTTCACTTGCCGAAGGATGATCCCCCGGGGTGCGTACGGGATGGCGCTTCAGTCGCGTAGTCGACTGAAGTCATGCGCGGCAAGCGGCGGACCACTTGGCGAGCCGTGCCCGCAGGTCTTCGCCGAAGAGGGCGTGTTCCTCGTACCCGGCGAACTCCTTCAGGTACGCCTGAACATCTCGGCCGTCGCGGAGAACGAGACTTCCCGCCGTCGTCTCGATGGTGACCAACGCGGCGTCGTAGATGGTGAACGTACTCAGAGGAGTTCGGGGCGTCGGTGCCCCTACGGGGATCACCCCGATCTGAACGTTCGGGAGGTAGGACAGGGACGCCAGACGGTCCATCTGCTCGGCCAGTGCCAGCGGGGAGACGACCGGCCAACGAACCGCCTGCTCGGTCAGAACGAACGCGAACCGCTTCGAGGCGTCGTAGAGGACGGCTTGTCGTCCCAGCTTCCCCGCTACGGCCTTGCTCGTGTCGGCCGTCGAGTGGGCCAGGCTCGCGCGTACGTACTCCGGTGTTGCGAGCAGCCCGGTGACCATCGAGAGCAGGAAGTAGCGCATGTGCGTAGAGGACGCTTCGAGTGCCTTCAGCTCAGCCTGTCTCGTGCCGAGCCCCTTGCGCCGAAGTTCTCGGAGGTTCCGCCACTCGGTGTTCGCCATCCTGGCGAGGGCAGAGACCTCGGCGACCAGACTCGGCGGAGCGTCCAGCGCTCGCAAGATCTGCTCGACGTCGACCAGGGACGGCCGCGTCCGGCCGTTCTCGATGCGAGACACCTTCGACTGGGACATGTTGCAGCGCGCTGCGAGCCGGTCCCCAGAGAGGCCGGCTCGCTTGCGCAAGTCCCGGAGCAGGGAGGCGAGTTCGGTACCAGACTCGCCAAGCTGCTCAGCTTCGAACGTCACTCCGTCACATGCTCCGTGTACTCCAGGAAGGGAACCGACTCGGCAACGGCGATGCGCTGCCACTCGATGAACGGCGCAGGGTCACCCTCGTACAGCTCCCGGCTGATCTGCGTTCCGTCGTCCTCGTACTTCATGAGAACGACCGTCGAGCGGTCGAACATCCAGAAGTCCTCGACGTCCGGCAAAGGGTTGTCTCGCTCGGTCACGTCAAGGATGCGGATGTCCTCCCCGGCGAGCACGTGCGGGGCGTAGTACCGGGAGAACTCGAAGCGCAGGTAGTCGGAGAGCGGTCGAGTCAGGACGTGCACTCGCCCCTTGCTCCTTCCCTCGCCGCGCAGACGCTTCAGGTCTTCCGTGTACGCCGACGAGTAGGTGCCCGGGTCGACGCGCTTGCCTGCCCTGAAGGCTGCGAGTTCGTCCGACTCCTGCGGTACGAGGTACTGGGGCAGGGTCTCCAGCCGCCACGCTTCCGACTGGAAGCCGCGGAGCGTCGCCCGCCACTCCTCACCATCCAAGAGCACGAACGGCCTCCCGAAGAACACTCTCGGGGATCTCCACGAGCCCTTCCCCCTGTGGGGGAGCGAAGGCGTCGGACACGTCGCCCTGAACCACAATGGAGCCGGACGCGGTGCGGTAAACGTTCGGGCAGTCATCCTCTCCGCACGTGCCGTTGCCGTTGCCAGTGAGCCGAGTCAGTTCTTCGCGTGCCATGCGGAACCCCCTTGACCTGCCAGCCCGGTTGGGCCGCCTGAGACGACCGTACGGGGGCCACTCACAGCCGTCCATGCACGGACGTGACTCATGCACGTTGTTGCATGAACTGAGGAGGGAGAGTGGCGCACAGATGCTCTGAGGGATGCCCCGCCCGCCCGCGCCGGGCATGACGAGGGGCCCCGCCCGACTCTCGTCAGACAGGGCCCGTACTCGTTGAGGGCGACCGCCGGCTCAGCTCTCGGATCTCAGGGGTTCCGGAACGTGATCCGACAGTGCTCGCCCTTGAAGGACCGGACTCCTCGACCGCGCGGCATCAGCTCGACTCGCTCGCAGACCTGCATGACGACGGTCCGCACGTAGTCGATGCGGTCGGGGTCCTCGTAGTCCAGTTCCTCCCACAGGTACTCGATGTCGCCCAGGTCGACGCGCACCCGCTGCGATGCAAGGTCTGCCAGCTCGGCCCGGATCTTGGTCAGCTCGGCGTCACACCTGCCGATGCCCGTCCGCAGGGTCGACGCGTCGATGTCCCCTACAGCGAACATCTCCGCCAGGGCGGTGCGCCTCTCGGATGCGGCCGTCTCCTCGGCCAGCAGTTCGGCCTCTCGCTCCTCGTCTGCGGCATCCGTGGCCGGTGCCGCGTTCCACTCCTCGGCCCTGTCGATGACCTTCCTGACCACGAAGGAGTCCAGCGGGTCCGCCGGGCAGGTGATGCACCGGCCACCCGAACAGGTGTAGATGCGGTACCGCTCTCCCGCCGCGTTCTTCTTGCTCCACCCTTGAGTGACGACGGCCTGACACTTCGAGCAGCGGACCACGCCGGACAACAGGGCCTTGCGCTTGCCGCCGCCGCCCGTGTTGCGCTCGGGGTCGCTCAGGTGGCGGACCAGGGCACGGAATATGCCCTCGGAGACGATCGCCTCCCAGTTGCCCGCCCCGGTCTCCTCGGTCCGCCGCACGCGCATCCCGTCCGGCTTCTCGACCCACTGCGAGTACGTCTGGATTCCCGCGTTCCTCGGCTTCAAGAGGACGACCCGAAGGTTCGAGCTGCGCCACTCCTTGCCGTGCGGCGAGAGCAGTCCACGCGTGTTCCAGTCCTTCGCGATGGACCAGAGGGTGACGCCGGCCAGGACATCCCGGTACGCCTGCCGCAGGGCTTCCGCCTCTGCTTCTCGGTGCCTGCCGTCCCGCTCGAAGCCGAAGGGGCGAGTACTCCAGAAGGGCCTCCCCGACTCCCTGCGTCGCTGGTGTCCGAGTACCTGACGCTCGACTCGCATCTCGGTCTCGTTGCGAGCCACCACAGCCCCGATGCGAGCAGCGAGGCGGCCGGACGGAGTGGACAGGTCGAGCACTCCCTGAGCCTGCGCGGCGGCCAGCGTGACGCCGGTCGCCTCGGCCAGGTCCACCAGGTCTTCAAGATCCCAGGGGGTGCGGTACATACGGTCGTAGTGGCGGGACACGATGGCGTCTGCTTTGCCGTCCTCCACCAGAGCCTTGACGCGCTCCCACTCGGGGCTTCGCTTGGCTCCTCGCTTGGTCGAAGCCGACGTGTCCTTCTCAACGATCACGTCTACGACCGACCAGCCCTTCCGGTCGCACAGCGCCTGACTCAGCTCGACCTGTTGTGTCAGGTTCCCGCCCTTGGATTCCTCGCCCCTCGGGGTGGGGCTGAGCCTGGCGTAGATGATCGCTCGCACTGCCTGTCTCCTGCTCGTCGTCGCCTTGCGGATGATGCCGTGTCAACGACGTACATGCCTAGTGAGTTACCTACGGCATGTGGTTCAGCCTCAACCTGGTGTGCGGCCCGCGGGACCACGCGAGCGGGGTCCTGATCCGCACAGGCGAGATCACGGCGGGCGCCGAGCTGGCCGCCAAACGCCGACTTTCAGCCAGGTACCCCCGAGAACTGGCCAAAGGCCTGGCCCGCCTGGCCACCGCCCTGGACGTGGACCGCTCCCTCGACGGCACCGACCTCTGCGCGGGCCCCGAGTCCCCCTTGTCCCTCCTCGCCGGCACCCCCACCTCACCCGACCTGGTGAGCAGCGGCCCCCGCACCGGAGTGGGCGGAGCCAGCGCGGCGCATCCCTACCGCTTCTGGATCACCCACGACCCGACGGTGAGCCCGTACAGAGCCCACGCGCCACGCCGCCGCTCAACTTGACTCGCCCTTGCGCGACGCCTAACGTAGCCCGAGCCGCTTGAACGGGGCACTGCCATCGGCAGACCTCCGGAGCGGCCAAACCACTACCTACGACTTACCCCTGGCGGGGTTCTATTCGGCATGCCCGAATTCCCGGCCGGCGGCTCGATTATGAGCTGCAAGGGAAAAGCGCTAACGTAGCGGAGCGCCGAAAGGCAAAGACCCCCAACGGTCACCGAATTCAAATCCGGAAGCTGGAAACAGCGCGGAAATGATCTGGTAGAGTTGGAAACGCAAGACAGCAGAACGAAAGCCCGGAGGAAAGCCCGAGAGGGTGAGTACAAAGGAAGCGTCCGTTCCTTGAGAACTCAACAGCGTGCCAAAAATCAACGCCAGAAGTTGATACCCCGTCCACTTCGGTGGAT
>NZ_JBFBFP010000024.1:0-118247 GCF_040684275.1 Streptomyces sp. NPDC091371
ACCGCTCGGGCCAGGGCGGCAGCAGCGGCTCGATCAGCTTCCACAGGTCGTCGTCCACGATCCACGGCCGAGTACTCACACGACCGTCAACGGCCAGATTATCACAACGGACACGCTCGACCTGCACATCTCACCAAGATCGTGTTACGAGCTCAAAGAACTGCTTACAGACAGACGCGACGAGCGCATCCTGACTGACCCGCAGGGTTGTCGGTCACGAACCCTCGCCGCGCGACCGGGGCGGGATCACGTGGTTTGCGATCCCCCGAGCGTGGTCGTCACTGTGGCGTAACGGAAATCTCTGGTCTCTTGTAGGTGACCAGAACCCCGCCCGAGGTGGTGAACTCTTCTCGCCTGAGGCGAAGCGTGCATAGGCTTGAGTCGCGGCAGTCCTCCATGGTGGCCAGTACAAGCGGGATCGACGCAGCTAGGTCCCATGATGAGGACAACAGCACGAAGGCCCCCAGGCGAATTGCACCCGCCAGACGAAAGGCGATGGTGACTTCGGGTACTGCCCCGCGCCCGGCCCTTGCTGCGGCCCTGCGCTCCCGCAAGCCGGAGGCGCAGCCGCACGGCGTGCCACGATCCCCTTCCGGCCGTAGGAGCGTAGAGCCATCACAAACATGCCAGGAGTCGTTGCCGCTTCGCAGCGCCATACACAGCGAGATGTCGTTCGCACTGACCATGATCGGCAGACTGTCTCGTTCTGTCATGACTTCGGCACCATGGGTGGCCGTGAACACGCTGCCTCCGAGCAGATCCGCCACCTTCCTGGCGACCGTCTGGTCCTTCACAGCGACCCGCCATCCAGACAGGGTCACTGGACGGCCGTCAACGCGCGCCATTGCAGAGAATCTCCCGACGAACCCCTCTGCGACATCACCCGGCATGTGCTTCATGCCATTCCTGATCGCATAGTCGGGGACAGCGGTCTCATCCCAAGGTGCTCGGCATCTACGGGAGAGGCTCCGTCCCACCTCGCCATGGCGTTCCGGCCCCCCGTCCTCATCGCCGACGTCCGGCGATGAGGAGTTGGTCGCGCGTTGCGGCGTCGCCGCGCAGCCGCCTGATCTTGCCGACCTCGAGCCACCAGGGCAGGGTTCATCCTCCGGCCACTGTGATGGCCGTTTCCCGTGCCCCAGCGGCAAATGGCTCCCACACCAGTGAGGCGGGCCGGGTGAAGACGAGGACGTCCTCGTGCTGGACGACGGAGAGGGGAATGCCCTGGCGGCGCGCATCGCGGACGTTCTTCATCTGGAAGAAAGAGGGGCGGGTGATGAGCTGACTGTCGCGGATGCCGGCGAGGAGAGCGACGCAGCGCTCGGTGGGGATGAGGGCGGCGGCCCGTCCGGCGGCGAGGACGGCGGATGGCAGGTCGATGAGTTCGCCTCGTTCGCGCCAGGGGCGGGTGGTGACGACGGCCGTACCGCCAGGGCGCAGCATGATGCGGCACTGGGCGAGGATCTCCGTGAAGGCGGTGAGGAGCTGTCCGGTGGGGACGTGGGCGAGGTTGGCGGGGTCGTGGCTGTAGCGGTAGTCCTTCTTGACCACGCCTGCCTCGCCAGTCTCGCGGGTGGAGCGGACCTGTCCGTGGACGCTGGGCCCGTAGGGGGGTGAGGTGACTACGAGGTCCACCGTTCCGTGCAGGGCTGCCGGGATGAGCTCGGTGAGCTTGCGAGCGTCTCCGCAGTGGACGGCGCCGGAGCCGGTGCCGCCTTCGTGTGCAGCGGAGGCGGCGTTGAGGCGGGCGAGGTGGGCCCACTTGGGTTCGTACTCGACGCCAAGGGCGCTGCGGTGGAGGTGGATCGCTTCGACGAGGGTGGTGCCGATGCCGCACATCGGGTCGAGGACCAGGGCGCCGGGCTTGGTGTAGGTGCGGATCGCGTGGGCCGCGATGCAGGGGAGCATTTTGGCGGGGTGGGCGGCGGAGCCCGGTACGTAGCGGTCCCTCCGCTGAGCGGGGGCGGAGGTGGGGGCGGTGTTCCACACTGAGATGGGAGCAGGCATGGGCGGTCTCTCCTCGCGGCCGTCAGGCGTGGTGGATCGCGGATAGGACGATCAGGTCGCTGTGTGCGACGCCAGGGCTGGCGTCGATGGGCGGGGCGGGCACCAGGTGGTTGCCGGAGGGGTGAGCGTGGGCGATGACGATGTGCTGCAGGTAGCGGAACCCTGCGGTGCGCGCGCTGGCGATGAGCGAGCCGAGCGGGTCGGTGAGGATTCCGGTGTCGCGGCGCTGGCGCGTGGCCAGGAGGAGGAGTCCATCGTGGGGAAGGACGCGGTGGGCGCGGTGGAAGAAGCCGGGCCAGCCATCCTCCATGGCTCCGGGCATCTCGCTTCCGGCGGCCGGGAGGTCATCGTGGGGTGTGGGGAGGGCGTCGGGGTGGAGTTCGGCGAGTAGGACCTGGGCCGTGCCGGTGGTGCCGCCGGCATCGGTGTAGGTCGTGCAGCGGGCACGGGCGTCCATGCCGGGGGCAGCGTCCTGGAAGGAGATCTTCAGCAGGACTGCGGACGTGCGGCCGGGGCGGCGGGTGTATTGGACGCGGATGGTCTCGACCGCCCAGTCGGGCAGCACCCTGCCGGGGGCAGGGGCCGCGTCGGGCTCGTTGGGGGCTGGGAGCAAGATGGTGGTGGGCAGCGGGCGAGTGCTGGGAGTGGGAGCGGTAGCTCCACGGCGAGGCGAGGTATTGGGCATCTGCGGGTGGGGCCCGGGGTTCTGGGATGACGGTCCGTCTGGTGCTGACGTGAGGGATAGGGACGTGGCCGGGCCGGATTGCCATCGCCGCTGAAGGCGTTCGATTCGCACGCGGGCGAATGAGGCCAGACTGCCCACCCGGGGGATCCTCGGCCGCTCCCGTTCCCTTTAGCAGGTCAGACTCCTGCGGCCCAGGGTCGAGCCACCTGCGAGCCACTGCCGAGCCACCCCCCGCCTGCGGTGCGACCGGTGGAAGACCCGGCCGGAAATTTCTTTGTGTTCGAAGTGCGGCTGTGCGGCTGGGTGGCCGCCGCAGGCCAGGCGGGGTGGGCCGGTCGTGGGCCATCGCACAGAGCGGACCAGTGCACCGGGCAGGGCGCGGGCGTCGCGCGCGAGGGGCCCGAGCGTGGCACGGCGGGCTGAAAGGGGTGGCGACAGAAGTTGTCCGCCACTCCTGCAAGGAGAAGTGCCATGCACCACATCGCCCGTCCCTCCCACCGCTCGGACGCACGTGCCGAAGGGCGTTCCCCGCTGCGGAACCTGGAGGAGTCCTTCCTGGCGCTCGCCGCTGCCGCCGCCCCGCTCACGCTGCCCGCGTACCTGGTCTGTGAGGAGCCCGACAGCCTCGTGCTGCCTGTCGACCAGGTCCGCACCCGCCTCGCGCACCCCGCCATCACGCCGGCACTGCGTGAGCGGACCTGGCGTGAGGTGGTCCGCCGTGCCCAGCAGCTCGGCGAGCCCTGGGACACGGTGGCCGTCGCCATGACCGTTCCGGTGTTGCGCCGGATGCTGGCCCGCCTGGCTCGCCCGGCGCACCTGGACCGCGACGAGGTCGAGCAGGAGGCCCTGGCCGCTGTCGCCACTGCCCTGCCGGCGGTGGACGTGAATACCGCGGATGTGAGCCGGGAGCTGTTCTCCGCCGCCGACCGGGCGGTGCACCGCCTTGTGTACGCCGCGCACCGCCAGGCGGGCCGGGAGAGCGGCCTGGCGGCAGCGCACCTGGAGCGGCTCACCGATCACGTTGTTCACGCAGCCGGCCAGGAAGCAACCGGAGCCGCTGATGAGAGCGAGCATGGGGACGAGTTCACGGTGCTGGCCCGCGCGGTACAGGAGCGCATCGTGAGCGTTGCCGAGGCGCGACTGATCGCCCGTACGCGGCTGGAGGGCGAGTCCATGCAGCAGCTGGCCGCTGAGCGGGGGGTGAGTGTGCGCCAGCTCTACCGCCACCGTGCCGCCGCCGAACAGCACCTGGCCGCGCACCTGAAGCTGCGGATGCGCGGACAGTGACGTGACCCGTTAGGGGGATTCGCGGTCGGTGGATGTCAATTTCCTTGCCGCGGGTCTCCATTACCGGTGAGCAGGTACTGGATGCGCTCCATGCACCCGGTGTTGCTTATCGGCGGTTCCCTCGCAGCCCTGAGCTGCCAGGGAACCGCCGGCCAGGTGGGGTGAGCAGGCCCGTCTCGTGCTGACACCCGAGTCCCTTTCCTGATGCCCGCCCTGTGAGTAGGAGGACGGCTCCGGGCCAAGGATGCGTGCTCACCCCGCCCTGTGCACGACACCACGGGACGCGGCTCCGCTCCGCGATGCCGCTCACGCCCTGCTCTTCTTCGCTGCTGTGCCCCTGATGGAGGTGCCTGCGCCATGCCCAGCAAGCTCCGCCGCCCGCGTCGACCGCCGGCCAACCCGGCTGGACGGTGGACGATTCGGATCACGTTCACCAACGTGTTCGCCGTCCTCGTCACTCTGGTACTGGCTCGGCCCGCGTGGGCCGTCGCGGACATCCCGACCGTGATCACGAACCTGCGCAACTGGATCGTCGGGATCCTCGCCGGGCTCGCCACCTTGTTCCTCACCTTCGGCGGACTGCGTTACCTGATGGCCGGCGGGGACCCGGGGGAAGTCGAGGCTGCCAAGCGCGCGGTGAGGGCCGCCGCCATTGGTTACGGGCTGGCGCTCCTGGCTCCGGTGTTCGTGACGGTGCTGAAGGGCCTCGTCGGGGCGGACGGATGAGGCGAGTGGCGACCGGCATCCGGCGACGGGCTCTGGCCCTGGCTGTGCTGACCACCTGGGTGGTCCTGGCAGTGGTCCCGGTGCCGGCTGCGGCTGCCTCCGTATCCTCGTACACACCCGCTTCAGTACCCGCGGCCCCGGAGCCGCCCCGGCCTCAACCGCAGCCCGCGCCCGGCCCCGCTCCCTCACCGGCTCCGCTACCGGCCCCGAGTCCAGGGCCCGCACCAACTCCGGTACCCGGCCGTCCCGCTCCGCGGCCGGAGCGGCCCTCACCGCCCGAGCCGGCACCCGGCCTCGTGCCTCGGGCGTGCGAGGTGGAGGGCTTCCCCTGCGAGACCGAGGGCGGTGGCTTCGGGGACCTCCTCGACATCCCCGCCATGATCGTGAATGCGATCACCTCGTTCCTCGGCATGCTGATCGAGCAGATCATGAAGCCGGTCCGGGAGTTCCTCGCCGACACCCTGCTGGCCACCCCCGACGTCACCCAGCACGCCGACATCAAGAAGCTGTGGGCCGCCATGCTGGGACTCACGGCCGGGATCTACGTGCTCTTCGTGACCGCGGGCGGCATCACGGTCATGGGCTACGAAACCGTCCAGACCCGCTACGCCGTCCAGCAGATCGCCCCCCGCCTTCTTCTCGGAATGGCCGCCGCGGCGACCTCGTTGACCGTTATGGGCAAGGCCATCAGCCTGTCCAACGCCCTCGCCCACGCGATCATGGCCACCGACATGTCGGATGCCGGGCAGGGCATGGTCGAACGCGTCCTGCCCTTCGCGCTCTTCGGCGCTGCGGGCCTGAAGCTGTACTTGCTATTGCTGGCGATCATGATGATCGCGCTGGTGCTCGCTGTGCTGATCGGCTTCCTGGTCCGCGTCGCTGTGATGGCGTTACTGGCCGTTGCCGCACCCCTGATGCTGGCGTGTCATGCCCACCCGCTGACTGATCCTGTCGCGCGGCTGTGGTGGCGGGGCTTGGCCGGATGCCTGGCCATCCAAATCGCGCAGTCGCTGACATTCGTCCTCGCGTTGAAGCTCTTCTTCGCGCCCGGGGCCACCACCCTGGGCATCCCGAAGTCCGACCAGTTGGGCACGATGCTCGCGGGACTGGCCTTGTTCTGGGTGCTGTTCAAGATTCCGGGCTGGACTCTCCAGGTCGTCCTGCGCGGCACGCCCGTCCACAATCCGCACGCCCCGGCGGCCGTGCGGGTGCTCAAGCACCTTGCGCTGTACCGGCTCATGAACCACTACGCGCCCGGAATGCGCCTGCTGCGACGCCCCGGAGGTGGAGGCGCCGGCTCCGGATTCGGCCTGGGGCGCGGCGGACCGGGAGGGGGAGGTCGCCGTCCAGGGGGCGGCCCGCCCAGGGGCGGTCGGGGCGGACCTGGTGGCCGCCGTCCGTCATCGCCTGGGCGTGGGATCGGGCCTGGTGGAGGGATCCGCCGCCGGGGCCGGGCTCTGCTGGCTCGCGGCCGTGCCGCCCTCGCCGGTGCCCCTCCCCGTCCGGGAGGAGTCGGCCAGCCCCCGCCCGGCATCCCGGCCGTCCCCGGCGCACGCCGGGCAGGCGCCTCGAACACCAGGAGGGCCCGGTCGGCCGCAGGCAGTCAGGCCGCAGGCGTACCGAGTTCACGCGCAGGCCAGGGCTCCCGGCGCCGCGTCCCGGGTTTGCCGCCCGTCACCCAAGCACTGAGAGGTCCTCGTGCCGTGATCCATCCTGCCCAGGCCCGCCGTAGAAGGCAGCTGGCTCTTCCCATCACCGCCCAGCGCAGCCCTGCCGGTCCGTCCCGGCCCACTCAGATGTGGCTGCCGATCCCCGCAGCACGACTCCCTGCCTCGTCGGCGTCCGCGTCGCGCGCTCCGGCCGGCACTCCGGCTCCGCCCTCCCCTGCCCCCTTGCCAGCGCCCGCATCCCGCGGGCGCCAGTTGGCCCTGCCCATTCCCGCACGCCGCGTACGGGTTCGCCCAGCTCGCCCCGTGCAGCTGAGACTGCCGCTCGAACCGCCCCGGAGGTGACCTGCAATGACTGAATCCGACGACACAACTGATGTCCCGTGTTCCACCCGCATCCCGGCCGACATCTCACGCCCCGACCGCCTGCTGGGCCCCTTCACCGCCCGGCAGACCGCCATCCTCGCCGTCGCCGCGCTCGTGCTGTACGGCGGCTGGTGGGCCACGCGCCCCTTCATGGCACCCGTCGCGTACGCGGCTTTGGTGGTGCCGGTCGCCGGGGCGGTGGCGGCCCTCGCGCTCGGCCGCAGGGAGGGAATCGGCCTGGACCGCTTCCTGCTCTCCGCCCTCGCCCACGCCCGCGCGCCCAAGCGTCGCGTGCACGCCCCGGAAGGCGTTCCTTCTCTGCCCGGCATCGTTCCCGGTCACTGGGCCCAGGCGGCAGGCCCGCCCCCGGCTGCCATGCGCATGCCGTATGACGGCATCGGCGCGGGTGGGGTGCTCGACCTGCGTGGCGAGGGGAAAGCCGCGATGGCGAGGTGCTCCACGGTCAATTTCGAGCTGCGCTCGGCAGCCGAGCAGCAGGGTTTGACCGCCGCATTCGGTCGCTGGCTCAACTCCCTGACCGGTCCCACCCAGGTGCTGGTGCGCTGCCACCGCGTTGACCTCTCGCCGCTCGCTGACACCCTTCAGCACGATGCCGCCGCGCTGCCGCACCCGGCACTGGAGCACGCGGCCCGCGCGCATGCCGACTTCCTCGCCGACCTCGCTGCAGGCGGCAACCTGCTCGGCCGGCAGATCGTGCTGGTCGCCCGCGAGGAAACCGCAGCGCACGGTGTGCGGCGCTACGTAGGTGAGGGACGGGTCCTCCAGCGCATCCACGAAGCCGCCCGGGCGCTGGCCGCTGCCGAGGTCACCGTCACTCCCCTGAGTGCCGAGGAGGGAGCCGGCCTGGTTGCCGCGGCCTGCAACCCCGACACACCCACCGCACCCGACAACGCATCGGAAGGTGACCTCGCATGACCCCAGTCCTCTTCGGCCGCCACCGCACCACCACCGAGACGCCGACCGTCGACAGCGCTCGCCTGCTGGAGGTGGCCGGGCCCGAGGCCATGGAGGTGCACGCCCGCGCCCTGGCCATCGGCGCGCATCTGGCGACCACGATGGTGGTCACCGGCTACCCGGCCGAGGTCACCCCGGGCTGGCTCGCGCCCTTGCTGAACTTCCCCGGCCACCTCGATATCGCACTGCACATCGAACCCGTGCCCAACCCCGTCGCGGCCGCCGGATTGAAAAGGCAGCGCGCCCGGCTGGAATCCGGCCGGCGCTCCGGCTTCGACAAAGGGCATCTGGATGACCCGGAGGTCGAGGCCGCCGCCGCGGACGCAGCAGACCTCGCCTACCGCATCGCCCGCGGCGAGGGGAAACTGTTCCACGTCGCGCTGTACCTGACCGTGCACGCGGCGGACGAGGAGACCCTCGGCGAGCAGGCCGCCGCCGTACGCGCCGTCGCCGAGTCGCTACTCATGACGCTCGCGCCGACCACCTACCGGGCCCTGCCGGGCTGGCTGGCCACCCTGCCCCTGGGTATTGACACGCTTCGGATCCGTCGCACCTTCGACACCGCCGCGCTCGCCGCGTGTTTCCCCTTCACCAGTCCCGACCTGCCGGTCGCCACCGGCGAGGAAGGCGTCGCGTCGGGAGTGCTGTACGGGCTCAACACGCTCTCCGGCGCTCCCGTGGTGTGGGACCGCTTCGCGCAGGACAACTACAACTCCATCACCCTGGCCCGCTCCGGTGCCGGCAAGTCGTACCTGACCAAGCTCGAACTGCTCAGGCTGCTGTTCACCGGGGTGACCGCCTCGGTGATCGACCCGGAGGACGAGTACGTCCGCCTCGCCGAGACCGTCGGCGGGCAGGTGGTCGCCCTCGGCGCGGACGGTGTACGCCTCAACCCCTTCGAGCTGCCGCCCGCCGCCGACCCATCGGAGGATGTACTGACCAGGCGGGTGCTGTTCCTGCACACCTTCCTCGCCGTTCTGCTGGGCGCAGAACTCACCGGTGCCGAGAAGGCACTGCTGGACCGGGCGATCTTCTCCGCGTACACGCGCGTCGGGATCACCGCGGACTTCCGCACCTGGCAGCGCACCCCGCCCACCCTCGCCGATCTGGCCACCGTACTGGCCGAGGAGGCGAGCGAGGCGGCAGCCGATCTCGCCGAGCGCCTCACCCCGTACACCAGCGGCTCGCACGCTCAGCTGTTCAACGGCCCCAGCACCGTCTCGGCATCCGGCCATCTCGTGGTGTTCGCGCTGCGCCGGCTCCCGGAAGAGATCAAGGCCCCGGCGATGCTGCTGGCTCTGGACGCGGTCTGGCGGCAGGTCACCCACCGCCCCGATGCCGGACGGCACTTCGTCGTCGTGGACGAGGCGTGGCTGCTGATGCGCGAGGGAGCCGGTGCCCGCTTCCTGTTCCGGATGGCCAAGGCCGCCCGCAAGTACTGGGCCGGACTCGCGGTGGTCACCCAGGACGCCGACGACGTGCTCGCCTCCCCACTCGGGCGGGCCATCGTCTCCAACGCGGCCACCCAGATCCTGCTCCGCCAGGCTCCGCAAGCCATCGACACCATCAGCGAGAACTTCCACCTCTGCCACGGCGAGCGGGAGTTCCTGCTGTCCGCGACCCGCGGCGAGGCCCTGCTGCTGACCGGCGACCGCCGCCACAAGGTCGCCCTGATCAGCATCGCCGCCCCCGGCGAGCACGAAGTGATCACCACGGACCCGGGCGAACTCGCGGCCCAGTACTTCACCGAAGAGAACCCCGATACTGATGGCCTTGCCATCGATGAACCCCTCGGCGACGACGAGGAGTGGGAGCTGTGACGGCGTCCGTGTGGCAGCTCGCCGCGCAGCCGGGCGGGCCGCTGGTGGACTTCCTCACCAACCCGGGCAGCTTCTGGACGACGGTCAGCGGCATGCCCGTCAGCTGGCTCAGTGGGCAGACAGCAGCGTCGGCTTGCGGCGGGGCCACAGTCGTGGCCGGCGGCTACGCGCTGAGGCACGGCCTGAATCTCGCACAACAGCGCCGCCTCGCCGAGGGATCGCGGTGCGTGGAAATCCTGGCGCCGCCTGCCGTGGCACCTCGGGGCGGTGAGGTCCTGTGGGCGCAGCTCGCCGGGCTGCTCCGCCCGTGGTGGCGCCGTATCACCACCGGCCAGCCCCACCTCGCCTTCGAATACACCTGGTCCCACACCCGGCTGCGCATCTGCCTGTGGGTACCCGGCACCGTGCCCCTGGGCCTGGTGCGACGCGCGGTGGAGGCCGCCTGGCCCGGCGCCCACACACGCCTGACCGAGCCCAACCCACTGCTGCCGGCCGGGCAGACCGTCACCGCCGGGCGGCTTCGTCCCGCCCGTCCTGATGTCCTGCCCCTGCGCACCGACCACACCGCCGACCCGCTTCGCGCACTGCTCCAGGCTGCCACCGGCATGGCAGAGGAGGAGTCCGCGTGCGTGCAGATCCTGGCCCGCCCCGCCACCGGCCGCGCGCTACGCCGGGCCCGCCGCCAAGCCCGGCGGCTGAAGGCCGGGAGTGGCCCGGCCCGGCTGCCCGCTCTGGCCGCGCTGCTCCTGCACCGTCCTCAGCGAGCCGCGGCCGGAAAGCTGGACCCCGAACACTCCGCCGCCGTACGGCAGGCGGCGGGGAAGCTCTCCGGCTCGCAGTGGCAGTGCGTCATCACCTACGCCTCCACATGCAACCCCAAGACAGAGCGCGCCGACGAGGTCGTGCGGGGGCGAGCACACGCCCTGGCCTCCGCATTCGGCCTGTACGCCGACCGCAACTACCTGGTCCGCACCCGCTTCCCCCGCCCCGAGCAGCCTGTGAACGCGCGGCGCTTCCCCCTGCGTGCCGCTCTGCTGTCGGTTCCGGAACTCGCAGCCCTGGCCCACCTGCCTCTCGATCCGGACGCGCCGGGCCTTCAGCGGGCAGGGGCTCGCTCCGTGCTGCCGCCGCCCTCCGTCCCCGCCCCCACGCCGGGTGCCGGCGTCAAACCGCTCGGCCGATCCGACGCAGGCGCCCAGCGCGGCGTCGGCCTCGCGGTCGCCGATGCCCGACATCACCTCCATGTCATGGGCGCGACCGGCTCCGGCAAGTCCACCCTGATCGCGAACATCGTCCTCGACGACGTACGCAACCACCGGGGCGTCATCGTCATCGACCCCAAGGGCGACCTCGTCACCGACCTCCTCGACCGCCTCCCCGACACCTGCGCCGACCGCCTCGTCCTCATCGACCCGGACGACCCGCACACGCCCCCGTGCCTGAACGTGCTCGACGGCGCGGACATCGACGTCGTCGTCGACAACATCACCGGAATCTTCCGCCGGATCTTCACGGCCTTCTGGGGGCCGCGCACCGACGACGTGATGCGGGCCGCCTGCCTGACCCTGCTCAAGCACCGCGACCGCACCCACCAGCTCGTCACCCTCGCCGACGTCCCTCGCCTGCTGGGCGAGAGCGCCTACCGGCTGCGCATCATCCCCGCGCTGACGGACCCGGTGCTCCGCGGATTCTGGGCCTGGTACGAGTCGATGTCCGAACCCTCCCGGGCTGCGGTAGTCGGCCCGGTGATGAACAAGCTACGGGCCTTCCTCCTGCGCGACTTCGCCCGCCGGGCCATCGCCGCCGGCCCCTCCACCTTCGACCTCTCCCAGGTCCTCGACGGCGGCATCCTGCTGGCCCGCCTACCCAAAGGCGCACTCGGCGAAGAAACAGCACGCCTCCTCGGCTCCTTCATCGTCGCCGGCACCTGGCAGACCGCCTCGGCTCGCGCCCGCCAGCCCGAACACCAGCGGATCGACGCCACCTTGAGCATCGACGAGGCACACAACTTCCTCACCCTCCCCTACCCGCTGGAGGACATGCTCGCCGAGGCCCGCGGCTACCGCCTGTCCATGCTGCTGGCCCACCAGCACCTCGCCCAGCTCCCCCGCGACCTGCGCGAAGGAATCTCCGCCAACGCCCGCAACAAGATCTTCTTCAACGCCTCCCCCGAGGACTCCAGCGCACTGGAGCGTCACACCCTCCCCACGCTGGGCGCGCACGACCTCGCCCACCTCGGCCCCTACCAAGCCGCAGCCCACCTGCTGACCAGCGGCGCGGAAGCCGCCGCCTTCACCCTCACCACCCGCCCCCTGCCACCCCCGGTACCCGGGAGGGCCAAGGACCTGCGCGCCGCCGCGGCCGCCCGCACCGCACCCCGGCCGGCCACCCGCCCCTGAAACCGCCCCCAGCCCTCCTCCCTCCAGGTGGTGCCCCGTCATGCCCGCGCTCCCGCGCCCTGCCTCCGGCCCCGGCTCCCGCTACACCGCCCGCGCCGCCACCAGCCGCCGCCGTCCCGCGCGGCACACCGACGTCGCAGCCCTCGCCCGCATCCTCACCCCCCGCGACTTGTGGTTGGCCCGGATGCTCCACGAACACCGCGTCCTGACCACCCACCAGATCACGAGCCTCGCCTACACCTCACTGCGCTCCGCACAGCGCCGCCTGCGCACCCTCCACGACAGCGGCGTCCTCGACTCCTTCCGTCCCCTGACGCAGACCGGATCAGCGCCCGAGCACTACACCCTCGGCCCCGCCGGCGCCGCCGTCCTCGCCGCCCACGCTGGATGCGACCTCGCCGACCTCGGCTGGCGCCCCAGCCACACCGGCCGCATCGCCTACTCCCCCTCTCTCGGCCACGACCTCGGCGTCAACGAACTCCTCACCCACCTCGCCGCCCGCGCCCGGACCGGCACCACCCCGCTCGCGGGATTGAACATCTGGCTCTCGGAGAGATCCTGCGCCCGCCGCTGGGGCGACATCGTCCGCCCCGACGCCTACGCCGAATGGCAAGAAGGGGAAGCCAGGCTGTCGTTCCTCCTCGAGTACGACACCGGCAGCCAGCCCCTGCCGCGTGTCGAGGCGAAACTCGTCGGCTACGCCGCCTTCTGCACCACCACCAGCACACAGCCCGCCCTGCTCATCCATACCCGTACCCATTCGCGCGACCAGGCCCTACGCCGCCGCCTCGCCGCCCCCGCACGCGAGCTGGGCCTGAGCGTGGCCACCTCGTCCGCGGACTTCACCACCTCCAGCCCCTGGGGCCCCTGGTGGAGCCCGCTCCAGGGCGGCGACACCAGCCGCACCACCCTCACCCAGCTAGCCACCCGCTGGCCGCATCTCACCCCCGCCGCCGGGCTGGAGGCGACCGACGCCGACACCGCCCTCACCCTCCCCGTGCAACCACTGCCCCCCGACCCCGGGGCCGCAGGGTGAGTTCGCTGACCACCAAAACCGTCACGGGTATCGGATGCGCCGTCCTGGCCCTGCCCGTACTCGCAGTCGTCATCGTCGCCGCGGCGATCGGCAGCCTCCTCCCAGGCGGCAGCGTGTCGGCCGCGCCAAGCAAGCACGCCCTCGCCGACATCCCGCCCCACATGCTCGCCCTCTACCAGCGGGCCGCGCCTGAGTGCCCGGGCCTGTCCTGGAGTGTCCTCGCCGCGATCGGCAAGGTCGAGACCAACCACGCACGGCACCCCACCATGGTCTCCTCAGCAGGGGCGGTAGGGCCGATGCAGTTCCTGCCCTCCACCTTCACCGCGTACGCGCATCCCGTACCGCCGGGCGGGAAGAACCCTCCCACCCCTTGGGACCCGGTCGACGCCGTCCACGCCGCCGCCCGACTCCTGTGCGCCAACGGAGCAAAAGGCGGACGGAACCTCCGACGCGCCATCTGGCACTACAACCACAGCGACGCGTACGTCGACGAAGTCCTGAAAATCGCCTCCGAATACGCTGCCGCCGCACCGGCGGCAAGTCAGGCAGCAGCCCAGGCGGTTGCTTTCGCCCGTGCCCAGATCGGCACCCCGTACGTGTGGGGCGGCGACGGCCCGTCCGAGGGAGGCTTCGACTGCTCCGGCCTCACCCAGGCCGCCTACCGCGCCGCCGGAATCGGCATCCCCCGCGTCGCACAGGCCCAGTACGACGCCGGCCCCCGCCTCCCGAAAGGCGCCCCACCCGCACCCGGCGACCTGCTGTTCTTCGGCACCAGCCCCCGCCACATCACCCACGTCGCCATCTACGCCGGAGGCGGGCAGTCCGTAGACGCACCGCGCCCCGGCACTGTCGTCCGCCAGGGACCGGCGAACATCCACGGCGCCTCTTACCAGGGCGCCACACGGCCGACGGCACGAGGAGGCGCCCGGTGAAGCAGCCCGCCGCCCGCGAGGCCATCAAACTCCTGCGGACCATGACCTGGGTGCTGTGCGCCGTCGGACTCCTCGCGCTGATCTTCACCACGGTCAACGTCACCCGTTTCGCCACCACCCGCAACGTGCCCCTGCCGATCGCGATCCTCCTCGACCCGATGATCGGCACCGCCCTGGCCGGCGTCCTGTACGTGGACGCCCGCCTCGCCTCCTGGGGCATCCGCCCACCCGCCTGGTCCACCACCCTGCGCTGGAGCGCCGGATGCACCGCAGCGCTGATGAACTCCTGGGAGAGCCTGTGGCCCGACGGCCAGATCGGCTGGCCACGCCGTGCCGATCCGGCAGCCGTACTGCTGCACCTGACTCCGGCCCTGCTCCTGATCGCCCTGACAGAGACGATCGCCGCCTACCGGCGGACCGTCACCGATCTGCTGGACCGGATCGGGCCCGCCGATCCCACCGATCCACCCGCAGTCCCCGTACACCGATCGCCCCGAACGCGTACCGATCCGGGCGACGCCAATCCAGATCCGGTCAACACTCCACAGCCGAAGGACAGATCCACCGTCGAAGACGTCGTGGGCACCGGCCCCGGCACCATACCGGGCCCCGGCACCACACCGGGCCACAGCGGCCCCCACACGGGCGACAGCCTGCCCGGCGGCAAGCCCATGCCCCCCAAATCCGACCCGGACCCCCACGGGGCGGCGAACGCCGACGTGTGGCCACGTGCCGTCGCGCTCGACCGGACTGCCCGGGCCACGACGGGCAGTCCGGTGAGCATCTGGCGTCTGCGCACCGATCTCCATCTCGGTCCTCGCCGCGCCCGGCAGATCCACGAGCAACTACTTGCCCGCCACGCCGATCCGGGCCACCCGTCCAGATGATCCGAGCCGTCTGACATCCGATCCGCCTGTCCGTATCGCCGATCGGACGGTCGCCCCCACCGCCGCGCTGTGACCGCTCGCCGATCGGCGCACACCGGATCCGGGACACGACCGCACACCTCTCTGACGTGGTCTTACACGGGGTCGATCGACCCGCTTGACTTCCTACCCGACATCGAGCGTCCATGGTCGTGGCCGACGAACCGAGCGGTCCCAGATGCACAACCCGCTCGCGCCACAGCCATGTTCACGCCCGAGACCAACGCGGTGCGCACGCGCTCGGCTGGACACCCGCGGACCTCACGACCGGTCCGCACCCCGGCCGGGGACCTCACCCCCCCTTCTCACGGAAGCGAGGCCCCCCTCATGTCCGACACGACCCCTGACAGCACCCGTACGCTGCACGTGGCGCCCAACCCGAAACCGGTCAACGGACTCACCGGCGCACCCGCCGCGCTGTACACCGAGCTGGCGGGGCTCATCGAGCCCGCCACGGTCGCTGAACTCGCCCTCGCGGCCGGCCTGGGGCGCTCCACCACGGGCAAGGCTCTGGTCACCCTGGAGGAGCGCGGCCTGGCCGTGCGCATTCCCGGCGGCCACGACGGCCCCCGCCGCACCCCCGACCGCTGGCACCCCGCCCCCTCCACCGAGGCCACCAACGGCGACGAGCCCCGCCAACCCCACGCCGACACCCAGCCGGAAACCCGGCCGGAGAACACCCCTGCGCCGGACGCTAACGACACGGACACCCCCACGGGCTCGACCGAAACCGAACCCGACACCACCTCCGAGCCGTGCGACCCCGCCGAAGCCCCGCCCACCCTCCCAACGACGGACACCCCGCAGGTTTCACCGCCCCAGGAAGCCGAGCCCGCTGCGGGAGACGACGGCGACGAAGACCCGCACGGCGAGGACTCCCACGATGACCCCGAGGCCACTCCCACCCCGCAGGCCGACACGGGACGAGCGGCTCAGACAGCGGAGCCGATCCCCCTGCCGGGCGAGAAGAAGCGGCTGGCACCCGGAGCCCTGCGACAGATGGTCATCGACCACCTCCAGGCCCACCCTGGCGCGGCGTTCACCGCGACCAAGATCAGCCGCGCGATCGAGAAGTCCTCCGGGGCCATCGCCAACGCCCTGGTCACCCTCACCCACCAGGGCATCTCCGAGCAGGTCAGCGACAGGCCGCGCACCTACCGGCTGGCCGCCACCGAAGCGGGCACCGAGTAGCAGCCGACACGCCATGAGGCCCGGCGGCGGGCATCCCATTCACGGGGTGGCCGCCGCCGGGCCTCGCGGCGTCGCATCGCACCCGACATGGTCTCCAAACCACATCACCAACCGAAGATGCGCCCGTCCGATCGCAGGCGGCGGGTCAGCCTCGCGTACTCGGACTGGTGCCCTCTGTGGACACGGGGATGACCCGCCGTCTGGTGGGGGCGTGGGCCTGTGGCCGGGCCGACGCAGTGGACAACGGCCGCGGCGAAGAGATTCCCCTGCTTGTATACGCTTTCCGGGACCCTTCGGAGCCCGCGCGTCCTGCGCCGTCGTCCGCTTCCCCTTTCGCAGGTGACGGCCGGTGATCCTACGCGAGCAGCAAGGTGAGGGACAGAGTCACGGAGAGCACTCCTACAGCAAGAAAAACAGCCCCAAACACAATTATGTGCTTGCGAGTTGGACGAAAGCCATCCGAGGGCTCGTTCACTTTCTCGAGTATTCCGCTTGCCACGTCGGAAACTTTACGAACTCTAGAAGTGAAGATTATTCCAAGTAGACAGAATATCAAACCCACGAACCCCAGAAAGACCTTCCCTCCCACAGAAGCCTCGACTGCGATCATAGTTTGCTGCATTCCTACACTCCCTCCCGTTCTCCAATGCTCCCCTACAGTACAGCCCGAAGGGCCCTCGCGAGGAATGTGGAACTCGCGAGAGCCCTTCAAATTGCTATTCCTCCCAAATCGGGAAGACGAAAGTATATCCCACGGAGGCCGTGACGTTGGCCGGAACGATTGGGGGGATATAATTCAGCCCCAACCCTCCCCCCACTTGCATCACCCACACCTGGCCACCGGCAGAGTTCAGAGTACCGCCAGTCCCAAGTGAACCATGCAGAACGGGCCCCTCGCCGACATTGACGTCCAGCTGGCCGGCCCAGCCAGCCAGTTGCTCCAATTCGTCGGCGTTCGAGTACATCACATCCCCAGAAATATTGGCTTCCGCGCCACCGAGGCCGAAAGACGGCGTGAGTGTAATACCCATCGAATCCTTCCCGTCATAGTCGGACACGAGGCATCCTGTGAAGCCAACTGCAACGCCCGCCGAGACTGAGGCGGTGCCGCAGAAGCCAGTAGTTTTCGGGAAATATTTATCCGCGAGGTCTTCTACTTTCCCGCTGATCTTACTTCCTACCTGCTTCAGTGCCATCTGGAACGGACTAGGAGCTTGCGGCTTCTGACTCTTTCCGTTGCCGGACTTTCCGGTCCGACCCCTCTTGTTGCAGTCAGGATCATGGCGGCATGCGCCCTTGTTGCGGTTCTTCTGCTCCAGATACTCGGGGGAGAGTGCTCCGCCGCTGTTGCTGACCTCTCGCTCGTAGTTGTTTCCGTATCCGGTGGGTTTGGTGCCGGCGTTGGTGCAGGTGTACATGCCGCTCTTGCACTCTTCGAGGGCTTCGCCGGTGGGGTCAGATTCGGTGAGGGGGCTGTTGTTGGCGTACTGGTAGGCGTTGTGCTGGCGGGGGTCGTCGACCACCATCTTCGGGTCTACGGAGATGAAGCGGCCGAGGATCGGATCGTACTCGCGGGCGCCGAGGTGGGTAAGGCCTGTGGTCTTGTCCTGGGTTCCTCCGACGAAGCCTCGTTCGCCCGGCCAGGCGGCCGGCTTGGTGCCGCGGTCTTCGCCGAACGGTTTGGTGACGCGGCGCTGGACCTGGAGGGTGGTGGCGTCAATGGCAGTGGTGCCGGTGTTGTGGTGGTCGGCGGCGATGTAGGAGAGCGTGCCGGTGGAGGTGCGGACGATGGTGGTGCCGCCGGGGGTCGCGTAGTAGCGGGTGCCGGTGACCGTGTTGGTGGTGGTGTTGAGGGTGAGTTCGTTCGAGCCGAGGTAGAGGGTGGTCTTACCCGGGTCCTTGCGGAGCAGGCGGTTGCCGTCCGCGTCGTAGAGGTAGGTGGAGGTGCCGACGGCCGTCGTTGCTGTGGCGAGGCGGCCTTCGGGTGTCCAGGTCAGGGTTTGCGTGGTGCCGGCGGCGTCGGGGCGGGTGAGTGTGTTGCCCGCCGCGTCGTAGGTGGTGGGCTTGGTGACGGCTGGGCCGGTGCCGGTGGTGCGGGTGTTGGAGGTCGGGGCGTGCGGGCGCGGGGAGCCGGGGGCCGGGTAGGTGTGGGTGGTGGTGACGGTCTTGGCGGTGTCGCCGACGGGGTCGTGGTCGGTGGAGGAGGTGCGGTTGCCGGTCACGTCGTAGGTGAAGGACTGGTGGTAGGGGGCCGTGCCGCCGATCTTCCCGGCCTGCGGGGTGGTGTTGGTGCAGCCGCCGATGCCGGGGACGGAGGGGCCGGGCTGGGTGGTGGTGGTTCCGGTGTCGGTCCAGGCCTGAGTGAGGCGGCGCAGGTAGTCGTAGGTGAAGCACTGGGTGTCGCGTGCGGCGCCCTGGGTGCTGGTGACGGAGGTGACGTCGCCGGCGGGGGCGTAGGTGTAGTCGGTGACGTCGACCGGGGTGGCTGAGTCCTGCTTATTGAGCTGGGTGTTCAAGAGACGGCCGGTAGCCTGGTCGTGGGTCTGGGTGAGGCTGACCTGGCGTGGATCGTCGCCGAACGTGGTGCGCTGGACCTGGCCGAGTTCGTCGTAGTCGGTGAAGTTGACGTAACCGTCGTTGTCCGCGCCGTAGGTGACGGGCAGGCCGTTGATGTTGCGGCCGGTGTAGAGGCGTTCGTAGGGCAGGCCGCCCATGGCGGGCAGTGTGGTGCGGCGTTCCAGTCCGGTGATGGGGTTGTAGTCGGTTGCGGCGGTGTAGGTGCCGGTGAGGGCGCCTTCGCCGGCGGGGACGGTCAGTTTGGTGCCGGTGGGCCGGTAGCCGATGTCGTAGCCAGTGGTCTCCTGCCGCCAGGGCTTGCCGTCCACCCAGCTGGTGGAGGCGGTCAGCTGGCCGGGCAGGAGGGTGTCGTATTCGTAGGTGGCCAGTGTGGTGCCGTCGGCGGTGTCCTTGTTGCGGGAGGTGGGGCGGCCGAGGATGTCGTAGCTGGTGAAGACCTTGGTGCCGCGGGCGTCCTGGGTGGAGACGGGGCGGTCGGCGTTGTCGTAGGTGACGGTCGAGGTGCCCTTGTCGGGGTCGACCGAGCGGATCTGGCGGCCGCGGAGGTCGTAGTCGTAGGTCCAGGCGTTGCCGGCGGGGTCGGTGATCCGGGTCAGTTTGCCGTCGGTGTTGTGCGCGTAGCGGGTGGTGTCGTACTCGCCCGTGGGGTTGCCGGTCTTGTATTTACGCCGCTCCACTGTGCGCCCGAGGGCATCGGTGATCACGGTGCTGGCGCTCTCCCCCTTGGGTGGAATGGTGTCGGTGCGGTCGACTCCGGGGTAGGCGGTGACGGTGCGCCACTGTTCCTGCGCCTTGGAAGAGAACACATTGGCGGTCGGGCGTCCGAGGCCGTCGTAGAGCGTGGTGGTCGTCGACGGGATCATGTTCTCGTCGGCGATGAAGCGGGTCTTGCTCGGGGCGGAGTCCGCGTTGACGTAGGTGTTGTTGGTCTTGGCGGCGCGGCCGTGGCTGTCGTACCAGGAGTCGGTGATCAGACGCCGCTCCGGGTCACCGTTCTGCGGTACCGCTTGGACCTGGACCTGTTGGCCGAGCGCGTCGAGGATGGCGATGGACGTCGCGTAGGACTGGTCGGCGCGGAGGGTCTGGGTGGTGACCGTACTGGTGGTGGTGTTGCTGAGGTCGTAGGTGAACACCTTGCTCGCGGTGGAGGTGCGGGCGCGGCCGGGCAGCCAGACGGCGGTGGTGCGGCCGAGCGCGTCGTAGGACACCTCGGTGGTGCGGTTGTTCTGGTCCACGGTCTTGACCGGGACCCCGCGCAGCGGGTGCAGGGTGGTCGTGGTGGTCCAGTCCTTGGCGTTGGTGACCTTGAGCATGGTGGCGCGGGCCGGCGCGGCCGGTTCGTACGCCGTCGTGGTCTTGGCACCGGCGACGTCGGTGGCGCTGATGACGCGGCCGTAGGCGTCGTAGGCGGTGGTGCTCTTCAGGCTGTACTTCGGCTGTCCGGCTTCGAAGCGGTCCAGTTCCTCGGTGCTGGTGACCTGGCCGGGACCAGTGAGGGTTCCGTGGGGCTGGCCGTCGTAGAACGTGCGGTTGCGGCTGAGGGTGTTCGCCTCGGTCGCGGCGGTGGCGCAGTCGCTGCTCTGGATCTGAACCGTCTCGGAGGCGCGGTCAACCATCCAGGCGGCGGTGTTACGGGCGTAGGAGGTGGTGGTGCAGGTGTCGGGAAGCCCGTCCGCCTGGTCTCGGGTCCACTCTTCCATGCCGTAGGTGTCGTCGTACTTAACGGTCTCCGAGGTGGTCTGCCAGGTCTTGTCGGCGCGCAGCTTCTTCTCGCGGGAGGAGCCGTCGCGCTGCATCTGGGCGGTGAGCGCGGGGAGCTTGGTGCCGCGGCTGCGGGTGGAGGTGACCTCGGAGAGCCAGGGCTCGTTCTGGGTGATGGCGACGAGTTCGCCGCCGTCGGATGCGAAGGTCTGGGTCTCTCGGACGGCGCCCGCGAGCGGGTTGGAGTCCTTGATCGTGTTCCCTGTGAGGCCGGTGAAGGTGGAGGTGCGCTTGGTCGTATCGGCCTTGACGTCGCCGTCCATGCCACGCAGGTAGAAGGTCGCGGTCTTCGAGACGGCGTCGGGGGCGGTGCCGGCGCGGGTGATGACCTGTTCGTAGCCGCGGAACTGGTTCCAGGTGCGGCGCTTGTCCTCGGTGAGCTCCTCGTCGTCGCGGTGCCAGGCGGCGCCGCCGACGTACTCGTACCGTGTCTCCTGAGGGCGGGAGCCGGCGATGTTGTCGAGTTCGGTCACTCGGTTGACGACGTACTTGTGGAACCAGTCCAGGGTCGGATCGTTCGGGCTCTTGGGATCCGGGTTCCAGTACACCGGGTAGCAGCGGGTGGCATTGGAGTCCTGGGCCGTGGGCAGGCCCGTACCCGGTGCGCAGTCCGGGTCGGCGTAGCCGATGTCGGTGATTCCGCCCGTCTCGGACTTGATCTTGACGATGCGGTGCCGGTTCATGGCCGGCCTGTTGTCTCCGCTGGAATCGACGCGGTTGTTCCTCAGCTGGCCGTAGAAGACGACCGGCTTGGACGGGAGCGCGGTCGCACCGTCGTGGCCGGTGTGCAGGAGGGAAGCGAGCCACAGCGCGGGCGCGGTCTGGTCCTGCGGGTTCGGGAACTGGTGCGTGAGGGCGTAGGAGTCGACGCTGTCGTAGTCGCCCGTGGCGTTCAGGACCTGGGTGGTGATCTTGGTGAGGCGCTTGGTGGTCCAGAACGTGGCGGAGTAGTTCTCGCAGGTTCCGGTGGCCGCACACTTCTGGTCGAAGGGGACATCGGGCCACTTGGTGGCCGCGTTGTCCTTGGTCAGCTTGTCCGGTGCGCAGTCGAAGGCGGCGTCCGGGAGGCAGCGCTCGGCGGTGTCGAAGAGGACCTGGGCGGTCGGCTTGACCGTGTCCGGGTCGGTCAGCTTCGAACCGTAGGTGATCTTGGCGAGGTTGCCGCCGCGGATGTACTGCTCGAGGGTGCCGTTGGGCGTCGCCTCGGACACGCCGCGCTTGTAGTAGTTGGTCTCCGTGTCATACCAGTGGGTAGTCACACCGCCGCGCGGGTCGACGACGAAGTCGAGGTTCCAGCGCCAGGCCTGCTGGCACCAGGAGGCGTCGAAGGTCGACTTGTTGCACTCCTCACCCGCATTGTTGCCGTACACGGGCGTAGTCCAGGCAGAGTTGGTGGCTGGCGCCGTGGGGCTGCCGGGCTTGCGGCCGGCGCCAAAGTAGTACTGGGTCCCGTCCGGTGTGGTGATCTTCCAGTACTCGCCGTTGTTGTCACCGTTGGTCGCGCCGGTCAGCTTCTCGACCTTTGAGGCGTCGTCGTTCTCCAGCCGCCACGTGCCGGAGGTGTCGTCGCGGACCAGGGTCGAGGACTTGCCGTCCAGGGACACCGTCGCGTTGTGACCGGACAGGCATTGCTCGCTGGAGTTGGCCTGGCCGTCCTTGGCGCAGGGCTTGAAGGTGCGCTCGACGAAGCCGGGTGAGTAGTCCCAGCCCTCGCCGATCCATGAGGCCTGGTTGTTCGTGGCGGCGGTGCGGCCGTCCACGGACTGCGAGCTGTAGGAGAGGGAGATGGCGGGCTTGGTGCCGCCCAGCGCGTCCGGTACGGCGATCGGGTACGACCAGGAGAAACCGCCTGTGCTCTTGCCGCTGGTCCACTTGCCCGAAGGTGCCAGGCTGGTGGCGGCGTAGGTGCCGGCGGGTCCGCCTGGCGCGGTCGTCACGCCGAGCACCGTGGCCCCGTCCGAGGCAGTGGAAGCCGTGCTCATACGCATGCTCTCGGCTGCGGAGCCGCCCTTGAGGGGCACTTCCGCGCTGAGCAGCCCGGCCCGGTCACCGTCGCGAACGGTGGTCACGGGTGTCTGCGTACGGCACTCCGCGCGCTCAGGGGTGGTCAGCGCGCACTGCGGCAGCGTGACCAGACGGGTCCGGTAGAGCCAGTCGCCACCGAAGGCGCCCGCGATGTGCGAGACGTCCACCGAGACCTTGACCGGACCGGCCTTGACCGCTCCCCCGGCCGGACGGACCGCGAGCAGCAGGCCCTGGATGCCGGCCTTCTCGGCGGCGGCCTTGTCCGTGAGCTGCACCGCGGCCTTGCCCGAGCGCGGAGCGTCCTTGGCCGAGCCGGGGCTCACCCAGACAGGAGCCGCTCCCGCACGGCGCGGGTCGGCGACGGGAGCCGCCGGGACATCGGAAGGGACGGCGGCGGTGAAGAGCGAACCGTGCGGAGCGGCGGGTGGCACGGCACCGAGATCGACCTCGGCCTGAGAAGCGGGTGGCCAGTACACGCCCTTCGGGCGCCAGACTGCGGCGCCGCCACCCTCGATGGTCTTCGGATCGATCTTCGGGGCGTTCTTCCCGGAGACCGACTCGGTCTTCTTCAATTTGCCTGGTGACCAGCGGCTTTGATCTTTAGGCTGCCACTGTGCGGCCTGGGCGGTGCCCGAGCCGACGACCAGTGATAGTGCGACTAGAACCGGAACTGCGATGCGCTGTTTGAGCTTCGAGTTTCTTCTCATCGCTCGAAGTCCAGCCGCTGATGCCGACACGGCATTCCCCCCACGGTCGCCGAGTTGATCAATTGGCCTGGAATCCTAGCCTGTTGACGGTTCGCAATACATGAACCAATCAGGACAAGACATCTCCACCTGACCTGCGAGTCCCCAAAGATTTTCTGAAAAATAACTGTTTGCATGCACGATGGCTCGAATTCACCCGATCGATTTGTCGCGATCCTGCGAAATGGTTCCCGGGAATACCGGGTTCCGGATGTACTGTCACAGGCGGCCTTAGCGGATGGGCTGTTAGCGTTCACGCCGAATCGCCGAAAACGATCACACTGGGGAGTTCCCGTGGGGGGAATATCACGAAGAATGCGACCGGCCCGTCGGCCCGTCGCACTGGCGGGGCTGGTCGCACTGGCCCTGTCCGTCACATCCGTCGGCGCAATGCCCGCGTCGGCGGCCGACAAGCCGGCAGCGCCGGCCGCTCAGACGCCGCCGGAACGGCCGACGACCGAGCGGGAGCGAGCGGAAAACGCCGCGTTGGCCGAGGCGAAGAGCACCGGGAAGCCGGTGCCCGTACCGGCGGCGACGACCGAGACCGACACCGTGGTGGCCAACCCGGACGGCACGCTGGGCCTGACGCGCGGTGTCGCCCCATTGCGTACCAAGCGCGACGGCAAGTGGGCCGACCTGGACGCCACGCTCGTCAAGGCGGCCGACGGCTCGCTCCGCCCGAAGGCCACAGCGAGCCGTCTGACCCTGTCCGGCGGCGGCACCGCGCCACTGGCCACTCTGGACCAGGACGGCAGACAGCTCGTGCTGAGCTGGCCCGAGCCACTTCCCGCACCCGTGCTCGAAGGCGCCAGCGCCCTCTACCGCGAAGTCGTACCGGGCACAGACCTCAAGGTCACGGCAACCGAGGGCGGCGGTATCTCGCAGATCCTCGTCGTCAAGTCCGCCGAGGCCGCCAAGCACCCCA
This sequence comes from Streptomyces sp. NPDC091371, assembly GCF_040684275.1. NCBI lineage: Bacteria > Bacillati > Actinomycetota > Actinomycetes > Kitasatosporales > Streptomycetaceae > Streptomyces > Streptomyces sp. NPDC091371. Next base: position 24,052 of record NZ_JBFBFP010000024.1, read on the forward strand.
TGCTCGCCAAACTGACCACCGGTCTCAAGGGCCAGGGCGTCACCGTCTTCGCCGACGCCAACGGCAACCTGAAGGCCGCCGACGCCTCGGGCCGAACGGTCTTCCACGCCCCGACCCCGACCATGTGGGACTCCACCGCCCCCGTCCAGGCCCCACTCGCCAAGGCATCGAGCGCCACCGCGTTCTCCCAGGCGGCGATCGGCTCCCAGAGTACGGACGACGAGCCGGCCAAATCCGCGTCGGACAGCGACGGCCCGGGCGACTCCGCAAAGGTCGTCCGGCTCCAGGCGGACCTGGGCAAGGACTCGCTCGCCCTCACCCCCGACCAGACCTTCCTGGCCGACCCCACCACGGCCTACCCGGTATACATCGACCCCGCCTGGCAGCCGACCAGCCGCGGCACCCAGCACTGGGCCTGGGTCCAGGAGGCCTACCCGGACACCGTCAACTACGACGACTATGCCGACTCCTACAATCCGGGTGTGGGCTACCAGCGTTGGCAGTCCCGGACCGGTCTGGAGCGGTACTACGTCCAGCTGGACACCGGCGACCTCGGCGACAAGAGCATCAAGAAGGCATCGTTCAACGCGACCCAGTCCTACGCGGCGGACGCCACCTGCTCCAACACGTACAACGTGGACCTGCACTCCACCGAACCGCTGCTGTCGGACATCTCCTGGAGCAGGCAGCCGCGGGACTGGGAGGTGCTGCGCACGACCTCGATGAACAGTGCGGGCGGCTCCGGCTGCCCCGGCTCGACCACACGTGGCGAGTGGGATGTACGCGACCATCTGGCAGGCAACGCCTGGCGGGGCAACGTCACATACGCCCTCTTCGCGTCGAACGAGTCGAAGACCAGCGGCAACAACTCCTTCAAGCGCTTCACACGCGACAAGAACAACCTGCCCTTCTTCTACATCGAGTACAACCGCGCGCCGTACAATCCATGGTCCCTCGCCATGACCCCCGCGCCGCAGAACGCGAACGGCAACGGCTGCGGCTGGATCGGCGCCACCGGCTACGCCGGACTTCGCATCGACGCCTGGGTCGGCGACCCGGACGACCAGCCCAACAGCGCCCGCTTCCTGGTCCACGACGTCAACGGGGCCGTGGCCTACGACAGCGGGTGGGGCAACGAGGCGGCCGGCACCCACTGGGCAGCCGCGTATCCCAACAACCTCTCCGACGGCCACACCTACTGGTGGCAGGTCCAGGGCGGTGACGGTGACATGGCATCCGCCTGGGTAAACGGCTGCATGTTCAGCATGGACACCCAGCCGCCATCGGTCCCGGTCGTCACCTCGGCCGAATACCCGCCCTCCGGCACCCTGCCCGGCTCCACCAAGCACATCGGCCAGCCCGGCACCTTCACGGTGAAGTCGGCCGACACGATCAGCGGGGTCCTGTACTACGAGTGGGCCTTCAACTCGGCCATCCCCCTGGGCGGCGCCAACCGTATCGACGCCGCCGCCGACGGCAGCGCCTCCATCCCGCTGACTCCGACGACCTGGGGCACCAACGTCCTGCGCGTCCAGTCCGTGGACCGCGCGGGCAACCGCTCGCAGCAGCACACCTACACCTTCTACGTCCCCGACAACCCGAACGCCAAGACCACCCTCGGCGACATCACCGGCGACGAACGCGTCGACTTCATCGCCCCCGCCGACAACGGCGACCTGATCGTGTACCCCACCGCCACCGACCCCGCCGCCGGCGGTGTACTCGCCTCCAACTTGGCCAACAGCCCCGGCGGCAAGGGCTGGGGCAACGGCACCCTGACCACCCACCGTGGCGGCAACGGCATCCGCATCGACGACCTGTGGGTACACCGCGACGGAGAGCTCAAGCTCTACCGCAACTCCCTCACCCAGGGCGGCCTCGCAGCCAACGGCGGGCTCTACTACCACGCCTCCAAGGCCCTGGGCGTCGAGCGGCCCTACGCGAGCGACTGCACCGTCGCCGCCACGGGCCAGCCCTGCGGCGGCGAATACGCCGAGAACTGGACCCGGGTCAAGCAGATCCTCGCCGTCGGCGACGCCCTGCCCGAAGCGGGCGCCACACCTCGCAATGACCTGCTCACCGTGGAGAACGACGGCACGAACAACTCGCTGATGCTCTTCCAAGGCACCAGCGCGGACGGCGAACTACGCGATCCCCTCGTGCTCGTCCTGAGCCCCTCCGGCTGGGACAACCTCACCCTCCTCGCCCCCGGCGACGCCACCGGCGACGGCCTCCCCGACCTGTGGGCCCGCGACAACACCACCGGCGATGTCTACCAGTACGCCAACGTCGCCGGAAACCCCGCCGCCCTCGGCGACCACACCAAACGCACCAAGATCGGCTCAGGCGTCAGCGCAACCACCCACCCCGTCGTCGGCTCCTCCGGCGACACCAGCGCCGACGGCGTCCCCGACCTGTGGGCCCTGGACAGCCTCCACCGGCTGCGCACCTGGGATGGCGTCGCCACCTCCGGGAAGGTCACCGGATTCCGTGCCGGTCACACCATGGGCGACGCCCGCATCTCCACCTCCCACTGGAAGCTGAACGAGGGCACGGGCAGCACCGCTGTCGACCTGCGCGGCCGTAGCAACGCCACCCTCAGCGCCACTGGCGCCACCTGGGCCGCCGACACCGTCGCGGGCACCGCCACCAAGGTCGTCGCCCTCAACGGAACCACGGGCACGGTCACCGCCTCCAAGCCCGCCGTCGACACCACCCGCAGTTTCACCATCTCCGCCTGGGCCAAGTCCAACAAGCCCACCGGTGTCGTCCTGAGCCAGGACGGGCAGCATGCCAGCGGGTTCATGCTCTGGCACGACCAGGACGGTACCTGGCGGTTCGCAATGTCCAAGAGGGACGACGACGGCTGGGACTACGACCAGACCCTCGTCATGAACGACGCCGCCAAGGTCCAGCTCAATGTCTGGACCCAGCTCACGGCCACATATGACGACCGGACGGGCCTGATCGCCCTCTACGTCAACGGCACCCTGGCCGGCACCGGCCACCACGCCAAACCCAACGCATGGAACGCCACCGGCCCCCTGGTCATGGGCCGCTACAAGACCGTGAGCAAGCCGTCATCCTTCTTCGAAGGGGGCATCAGCAACGTCTCCGTCTACAACCACTCCACCGTCCCCACCGCAATCGGCACCAAGCTCGTCTCCGTGCTGAACTCCGCGAAGTGCGCAGACAACCCCGGTGGCACCAGCACCGACGGCAACCGCATCCAGATCTGGGACTGCAGCAACACCGACATCGACCCTGCTCAGAGGTTCGCCATCACCGCAGACGGTGAACTGCGTATCGGTGGTAAGTGCGTCGACATCGCAGGGGGCGGTACCGCCAACGGCACTCCGATCCTGCTGTGGACCTGCGCCACCGGCGCCTACAACCAGCAGTGGCTCCCCACGGCAACCGGTGGCTTCTACAACCCGCAATCCGGCCGCTGCCTCGACGTGCCGTACGGCCGTACCGACAACGGCAACCAACTCGAATTGTTCGACTGCGCCTACGGCAACAACCAACGCTGGCACGCACCTGGCCTCGCCACACCCCTGGGCGCCAACGGCTGACCCTGCCTACCGCCCCTGGCCCGCTTCCCCCGGCAACCCCGGAGGAGGCGGGCCAGCGGTCTTCCAGTGCCGGTATCAGCCCGGTGTGATCCACCCATCAGGGATTCCAGCCGCCGATGCATCCTCAAGGAATCCGGTGAGATCACGGATCTCCAAGTGTGCTGCCGATAGCGCAGCTTGACTGTGCGGCAGCCACCTCAGCCCTTCGCGACCGCCTGCAGGGCACAGCCCAGAAGGACAGCGCACGTGCGCGGTGGACACGGGCTCGACGTTGCGCTGACTTGCACGAGCTCACACGCAGACAGAAAGCCCTTGTCGGCCACCACTCTGATTTTCCATGGCCCGCAATGACCTCGCTTCGACATGCATCAAACTGATAGTGGGCGGTATCCCAGCATGTCAACTCTCATCTTCAGCGGCGGCTCTCGCCGCTGGTAGTACCGATGGCCACGCCCGGCGGCGAACGAGGCCGCTCGTGAGCGCACCAGTGTCCTCGGCCGCGAGTTCCAGGACGGACTTGCGGGTGTCCTCCAGCGTTTCAAGGTGGCTTCAGGGGCTGCGAGTTGCTGCGCGAGCAGGGTGATCTGCTCGCGCAGCCGTTCGGCGACCTCACGGACGAGTCGCTGCCGCCGCCCGGTCCGCAGTCTGCATAAGCGCCAGGAGAACCTTGCCGACGGCAGTCCGCGCACCTGTCTGCATGGCATTGAGCTGGCTGCGTGCCACCTCGGTGAACACCAGATCTCGTATCACATAGTTCCCTTCGCCAGTCTGAACGTGAAATCTACGGTGTGTCAGATACCGGGACCAGGGCGGTCCGGAACAGGCACGACGGGCAACCTCTCGAAGCCGTCGCTGACCGGCCGTGGAGGTCACCGCCGCCCGCCGCATCCGGCGTGACCGCAGCCGCCGCAGAAGCCACCGTTCCTACACGCGCAAGGGCAGGGTCCGGCCGGGCGGCTGCAGAACGGCGTCCGGCCACGGATGGTATGGGCACGCGGGGCGGGCGGCAGTGCCGTTTCTGGGGCGGTGTGCCGGACGGCCGCAGCGAGCAGGTCGATGCAAGCGGCACGGGGGAGCTGGTCGAGTCCTTTCAGGCAGGCATCAAGTCGTGGTTCGCTCGGCATGACGGTAATGCCGGCCCGGGCCGCCACGTGGGCGGCGGCCTCCGCCACGGCCTGGGCGAGGACTTGTTCCTCCAGGCCATGGGGGTCCCCGGCGAGTACGTGGTCGGCTGCACAGCTGAGCAGTGGGGCCAGGTGGGGAAACTCCTCGCCTCCGGGGCCGGCGAGGCGGGCGTGAGCGATTGTGAGGATTTGGTGGACCAGGAGGTGGCGCCAGGGCGGCAGCGCGATTCCGGGCATGAGGGAAGCTTCCTTCCGGTGTCGGAGCTGGTGAGGTTGGCCGGAGGGGTATGGGGCCCGGGCGGTCCGGGCCCCATGTGGTCAACTGGTCTCGGTCACGCTCGGCGCGTGCTGTCGGCGGCCTGGTAGCTCTTCATGACCAGGGAGAGCTGGCTCATCTGCTGGACCAGTCGTGCGGCGTGCAGGTCCGATACGTGGCCGAAGTGGGTCACGTCGCCGTCGGTTGGCGTGAACGTGGTTCCGGGGGTGGCGAGGAGCGTGTCCAGCCAGTCCCGGACGTCAGCGGCGTGGCTGTACAGCTGGGCGTGGAGGTAGTCGGCTTCGCATGCTGTGTTCCACAGCAGGTCGGCGAGTGCTCCGGTTGCGCCTCGGGTGCCGCGCTGGCGGCGAAGGCGGCCGACTCCGTGGATGCCGAGGGTGGCGAGCAGGACCCGGGCGCCCGGGGGTGCGGCGGTTGGCGGGATGGAACCTGCTCCGGATGACGGGAAGGAGTTCTTGGCGGCAGTGCCGCGAGTACGGCTGGTGTTGTCGGGCATGGCGGTCGGTGTCCTTCCTTGGATCGGAGGGGGCGGATCAGCGGGTGTCGCCGTAGCGGCAGGTGGTGGTGTGGCCTTCGTCGCGAGTGAAGGTGTCTGGTAGCGCGTTGTTGTGCGAGAGGTCGCCGGGCGTGAGGGGCGGGCGGGCGAGGTGGGTGCCGAGGTCGGCCAGGTGGCGGATTTCGGCGAGTGGTACCGTGCCGCCGCATTCGGGGCAGGGCCCGAGGAGTTCGAAGGGCTCGTCGTCGTAGATCGGGCTGCGGGCGAGGAAGGTGTACTTCTCGCCGGTGGCCGGGCAGGTGGCGGTGGCCAGGACCGGCTCGCCTGGGGTGGTGCGCCGGCGCAGCCAGTCCGGGTTGGTGGTGATGTGCTCCAGGTCGAGGCCGAGGGCAGCGGCCAGCCGGATGGCGGTTCGGCCGTGTTCCTCACCCCGATAGGGGCCGTGCGGGCTGCTGGTGGTGGTGCGGCGGATGTAGACGGCCGCGGCGTGGGCGCGCTCGGAGAGGGGCTTCACGACAGGTTCTCCGTTCCGTTTGGGGCGGGGGCCGCCCCGGGCGGCGGCCCCCGGAGGAGTCAGAGCATGTGGGGGAAGAGGCCGTGGTGCAGGGCGGGCGGGCAGTCCCAGGCGATGGTCAGCGTCTTGCTGTAGCCGTCGGTCAGGGAGCCTTCGGGGATCAGGGCATCGCCCAGGCGCCAACCGCGCAGGTACCGGGTTGCGTGCACGTCGAGGCGGTCCGGGTTGATCACGTAGACCCAGTCGTGCCAGAGGGGCTGGAGGTCGGCGGCGGTGAACGGGCGGGGCGGGTCGGTGCGGTCCCCGTGGCAGTAGCAGCGGTTGAGGCGGTGCTGGGCGAAGCTGAGCCCGACGTTGCCCCGGGTGGGTTCGATGAAGCCGGGGTCAGCGGCGAAGTTGCCTCCGAGCGCGGACCATCCGGCGGGGTGGTCGTCGATCAGGTAGTGGGCCAGGGCTTCGGCGTCCCCGCCGAAGTGCCCGGCTACGGCACTCAGCAGCACCGGTACGACGTGGGCGGGATCTCCGCCGTGGAGGTAGGTCCCGGCCAGGCCCCCGTCGGGGGTTTGCCGGGCGATGACGGCGCGGATGGACATGTCCCGCGTTCCTTCCTCTGCGGTGTGTGGTGGCGGGGCGGGGTACAGCGCGGTTGCTCGTTCCGGGCCCCGGCCGGAGGCCCGGCAGCGGTGCGGCTGCCGTGTGGGGCCGCCGGGCGGGGATCGGGTGCCCGGCGGCCGGGGTCAGCGGGTGCTTGCCAGGGCAGCGGTGGCGGCCTTGCCGATCGCGATGGCGGCGTGGGCGGGGTCGGTGAGTTCGAGCACGGTGGTGCCCGGCAGGGGGCGGGGGTCGGGGTCGAAGGCGAGCCACAGCACCGCGCATCCCGTCTCCCGTAGTGCGTCAATGCGTTGGGCAGCGCGGGCGGCTTCGCCGGGCGAGTAGTAGCCGTCGGAGGCGATCACGAGGAGTCGGCCGGCTCCGCCCTGGTCGAGGTCGAGGGCGGCTGTCAGGGCGTCGATGGCTTCGGCGAGGCTGTGGCCCATGCCGGTGGCGGCGAATTGGGTGACCTGGGCGGGGGTGCGTCCGGGTGCGGTGATCGCGGTCACGGACTGGTCGTAGGCGACAGTAGCGCTGCGTGAGTCGGGGTCGGTAAGGGATGCGGCTTTGGCGACGATCCAGGCGGCGGAGGCGATCGGCCCTTCGCCGGCACCCATGGAACCGGAGACGTCAACTGCGATACCGGCCCTCAGCGGCGGGGTGGGACTCGGCCGGTGCACGGTGCGTGTCCAGGGGGTCGCGGTCGGGGTGGCGCCTGCTGCTCGCTGGGCATCCCGGGCGAGGGCCTGGCGCATGTTCAGGCGGCCGGGCGGGGAGGCGGAGGCGGTGACGGTGGTGGTGCGTTCCCGGTAGGCGGCGGCGCGCAGCGCCCTCGCGAGCTGTCCGGCCGCCGCCTTCTCGGCGGCGATGGGCGGCCGGGTGCCGGTGATGGGCGATCGGGGAGGGAAGGCTTTGCTGGGTTTGCCGGGGGTGTAGGGGCGTCCGCCGGGCACGAAGACCTTCTCGGCCGTGCGCGCGGACTGCCGTGCCTGGGCGGCCTGGGCGGCCTTCGCGCGGGTCCGGGCTGTTCGGGCGGCTTCGATACGTTCCTGGGCAGAGGCCTGCGCGGCCTCGTGCGCGACCACCCGGGCAACAACCTTGCCGATGGCCTCCGCCAGTTCGCCCCCGCCCTCGCCGGGGGCAGTCGCGGCGGGTTCGGGCTGATCGTGTTCGGTACCGAGCGCTTCGCACCAGGCGCGGGCGTGCTCCAGCATCGCCTGCCCGTCCTCGTCCCCGGTGGCGTGGGCCGCTGTCCAAATCTGGGCGAGGGTGTCGAGGAGGTCGGGGCCGAGGATGGCGGTGACCGTATTCTCCAGCGGATCGGTTTCGTCCTCGTCGAGGATTCCGGCGTCCCGGCGGGCCAGGATCAGCCCGGCCGCCACGGCCGCCTGCCAGCGATCGCTGAGGGGCTGGGCGGTGAAGTCGTCGAGGATCAGAGTGTGCACAGCGCTGCGCAGGTACGTCCGGTCGCCGGGGCGGCGGTCAAGGTGGGCGCATTCGGCGCGGGACTCCTCGAGCACCTGGGCTGCCGCGTCCAGGGCCGTGCCTCGGAGAGCGTCCGGGATGTCCCACCTGCTGTGGGCGGCGTGGGCGGCCTCGTGCACGAAGGCTCCCCAGGCAGTCGGGTAGCGGTTCTCGTCGCCGGGGCGGTCGGGGTTGATGGTGGCCGGGCGCAGCGGGGTGAAGAGGGCGGTGTCGATCTCCAGTTGGGCGGTGGTGGGGTAGAAGGCGGCCGGGGCGCCGGAGCGGGTTCCGTGTTCGCAGGTGACGATGACGTCCTCGCGTCCGGCGAGTTCGGGGAGGCGTTGGCTGAGGGCGGCTGCGATGCGCAGCCACTGCCCTGCCTGCGGGCGGGGGCGGGGGTCGTGGGCGGGGCCGCCGTCGTCCTCCCAGCGGGCCTGGTCTCGTTCGTCCTCGGTCCAGGTGGGCAGGGCGGGCAGTACGTGGGGGTGTGCGGGCATGACGGACCGAATTCCTTTCAGGAGGCTGCGGGTGGGGGTCCCGGCCGGGGCCGGGACCCGTGCAGGCGGGCGTGGGGCCGGGGGTGGGTCAGAGTTGGCGGCCGAGGGCCAGGGCGGTGACCGGGCGGCCGATGGCCTTGGTGACGATCTCGGTGACCGTGTCGCGGTCTTCCAGGGGGGCGATGCCGACCAGGTTGGCGAAGGCGGTTTCGGTGCCGAGAACGTCGGCGATCTTCTGGAAGGCGATCAGTTCCCGCAGTTGGGGCGCCCAGCCGACCTCACCTGCCTGTTGGTGGGCGGCCAGGTTGCGTGCGATCCGCACCGCCGTGCGGTTGATCTTCAAGGAGGCTGCGAGGTCGTAGTCGGAGCCGACCTGGATCTGTACCGAGAAGCGGCTGGCGAGGGCTTCGGTGAGGACCGCGCCGTGTACTCCGGGGTTGTGTCCGGCGATCACGTAGAACCCTTCGGCGGCGGTGATCGTCTCGCCCTTGTGGGCCTTGACCTGGATCTGCCGTCGGCCGTCCATCGCCGGGTAGAGGGCCGCGAGCACCTTCGGGGAGATCAGGGTGGCGTCGTCCAGGAGGAGGGCCCGGCCCTCCTGCATGGCGGTGACCAGGGGTCCGTGGATGAACTCGTACCCGCCGTTTTCGTCCTGGGTGTACTCGCCGACCAGGTCACCGACCGTGGTGTCCCCGTCTCCCGCGACCGTGATCAGGTCCGGGAAGGCCGCCTCGATCAGCGAGGTCTTTCCGGTGCCCGGTGGCCCGTACAGCAACACCGCCACCTGCGCCTCGCGGAGCTTGCGCAGTGCCTCGACATCGGGGAGGTTCGCCAGAGCCCGGGGGTGGTACTGCTGCCCGTTGGGCCGGGTGACCGGCAAGGGCCGCCCGCTGGGCGGCGGTGCCGCAGGCGCCTGAGGTGTCGTCGGCCGCGCCGGGGGTGCCTGCCTCGGTCCGGGCAGGGGCGCTACGGCGCGCTGGGCTGCAGCGGCGGTTGCGGAGGTCGCCCGGTACATGCGCGGGTTCATGCCGACCCGTTCGGCCTCGCCCCTGCACACCAGGGTCTCGCAGGCGTTACCGACCGCTCCGCCGGAATGCCCCAGCGTCCTCGCCAGTTCCGTGACGCTGAACATGGCCGCCGCATCGGCAGCGAGCACCTGCGCAATCCTGGCGCGCAACTCCCCCGGCCGCGCCTTCGCGTTCGCGCTGGGTGGTGAACCCGCCGGTACCGGCGCGTTGGAGGAGGGCTGGTGCTGGCTGGCCCCGGGTGGGGACACGGAGGATGCGGCGGTATTGGCCATCACAAACCCTTTCGCTGACTAATCCGGGGCGGCCGAATTTGATTCACAGAGGCCCCCTTTTGGGCGCACTTGACCCGAATCCGTTTTCGGGCGGCCCCATTGGGAGGGTTCTCATTCCCGGCCTTCCCGGGAACAATTCAAATATAGCTCGACCCGCGCACCACCTGAAGCCATATTCCGGCTTGATAATGCTGGAATTCTCGCGAATTCACGACCGAAATTCAGGAGGAATACAGAATGCGCGACGCAAGGCGTCGTGACCACTGGCCTGCACGACCGTTCCCCAGGCACCCGCGCACGCCGAAAACCTGCGAATTCGAGTGCATGCGCGAGGGCGCGGCCCCCGGCGCAGCCCCGGCGCAGCCCCGGCGCAGCGGCACCCTCGGCGGCGCCTGGGTGGCCGCCGCGCTCGCACGTTTCAGGAGCTGTGCCGGCCAGGGGGTTTGAGGGTTGGCAGTTGGTAAGTGAGAAGGATGAGAAGTGCAGGCCAGAGATGCAGCATGAGCAGGGATACGCTGGAACGGGCACCGGTGCACGGGATGTAGGGGGTCGGGCGCCGGTTGCATGTAGATCGGGATGCGTTGCTGCACCGATATACAGTCGGCCCCGCTCACCGGTGGCTCGCAGGGCCCCTGACCTGCGCTCTCTGCCTGCTCGGGGGCGTCGTATCCAAGTGCGCACGCGGAAGCGGCTGCTGAGACGACGGCGGATACGGCGAGGTGAACGACATCGGATCCGCTCGGAGTGATGCAGCCTCAGGTTGGCGTTGAGCTGGGCTTTTACCGCTTCTGGCGGGAGTGCTCCAGGGATGTGATGAGGGCCCCGGTGGCCGGCTCGGGTTCGAGGCCGAGGTCGGCGAGGTGCCTTTTGAGGCGGGTGTAGATATGCCGGGCGGCGTCGGGGCGCCCGGCGGCTTGGTAGAGCCGGATCGCGTGCTGGGCGAGTCGCTCGTGGTCGGGATGGATGGCGCTGAGGTGCTCCAGTAGCGGGAGAACCGTGTGCCGCTCGCCCGGCTCGGCGCTGGCCCGTTCTGCTCTTCGGGCCAGGCGGATGACGGCGTCAGTGGCCTTCATCGCGAGATGCTCGCGGATGGCATCGCCCCAGAGGTAGTCGCCGCCGTGGGCGAAGGGTCCGCGGTATAGGGCCACGGCTTCCCGCGCGGCATCGAGGGCGTCATTCTCGTCCTCTGCGGAGAATGCCCGGTTCAGCTTGTGAGTGAATTCTGCGAGGTCGGTCTCTACGAGCTGCTGGTTCAGTTTATGGAATTCTCCTTGGAGGAGGATGAATTCTTGTGAGGTGATGCCGGTTGCCGTGCGCAGGGTGCGGCGTACGGCGCGGCGCAGGTTCTTCAGCGCGTTCTGCTCGCTGCCTGGGTCGAGGTGGAGTTTGTCGGCGATGTCGGAGGCGAGGAGTCCGGTGGGGTGGGCCGCGAGGAGGGCGAGGAATTCGTGGGCTTCGGGCCGCATCTGGGTGCCGATGGGGTCTGGGGTGCCGCGGGCGTGGAGAGTGATGGGGCCGAGGACGTGCAGGCGTACGGGTTTGCTCTGTGCCGGCCGCTGCTGGCCGACGGGGTGCGGGCCCGGGGGGTCTTGTTCCGGGGTGGGCTCGGTCTCGGTTGCGGCTTCGGTTTCGGTTTCGCGGGGCTGGCTCTTGGGTGTTGGGATGGCGGCGGGCAGGACACGAAGGCGGGGCCGCTGTCCGTGAGCGGTGAGCAGGACGTCGATCACGTCGCGTCCGGCCTGGGACGTGAGGTGGAACAGTCTGAGCGGACTGGGATGTTGTTCGCCAGCTGAAGGGTCGGTGGCGGTGCCGTCCGCGGCGATGTGCCAGGTGGTAGCACCTGGGGGTGGGGCGCCCAGGGTGAGGACGATCAGGGTGCCGGGGCGGCTGCGGGCGGCCAGTGTCTGAAGCTGCCCGGTGTGTGCGGTGTCCGGCTCGGTGAGCAGGAGCATGGTGCCAGGGCCGGTGTCCTGAGCGGAGGCTGCCGCAGTCGCTTCGGTGCCGGCGGCCTCGTTATCCTGCTCGTCTTCGGTGTGGGCGTGAGCGAGAAGGTGCTGCTCGGCGGCCTGGATGGCGCACGCTGTATCGGCTTCCTGGGTCAGGGCCGTGAACTGCGGCGGTAGTCCAGGCAGCAGACGCTCGGCCAGGTCTTCGGACACGACGGCCTTGACGCGCGGGGGTCCGGGGCGTTGGCGCTCAGCGGCGGTGAGGATGCCGGTGAGGAGAGCGCGGGCGGCGCTCTCTGCGCCGGGGCCCTGCCAGGCGCATCCTCCGGGCAGGGCCACCTCGCTCAACGAGACTTCCGTGTCGTCGCGGACGCCGATCGTGACCGTGTCCGCACTGCGTGGTGACTGCGGAGGTGTGCGGCGGGTGACGAGGGATTCCGGGTCGTGTGGGCGGTGGGGCTGGGTGGCGGCGTGGGCGGCCTGTGCTGCCTTGTCCACCAGGGGGCTCAGGGAGGGGACTTCGCCGTCCAGGCTGGGTTCCCTTCGGCGGCTTTGGTGCCAGTACCAGTAGCGGCGGGCGGCCAGTAGGCCGGCCGCAGTGGTGATACCGATGAGGCCGGCCTCTCCGAGTCCGATAGCGGCAGGGCCCATCCGGCTGTCCGCCGCGCCGGACCGCTGCTCGGTGTGACGACCTGGTCCCGTGTTGGCTTCCTCCGTGCCCGGCTGGTGTGCGGGTTTCTGCTCCGGTCCGAGAGATGGTGATGCGGGCACAGCGGAGGCGGGTGACGCGGGCCTGGCGTCCGGTTCGGGGCCTGGAGCGGCGGGGACGGGTGGCGGCGGGGTCGCCTTCTGGGTGACGGGGAGGGTCAGTTGCCAGCCGGGCTGGATCCGGTCGGGGTCGGTGAGCCGGTATCCGTCGCTCTGGACTCGATCTTTGTTCAACTTGTAGATCCGCGGCCACTTGAGGCTGTCTCCCAGGTGGGTGTGCGCGATGTCCCAGAGGGTGTCGCCCTCGACCACGGTGTACTCGACGTGCCGGACAGCTTCGTCAGCGGGCGCGGCCTGAGCCGCGTTGAACCGGGCGGCCTCGGAGGAGGAGTCGGCTGCCACGGCTGCTCCCACGAGGTCGGTCTGCCGGCTCGGAGCGGGGACGCGAGGGGCTGTCGCGGCGGTATGCGCCCTCAGCTCACCTGTGAAGGCAGGCTGCTGGGCGTCGGCGGTCTGGGGGCGCCACAGGCCGATCAGGGCCACGACGAGGGTGCCGATGCACAGCGCGGCCAGCGATCCCTTGACGGACAGCGTGGCCACATGCTCGGCGTGCGCATGGCGGTCACGCAGCAACTGCGGGAGGTGAGTCGTGTACCAGATGGCCTCGCGGACCACCGTGCAGGCGAAGGCCGCCCAGCACATCCACCCCACCACAGCCAGCAGTTCGATCAGCAGCGGATCGCCGACTGGCTCGGCCAGCCGGTCCGCGAATTGTCCCCAGGAGTAGACGCGTTCGGGCCAGGGGAGGCCGGCGGCCCGCCAGAGGACGTAAGGCATACCGGCCAGTAGCGCGAGCGTGACAGTAAGAGTCCCGCCCGCGGTGAAGGCTGCGGTCAGCCTCTGGCGTAGCGCGAGAGGGTGCATCATCGCTCGATCTCTTCGGCCGCAGAACGCGGAGCATGGTCCTTCACGGGGTGGCGCGTTCGGCGTGTGCGGTACCGGTCGCGTGCACGGTGAGGTTGCGCACGCCGATCAGCTGCAGGATCTGCGTGCGCTGGTGGTGGGTGACCGAGACGGTCACGGCATCGCCCTTGACGGTCGCGCTCCCCCGGCTGCCTGTGGAGGCGACGTAGGAGCGTGCAGCCGCTACGGCCCGCTCACGCACGAGCCGTACTTCGCCCCCGCGCCGGAGCTGGCCGACGTCGAGCTGCTGCGCGCCGGTACGGGCGGCTTCCTGCGCCACATCCAGCGCCTTTGCCTTGCCCGCCAGGGCGAGCCCGCCGTCGACGACGATCCCGGCGAACAGCCACAGCGCGGCGACGACACCGACGACGAGGGCAGTGACCCTCCCCCGATCGTCGCCTACTGCGACAAGGGCACGGGCGTGGGATCGGCCCGGTTGGGTTCGTCGGTTCACGGGGAACTCCGGAAGGAATCGACCACGGAGAAAGCGGTGTCGTCCAGCAGCACGCGGCCGGGCATCCCGGTCAGGGTGAGGTCGCCGAGGTCAGCGGTGCAGGAAACCCGCGCGGTCACGGAGGCACCCGGGGCGAGGCCCCCGGTGGACAGACGCACACGTGGCCGTGCGCAGGAGGTTCCGGCCGCGCGCAGGGCCTCGTTCGCCGCTTGCCGTGCCCGAAGGTGTGCCTCTTTCTCGCTGCGGGCCAGGGAGCCGGCCCGAGCCGCCTGGTGTGCCGCGTCCGCCACCAGCAGGCGGGCATCGGAGAGCCGCCCCAGCGCCACCACGACCAGGAAGACGAGCACGAGCAGCGGCGTGACCATCACCAGCTCTACCGCCACGGAACCGCGCTCCCTGTCAGCACGTGTGCGAATCAGGCGCTCGATCACGGCCGCGCTCCGGTGGGAATGGTGATCCTCTCGGTGGGCCCGGAGGCTGTACCGGAGGCGTGCAGCACCAGGCCGGGGACCGGGACGACCCGCATCACCGTTCCATCGACGCGCACGGTGGTCCGCGTTGGGGAGCGGTGGACCGTCACCGACGGTGTCGTCAGGACCCGACTGCCCAGTACGGCCAGGCTGCGCCGGGCCTGGTCCCGGCCCCCCGTGGCACTCCCGTCCTCGACACGGGCAGCGGCCAGCGCTCTCTGGGCGGCGAACTGGGCGACATGCGAGGCGTGCCAGAACAGCGCGAACTGCACCGCGAGCAACGCGAACAGTAAGAGCACGGGGACGACGAGGACGAGCTCGGTGCACACCGCACCCCGATCGCTGGCAATCCTGCGAAGGAAGACGGTCACCGGCTAACCGAGGCTGATGCCGTTGGCCTTGGCGATGACCTTGGCCGCGATGATGCCCACGACGGCCAGGGACAGGATCGCCAGCAGGGCGGTGACCACGATGGTCTCGGTGGTGTAGCCCGCATCCGATCGGGTGTGCCGACGGACGTCGGCAAGGTGTGCGCGCACCAGGGAGGCGAGGGTGTCGAGGTGGTTCACGGCAAGTGCTCTCTCTGTCGTACGTGAGATGGGGGTGGGTTCAGCTCATGGACATGACGTGCGCCAGGGCGGGATAGCCGATCAGCAACAGGAAGGCGGCGAATAGCCCGACTACGGGCAGTGACATCCGTTCGGTGGCCGCCTGCGCGGCACCGTCGGCCTCCGAGATCCGGCGCCTTCGCATCGCTCGGGCCTTCGCCGCGAGCGAGCCCCGGATCTTGGCTCCTTCGCTGCCGGCGAGGCTCAGCGTCGAGGCGAGCTCGGTCAGGTCGGCCACGGCCAGCTGCCGTCCGAGATCGCCCAGGTGAGTCCAGGGACTGGTGCGGGTGAGCTCGGCGAGGTGGAGGGCGTGCCGGAGCTTGGCCGCCGCCCATCCCTGTGGCGCGGCGACGGCTTGGGCGAGGGCCTGCTGGATGCCGGCCCCGCCCGCCAGGGCGATCACGGTCAGGTCCAGTACGAGGCTGAGGGTGTGCCGCATCTGTTGGCGCCGGCGCGCAGCCTGCTGGCGCAGGCTCAGGTCGGGAGCGAAGAACAGCGCCGTGGCCAGGGTGAGCGACCCGGCCAGCGGCAACGACCAGCCCGTCGTCACATCAGCGCCCAGGCGCAGCAGCAGTACGGCGGCCCACGGGGTGACAAGCCCGGCAATCGCACAGACCGCTTTGCCCGCCAGGTGGTGGTCCTCGCCGGTGCCGCATACGGCCAGATCCGCGCGCGAGGTGGCGGTGGGGAAGCCGAGCACCCGTACCAGGGGCACCAGGCGTGTGCCGAGGCGGGTGGCCCATTCCGGATCATCTCGCCCGCTCATCACCGGCCCCGGCGGCGGCGCCGGTGTGTTGAGAGCGGTGAGGACATCGGCAAGAGCCGGGCGGGGCGGGCGCAGCCCGTACACGAGCGCGGTCGCCCCGGCACCGAACAGCGCGCCGAGCAGCATGACGATCACCGCTTGCCTCCAGCCGCAGGTTCCGTCCCGGCGGGGTAAGGGGCGCATCTGATCAGGCGGATTGGCTCGTCGATGCGGCCAATCACCGTCAAATAGCTGAAGCTGGCGGCGAAGAGAATGCCCACCACTGCGAGGACCAGCTGTCCTGTCAGGGTGTCGAAGGGGTCCAGGTACGGGCGGTTGAAGACGACGAGCCCCACCGCCATCCCCAGGGTGACG
This sequence comes from Streptomyces sp. NPDC091371, assembly GCF_040684275.1. Taxonomy (NCBI): domain Bacteria; kingdom Bacillati; phylum Actinomycetota; class Actinomycetes; order Kitasatosporales; family Streptomycetaceae; genus Streptomyces; species Streptomyces sp. NPDC091371. The sequence goes on from NZ_JBFBFP010000024.1 coordinate 40,159, forward strand.
ATCACCGTGACGCGCACCCCGGTACGCACGCTTGCCCGCCCTGCATCGATGCGCTGTCGCATCGCCACCTGTTCACGCACGGAGTCCGCCAGCTCCCCCAGCAGCGGTCCGAGCTGCCTGGCCTGCTGCTCGGCAGCCATCACCAGGGCTGCCACCACCACGTCCGCCAGAGGATCCTCGATCTCTTCGGCGAACACCCGCAACGCACCCGGGAGAGGACGCCCCGAGCGGACAGCGGCAGCCAAACCTTGCAGCTCTGACTCGAGCGCCGCCGGCGCGATGTCGGCGGTCGCCAGCACTGCCTGCTCAAGACCGGCCGCCGCGGAGAGGGTGTCGCGCAGCATCTCCGTCCAGGTGGCCAGCGCCTCCATCTTCTCCGTGCGCCGTGCCGCGGCCCGATCCGGTCCGAGCAAGCCCGGGAGGGTCAGCATGCCGACGGACGTCAGCACGGCCGCGACCGGCCAGGCCGTCAGCGCCCCCGCGACCGCGCCGGCCACCAGCGCGATCAGAACACGCCGTGCGGTCCAGGCCGCAGGCAGCCGGGCCGCCAAGGCCACCCCGATGCCGGCCCGCTGCTCGCGTGCGGCTCGCCGTACGGCGCCGTACCCGATGGCCACCAGGCCGAGCCCGAACACGGTCCCGCACGCCACCGCGATCCCAGATGTGGCCTCGGGACCGAACATGCTGCTCATCGCGCCGTCCCCCACCACTGCTGGGCCGCGATTTGGGGGTCGAGCCCTGCCGCCACGAGGTCATCGAGCGTCTCGGGGCGCAGCGGGGCGGCGGGCACCGCACTCCTGTCCGGCCCTGGCCGGTAGACCTCGTTGGAGACGACCTGCGCCCCGTCGGCGTCGATGACCTCGCGGACCGAGTCGATGACCCGCCGGCGATTGGCATCCCAGCCCAGGTGAACGACGAAGTGCACCGCGGAGGCCACCATCAGGTTCGTCGCCTCCAGCGTGAGCCGCTCCGGTGCCTGCGCGGCGTAGGAGGCGAGTTTGGTGAACACCCCGCGCGAGGTGGAGGCGTGGATGGTGGACAGGGAGCCGTCGTTGCCCTGCGACATGGCGTTGCACATCGGGATGACCTCGGCGCCGCGGATCTCCCCAACGATGACGCGGTCCGGGGACATGCGCAGACCCCAGCGCACCAGTTCCGCCTGGTCGATGCCGCCCTGGCCCTCGATGTTCGGCTCGCGTGCCTGCATGGCCACCACGTTCGGGTGCGCCGCGGGGTTGGCGTCCAGACCGAGCTCGAAGGTGTCCTCGATCGTCACGAGCCGTTCATCGGGCGGGATCTCGTGGGCGAAGGCGCGCAGCACGGTGGTCTTGCCGACGTTCGTACCGCCGCCGATGACGATGTTCTTGCGCGCGTGCACCAGCGCTCTCAGGAAGCGGGCTAGCTGTGCGTCGCACACGCCCAGCCGCACCAGTTCGTTCATGGAGGCGGCGGGGAAGCGGTGACGGCGGATGGTGAGCGACACGCGTCCCGTCACCGCCATCACCGCGAACATCCGGGACCCGTCAGGGAGCCGCAGGTTCAGGCGGGGCATGCCGCGGTCGAAGCGCCGTTCCTCATCGCCCGCATGGACCGCCAGATCGCGGACCAGCACGACAAGCTCGGCGTCCGAAGCAGCTACCGGCGCCTCACGGCGCCAGGTGCCCGACGAGTCCTTGACCCACACCACGTCACAGCCGTTGACGCAGATGTTCTCGATCGTCTCGTCGGCCAGCAGCCGCTCCAGGCTCCCGGTGCCGAACAACGCGTCCTTGACCGCCTGGGCGATGCGATCCTCCACTGCGGCATCGATGACCTGATCGCCCTGGGCCAGGGCTTGGCGCCGACGCGCACCGAGTTCTTCGGCCAGCAGCCGCGCTACGGTTGCCTGCCTGGCAGTCTCGTCGTCCGGTGGCAGACCGGCCAGCTCGCGCTCGCCCGCGTACGCCGCCAGCCGTGACGCCACCCTCTGCCGGACCACTCCGGCCAGCTCGCGCTCGTGGTCCCCGAGTACCGCACCCGGCAACACCATCAGCTCGCTCATGATCCGGTTCCCTCACTTCCTCCCAGCACCTGGGATGGCTCTCCGCGTCCTCGCCCGGCCATCCGCGCCCCACCGCTGTCAGCGGCATACTCGTACTCCGCCTCGCCGACCGTGGTCCTGCTCTCCGAAGCACCAGTGAGCTGACGGGCCAGCGCCCCTGCAGCAGACAAGAGTGGCGGCGTCCAAAAGCCGGTGGTGCGAGGCCAGACGCCTCGCCCTGGGGTGCTGATCGCGGCCACGCCCTTGGCGTCCCAGGGAAAAAACACCACGTGCTCGATGCCGAGCGACCTCGCGATCTCCTCCGACGGATACGGGCACGGCCCGGCTACCGCCAACGTCAGCCGCCCGGAATACGAATCAGCGTCCAGTCCGTACCTGGACACGTGGGTGAGGGGCTCCGCGCCGCCACGCGTGACGATCACCACGTGGTCAGCCGCGTCGACCAGCGGGGCGGCGTCCTCGCCGAGCCGGCCCACGTCCAGCAGCACCGTTCCCACATCGCCGTCTTCACCTCGCAGTACACGCCGTCCGGCCTCGCCGGCCACCAGCCGCACCGCCTGGCTGCACGGGCCACGGCCCGGAACCGCGGCCACCGCCCGCACTCCGAAGGGCAGTTCACAGACCGCTCCCAGCAGCGAGCCTGGGTACTGCTGTCCTGCCGTTGCCGCAACGTCCAGCAGCGAGGGAGCCGTCGGCAGGCCGAAGCGGATCATGAGGTCACCGCCGGAGGGGTCCGCCTCCACGACGACCGGCCGCACGCCGCCGTCCGTCTCCTGCGGCCACATGGTGGCTAACGCCAGCGCCGCCGTGGTCACCCCCGGCGCACCAGTGATCGATCCGATGATGACCAGCCGCCTCACGGGGCCTCACGCCCCTCCGCAGGGAGCACCACCACGCGCGGATGATCCAGTCGCACCGCTCGCCGCGCTGCCCCCGTCTCGACCAGCACGGTCACGACCCTCGGTCCGCCGGCGGACTCCGGGGCCCTCACACCCGTCACGGTCCCAGCCACAGGTGAGGCAGCCTCCTCCTCGGTACTGGCCACGGCGCCCGCACCAACAGGGCCGGGAAGGACGGCGACGCGTTCTCCAGGAGTCAGATCCGGCGGCGCCCCGCCCGCCTCCACGGCGAGCGCCACCTGCGACAAGCCCTTCGGAGGGAAGGAGGCATCCGTACCTACCTGTCCTGGCGCCAGCAGCGACCCGGCCACCAGCGGCACCTTCGCCTTCCGCCCCAGCACACTGTCCCGCTCAGCAAACGGCACCACGCCCGCGTCAGCCGCCACCGCCACTACACGCAGGTCACCCAGCCCAAGCACCTGGCCCGCCGGCACGTCCCGAGCCAGCACCAACACCTGGCCCCGCTGCCCGGCGGACTGCACAACCCACATGAAGCCGACAGCCGAGACCACCACCGCCCCCACTCCGGCCCATACCCAGCCCACTCTGCGCCGCCGACCGCCCGTCACCGCCGGCTGCTGCTCCGGACCCGCCCGGCGCGCGCCAGGCACCCTGAGCCCACCGCCCTTCACAGCAGAGGAAGAGATGGAGGTACCCACAATTCACCTCGCGATCAAGAGAGTTCCAACGTCCATCGATCCGGCGTACCGCTCTACGGGCCGGTCGGCTCGTCACCGCATGACAACGGCCTGTACCTCGTCCACCACCAGCTGTCGCCCAGCAGTCATCACCAGCCCAGGCACCACACCGGCCTGTCCGCCGCCATGCCACTCAACGTCCCAGGTCACCCGCACGGATACCGTGTACGCCTTGCCGGGCACGGAGACCGAGGCACTCCGGTACGTGTAACCACAGTCCGGCGACGGCGCCTTGGGGCTGAACGCCTCCGAATACGGCGTCCCCGGCCCCCGGCACACCACGCTGCCGCCCTCTCCCATGGACCACACCGCCTGCCGAGGTCGAGCGATAGCTGTCACCGTCACCCCGTCCACAGCAGCCGAAGCAGACACCGGCCCCCACGTACCGCGCTCCACCCACATCCACGTCGGCACGTGAACCACCTGAACAAGGTCCTCATCCGGGCTCATGCGAATCACCGGCCGAGGCAATTCCAACCGCTCCACCGCCCGCTGAACGACCCACTCCACCGGCACGGGACGACTTCCGGCCGCCTCCGGCCGTTTCTCTTGGTCCTCGATGTCGAACCGCGGCAAGATCCCCACGCCACCGCCCAGATCAAACTCCCAGCCCGTTGAGGTGATCGTCGGCGGTCCCGTCTGCCTTCCGCCGCCGGACTTCGACGACTCTCGATCAGGGGACGGCCGACTCTTTGCCGAGCGGCCTGCGCCTGGCTTTCCCCTGACGCTCGTCGCCTCCGCGTCGCACGCACCAGGCCCGCATGTAACACCAGCGCCCGTACTCAACCCGTCGTCGGCTACCACACCATGCGCGGTTAAGAGCACCGTGATGCAGGCCGCCGCCACTGTCACCGGCCCGGCGGAAGCTCGCCTCAGCAACTCCCGACCTGCCCGATGTACAAGCGGTCAACCCACCAGGCGCTCCCCCTCTGAAGAAGGGTCGCGTCGATGCGATGGTGTCCGCCTGGTACGTCATTTTCCCGCTTGCCGTCACTCGTGTAGTGGAGCCAGTCGGTGGCGTCCGCGCAATCTCGGATCACCACCTCCATCGTTCCGTTGTCCTCCACGACAGGGTCGAGACGCAGCCGACCCTTGGTGACGACCTCCTTCTTGCGGTCCTCCGTCATCATGTGGCGCAGCAGCTGCAGCGCTCCGCCGGAGGCGTGCGCACCCAGTCCGGGATGCTTCGCGTCCGAATTCTCCGCGGCGGCAGCGAGGTCGTCCCACATCGCCCGGTAGGCAGCGAGCGCCTCCGTTGGCTGCACCGTAGGCGTTCGAGACTCAGCCGCCGGCCTCCCTGGCAGCGGCCTGGCATCTGATGAGGCCTTCGCACACCCCGCCAGTAACGACCCCACGATCGCCGCAATTGCCCCTACCCGAAGAGCAGAGGCTCGCCCGTTCGACTTCACCATCCCCGCCTTCCATCACTCAATGCATATGAACGAAGACTCTACGTAGTTAGTTGCGGCTGGAGTTACCCCGCCCCGTGGCCCTGAATCGGGTCGCTGGCTGTCGATTGCCTTTTGTTTCCGGCCCGTTACACGCGCGGAGCGCGCTTCGAGACCCCACGCGAACGAGGGCGGCGTATCGCTCGATTGAGCGATACACCGCCCTCGCATCCGTACACCGAGCCAGAGCTTCGTTCAGAGCGCCGACCGGGCGGGCGCCCACCCCAAGCGGCAGGGCCAGCTCTGCTGACTTCGTCCCGTTCCGGCATCGGAACCACCCTTTACTCCTGGCCAGTTCGTAAATAATGGGCAGGCCGTGCCCGCGCTCGGACGAGTGAAGCAACCGACCGCCTGAGCGAGGAGGCGGCGTTGTACGCCGTCATCGCACAGGGGGACAGTCAGCCCCGATCGCGGCGCAGCGTGCCTCGAAGTCCGGCGGTAACCAGCCTCCGGAGAGCAGCCTCGGATGGGCGGGGAACGCGACGTGCGCGGCAAGTGCGAACATCAGCGATGCCCACATGGAATGGAGTTGGACGGTGCAGTGTCCGCCGCCGTACACGTCCTGAAACGAGCACTGAAAGACCTCGGGGCCGACCAGGTCCACCGCGTGGAGCCCTGACCAATTCAAGTCCAGGAACCTCTGCGTCTGACCGAAGTACGCACGCCGGTTGGTGACGGTCAACTCACCCGAGCCGTCCGCCACCCAGCGGGGTTGTGCATCCGCAGCGGCCCTGTTCCTGCGGGCGGCATTGCCGAGCGCCGATCCGACCATGCTGCCGATGACGAACGCCGGTCCACCGAACGCGACCACACTGTTGTGCTGATACGTGCCGTTGCCCAGCGCCCGCCAGGTGAAGCGGGAGGCCGGCCCCACGGCCAGCGACAGCTCCCCGGGCGCGAGCCGTGCCGCGGAAGGCACGGGTCGGCGCTCGGAGAGCCGTCCCTGCATCAGGTCATGCACCACGCGGACGGTATAGAGCAGGTGGTCATCGAACGCGGTCCAAGCAGGCGGGGCCGGCGGCCGTTGCTCGGTGATCGGCTTCACCGCATACGGGTTGTAGTCCATCTCTCCACCGTCCCCAGCCATCCGCACCAGTGATCCTTATCCTAGGGATCACGCACCAGGCACACCCTCAGATCGGCGCTTCAGCTCACCCTCGCGTCAGGCTCAAGGCGAGCCAGGCCACCTTGCTGCTGTCGTCGACCACGCGAAAGCCCCACACCCCGGCCGTCAGCTCGTGCACGATCTGCAGGCCGCGCCCGCGTTCGGAGAGCAGGGCGAAGACCGCGTCCAGGTCGCCCTCGGGCTCGGCGCGACTGTGGCCCAGCGGCCCCGACGCCTCAAAGCCGGAGAGGTCAGGGACCTTGCGGTCGTGGTCAAGGACCTCGCAGATGATGTCGGCGGCCGTCACGCGCAGCCTCAGCTCGTACGGGCCCTCCGCGTGTTCAGTGGCATTGGCGACAAGCTCCGACGCGGCGAGCACGCCGTCACTGACTGCCTCTCCGGGGAGCCCGAACCGTCCGAGGGTTCGGCGGAGCACTGCCCGCGCCTCCGCAGCCGGGTTGGGCGTACAGCTCGTCCAGCGGTACAGGGCCTCGGGGGTGCTACGCCTCGCGGTGGTCATCGCGGCGTACCTCCCCGAGCAGCGTGGCGGCGTCGGTCGATGCGACGGTGTCGCCCGCGACCAGGGCGCATGCAGGCAATCACCTCCCCCCTCAGCGGGGGCACACCGATAGCTGCGGCAGGCAGCAAGAGAATGGATGCGAACAGGACGGTCGGCAACATGGCAGCCTCCCCGGGAATCGCGATCGGGACGCGACCACCACACCGTGGAGTGCGGCAAGAGCGGAACTGCCCTCTGACGAGGACTTTTGAGGACTTCTGCCTCCCCGCGTCACAGCGAAGTGGCTCCTGCGGGTCACGGGCAAACCATTGCGGCTCTCGCGACTTCCGCCGATGGGGGTTTATGAGCGTCCGGGGGCCGTGATCGTGCGGACGGACCATCCCAACTGGGACCATGGGGACGTGAGTAACGCACTGGGCCAATGGGCCCCCCTCAGCCCAGCCGAGATGTCCAAGCTATTCGAGGGAGCGAAGTTCCCTTGGTGGATCGCCGGCGGTTACGCCATCGAACTGGCCGTAGGCCACCCACTGCGGCCGCACGACGACGTGGACATCCTCGTCCTGCGCCGTGACCAGGCCGCCATCCAAGCCCATCTCGCCGGCTGGGATCTCCACGTGGCCGATCCGCCGGGAGCCGGCCAACTCCGCCCGTGGCTTCCCGAGGAAACCCTGGATCTGCCGCTGAACGGCATCTGGTGCCGCCCTGCCCCCGACGCGCCCTGGACGTTCGAGCTGATGCTTGACGAAGCCGACGGCAACGACTGGGTTTCGCGACGCGATCCGCGCGTGCGGCTCCCCATCGACTGCCTGGGCAGGGTCACCCCGGACGGCATCCCCTACCTGGCTTCTGAAATCCAGCTCTACTACAAGGCAAAAGCAGTCCGCGCCAAGGACCAAGTCGACTTCGCAGCCGCCCTACCGCTGCTCGGAAACGAGCAGCGGCTCTGGCTTCGCGACGCGTTGGAGACGACGGCACCGTCCCACCCCTGGATTGCGGCCCTCAGGTAGTGCCACGGCCAGGCAGTCACACGGCACCCGCTGCCGATCAGCCGATGGTCAGCGGCGGCACGTAGTAGAGGTCCGGGATCAAGCTGGTGAGGTCTGTGAGCTTCGCCCCCGTTATGGCCGCGACGAATCTAGCGCCGGGTAGCAGTCGTGCATACCGTTTGCCGGGTCTCGCAGAACCGGCCAGCGGGATCGAAGCGGGCGAGCCCGCTACGCAGGTCGGCCTCGTACGCGGCCTGACGGTCACCGAGAACGTCAGGGCTGGTATACGAGAAGGAAAATTGCAGTCCAACCAGCTCCTCCAAGGTGAACTCCAGCGACTGCTCGAAGACGGCAGTCTCCACGTGGGAGAACGCCGAACCTGCGAGTAGGTCGTCAAGGCCCCCGACAGGGCCGACGGCGGGTCCATACCGAGTCCGGTAGTCGGGCCCGAGGTAATTCGCTCCGACCATTTCGATCACCTTGAGCCACGGTGGCGGCTCCGGCGGGGCGACGCTGGACACGAAGGCAAGGCCGCCATCCGGGGTGATCACACTGTCCAGATCGGCCAGAACCTGGGATCGGTCCATCCAGCCGAAGGCACGACCCATGGTGCACACCATGACCTTGGGGAGCCCTAGATCAGGCAGTCGGGACGCGTCAGCGACCTGCCACGCGATGTTCACCGCGCCCCTGGCTTCGGCAAGCTTCAGACCTTCAGCAACCATCGCAGGCTCCGGGTCCACCGCGTGGACGACCGCCGCGTACCGCGCGAGCGGGATGGCCAGCGTCCCAGGCCCGCACCCCAGGTCCAGAAGATGTTGAGTTCTGTCCAGCCGGAAACATGTACGAATGTGGGTGTAGACGGCCTTGGGGTAGGCCGGCCGGAAGCGGGCATAGTAGGGGGCCGCGGCTGCAAAATTGGTCATGTGGATCTCTACCCGCGCGGTGACCTGGAACGTCGCCGTCGGGTCTCAGACGGGCGCTAAATCACCCGGGCGGCGGTCGGAAATCATTGCTGCTGACGTGCCGTCGGGGCCGATATCCTGGCCCGATGAACTCGATCCGCGTCCGATTCGCCCCCTCGCCGACGGGCATGTTCCACGTCGGCGGAGCCCGCTCCGCTCTCTTCAACTGGGTCATCGCCCGACAGCAGCAAGGCAAGTTCGTCCTGCGGATCGAGGACACCGACGAAGCCCGCAACCGGCCCGAGTGGGTGGACGGCATCATCAGCGCCCTGTCCTCCATCGGCATCAATACCGACGATCCCACCTTCGAGGGACCCTACTTCCAGTCCCAGAACACCGAGGAACAGCGGGCTGCCGCCCTCCGGCTCCGCTCCGAGGGCAAGGCGTACTACTGCGACTGCACCCGGGAGGAGCTGACCGTCCGCACCGGCTCCCAGCACCTGGGCTACGACGGGTTCTGCCGGCACCGGAACCTGGAGCACGCAGACGGCCGGGCTCTGCGCTTCCGCACCCCCGACGACGGCGCGACCGTCGTGGACGACGTGGTACGCGGGCGAACCGAGTTCCCCAATAGCGCGCTGGAGGACTTCGTGATCGCCCGAGGCAACGGTAGCCCCGTGTTCATCCTCGCCAACGCCGTGGACGACATCCAGCAGGGCATCACGCACGTCATCCGAGGCGAGGAGCACCTGTCGAACACTCCCAAACAGCAGCTGCTGTGGGACGCGCTCGGGACCCCGGCGCCCGTCTGGGCGCACCTGCCTGTGATCGTGAACGAGAAGCGGCAGAAACTGTCGAAGCGCCGCGACAAGGTCGCTCTGGAGGACTACCTCGCCGAGGGCTACCTCCCGGACGCAGTGGTGAACTACCTGATGCTGCTCGGCTGGGGGCCCAGCGACAACCTGGAGGTCCGCCCGTTCCCGGAGCTGGAGAAACTGTTCCGGCTGGAGGACGTCAACAAGGCGTCCGCGTTCTTCGACGTCAAGAAGCTGTCCGCGTTCAACGGGGACTACATGCGGGCACTGTCTCCGCAAAAGTTTGTTGACGCCTGCCGGCCGTGGCTGTCTGGCGAGGCGGCGCCGTGGCAGGAGGCCGCATTCGATGAGGCGGTCTGGCAGACGGTGGCCCCATACGCCCAGACCCGCATCACCGTGCTGTCGGAGATCACGAACTACGTGGATTGGCTGTTCCTCGACTCCCCTCCGCGCGATGAAGCGTCCTGGGCGAAGGCCATGAAACCGGGCGCAGAGAACATCCTGACCGCTGCCCGGGAGCGCTGGGCGGCCCTGGACGACTGGACCGCCGCGGCGCTGCACGCGGGCCTGGAGGACGTCGCGGCCGGACAGGGGCTGAAGCTGGGCAAGGCTCAGGCGCCCGTGCGGGTGGCGGTCACCGGGCGCACGGTCGGCCTGCCGCTGTTCGAGTCGGTCGAGGTGCTGGGGCGTGACCGGGTCCTGGCCCGCCTGGACGCCGCGTCGGTGCGTCTGACGGGCCAGGAAGAAGCAGCTGCTCCGGTTAGCTGATCTTGGCGAGGACAGCACTCCAGGCATCGGCGAAGTAGCCGGTGTCGAACTGGGCCAGGGCCGCGTATGCGGCCCTGGCCTCTTGCTGTGGTGAGGCGGCCCTGTCTCGGACCTGTTGCGGCAGCCGGGCCGGGTCAGGGGCGGGCTGACCGCTCAGGGCGGCCAGGTCACCGAGGCCGGCGAGGGGCCGGATGAGACACGGCATCCCGAGCAGGACCGCTTCGGCGGCGCAGCGGCTCCACCCTTCCTGCATCCGGGGCATGAAGACCCCGACGTCGCACGCCCGCAGCAGCCTCAGGTAGCGGTCCCGTGGCAGGTCGTGGTGGGTGCCGGCGAACCCGATCGTATTACTGCCGGTGGCGAGGACGCTCATGCCCGGGGCGCCGTCGAGCTGGCCGGCAACGTGTTCGGTTCCTTTCCAGTGGACGGCCTTGCCCGCGTAGACGGCGATAGTGTCCACTGCGAGCCCGAACTCGGCCCGACACGCCGCCCGGTCGAGACCTCGTACGGTGTCGATCTCGGTCATGTCGAAAGCGTTGTAGATGACGTGGACGTTCTCTACTCCATGGTGGTGGAGGAACTCAGCCCAGTACGGTGCAACGCACACCACGGCCGCGCACTGGGGCAACAGGGCGAACAACTGCTGCCACAGGACAGCTTCCAATGGTGCTGAGTCGTGCTGAAGAGGCTCGTAGTGGTGGAAGACAAACACGGTGCGCGCCCGCATGCCTGGGGTGAACAGCAGCAGGCTCAGGTCGTCCCACACGAACGAGGCGTCGGGCCGGTCGAGGGCGGCGATGACCGGGGCCAGGCGCTGGAGATGCCGGACTTTGCGCCAGCGCCGGATACGGTCGGCCCGCTTGAAGTCGGGAACCGTGCCCCAGCGCAATTGTTCAGCCGTGACGTTGTGGATCATTCGGAGGTATTCCCGGCCGCCAGTCCTGCCCGTTGGGTCCATTGAGTACAGGGTCTGCACCATGGCGCTTCTCCTCCTGGTGGGTGTCGCACTCATGCCGCAGCACCCGGTACGCCGCGGCAAGTTGAGGGCTGTCCGTCCGGCGGGCTTCGGCGAGCGGGAGGTAGAAGACGGCCAGGTCGTCCAGGAACCGGGCGCGGCGCGCCAGGTCGGGAGAGTTGGCCAGGTCGCGGGTGTTGTGGATGCGGTCCGCCAGCCGGATCAGCAGCGGCACCGGCTCCAGGGCCGCGGTCTTCTCCCGCCATACCTGACGGTCTCCAGGCCCCTTGGCTCGCTGCTCGAGCCGGTGGTCGGGGGTGATGTCGGCGAGCCGGTCGGCGAACTTCACCCCAAGCCGTCGGCCGATCAGATCGCGGGCACCAGGGTTGATCTCCAGCACGTCGTGAAGGAGCCCGGTCATGAGAGCCGTGGGGCAGACAACGCCCAGCTCTTCGCGGAGAATCGCCACCACTGCCATGGGGTGTTCGATGTACGGGGTGCCCTGGTCGCGGGTATGCCCCTCGTACAAAGTCACCGCGATTTCGGCGCAGGTACGAGCCGTCGTCTGCTGGTCAGGCTCCCAGCTTGCCGCGCCAAGGGCAGACCAGACTGCCCTCCCCATATCGGTCACGCCGCCCACCCCCGGGCCGGCGCGGCGTGCTGACCGTGATCGGCGACCAGGAGGGTGGTGCCGACAGCGAGCGCGTCGAGGCCAAGCCCGGCGGCGGCCTGAGCGGCCTGCGCGGCGGTCCGCAGGATCGGCGTGCCCTTGAGGTTGAAGCTGGTGTTCAGCAACATCGGCAGGCCCGTCTGCTGCCGGAATTCCTCCAAGAGGCCGCCCAGGCCGGTGTGCCCGGCGGTGACGGTCTGGACGCGGGCTGTGCCGTCGTGGTGGACGACTGCCGGGACATCTGCGGCGTGCTCAGGCCGGATACGGGCGACGCGGTTCATGAACGGGTCTGCGTCGCCGGTGAACCAATCACCGAGGTGGGTGTCGAGGACCGCCGGGGCGAACGGTCGGTACCCCGCGCGCCGCTTGATCGTATTGAGGCGGTCGCGGCTGTCTGCGACACCGGGGTGGGCGAGGATCGACCGGTGCCCCAGTGCTCGCGGTCCGAACTCCATGGGGCCCTGTACCCATCCGACCATGCTGCCCCCCGCGAGGAGCCCGGCAACGGTGGGTCCGAGGCGGTCACCGAGCTCGCCGAGGCTCTTCCAGCCCTCGGGGACATCCCGCAGGGGCAGGGTGCCCGGGACGGGGCCCCACCCGGCGTCGGCCGGTGCGGGCAGCGGGTCGTGCCCCAAGTGGTGGTGCCATCCGTAGAGGGCGGCTCCGACAGCGGTCCCCGCGTCATGTGGCGCGGGAGCAATGAACAACCCGTCGAAGCCCGAGTCCTGGGCGAGGGTGCCGTTGAGGTGAGAGTTGAGGGCGCAACCTCCCGAGAACACAAGGTCCGTTGCGCGAGTCAGCCGGCGCAGGTGTCGGGCGGTGTGGACGACGGCGGCGGCGAACGCCTCCTGGACTGCCGCGGCGAAGTCGGCACGTTCACTCAGCGACACGTTGGCGACGCCGGCCTGCGTCCATGCCCGACCACCCGCCATGAGCGGGGTGCGGCTGTCCACTGACCCGTAGGGGGCGGTGATGCGGACAGTGCCGTCGTCGCCGAGGTGGATCAGCTCGCCGATCGGCTTCCGGTAGCGGGCCGGGTCGCCGTAGGCCGCCAGCGCCATCATGCTGCCCTCGGGTTCGTCTCCCGGAGGGATCACTCGGTGAGCCATGTTGCGGTAGAAGTGCCCAAGCGAGTGGTGGACGCGCTCAACGCCCGTCGGCCCTGCGCACAGGCCGGGAAGGGTCTGGTGGACGCGGTCGATGTGGCCTGGGCGCAGGTCGTAGCCGGTGATTCTTTCCCTGCCGGGTCCGAAGTCTGCGCCGAGGGGTGAGCCCCCGGCGTCTATGACGAGGCCAGCAGCGTGGCCGAGTCCGGAAATGAGGTAGCCGGAGAGCATGTGCGCGGTGTGGTGGGACATTAGCCGCAGCCTTTGGCCCAGTGGGTCCGGAAGCAGGGCGGAGAGTTCCTCGTGTTCGGTGGCCAGCCACTGCCCGCCGACCGGGTGCGGCCGCATCCCGGCAGCCCAGACGACGTCCACCTGGTCGGGCTCGATGCCGGCAGCCTCCAGGCACCAGGCGAGGGACGCGGTGGGCGAGGTGAGTACGCCCTTGTGCTGGCCGTGGGGTCGATGGTGCTTTAGGCCGGACCAGCGTTCCTCTTCAGCCGCGTACAGCTGCCCGTCAACGATGAGCGCAGCTGAGGTGTCGTGGTGGAAGTTCAGGCCGAGAGCGACAGGCATCAGGCAGCTCCAGCGGGCGCGGGCACGACGGCGTGCCCGGAGTCGGTGTATTCGTGACACTTGAGGCAGAAGCGATAGTGCTGGGCGCGCGGAGCGAACACCTTCTGGGCGAAGTCGTCGTCCCACACGGTGAATTCGCTGTCCTCCTTGGCCATTGCGTTGAAGCAGCGGTAGCAGGAGCCGTCGATTTCAACCATGAGGTGCTGGTCGAGGTAACGGGCGCAGAGTCCCCCCAGGGGGTTCTCGGCCTGGCCGACGTCGATGTGGTGGACGTGGTTGGTGATGTGGATCGCGCCGGTTTCTGCGCACAGCGCGGCCAGCTGGTCCAGTCGGTCGCTGCTGATGGCTTCCAGGACGCTGTTGACGACAACGGTCTTACCCGCGCCCCGGAGCACAGGCACAACCTGGTGGACCTCGTCGTAGTTTCCATGCTCGTCGTCGCAGCCGATGAGGACTTGGTCGTACACCTCCCTGGTCACGTTCAACAGCCGCTGATTGCGGGCCAGGGTGATCGCGTTGGTGCCCAGCACCATCACGGTGTCGGGCAATCGGGCGCGGGCCAGCCGGGACAGGTCGGGGAAGCCGCGGTGGACGGTGGGCTCGCCGCCATTGATGTGTAGCTGACGGAACGGGACGGTTTTGAGCCGGTCCAGAATTGCGCTGAACAGCTCCGGGCTCATGTTCTCGCCGTGAGCACCGTCGGCAAAGATGCAAAAGTCGCACGACCTGTTGCACTTCGTGGTGATCTTCACCTTGGCGGTCTTCAGTACCCGTGGGGGTAAGAGCGCGGCGGTCATAGTTGTGATCCCCCTCAATTCTCCGGTGTCGGGCCGGTCAGGAAGTCCTCGACAGCGGAGCCAGCCGCGCGCCATCGGTCGAGTAGCTCCCGCAGAACCTGGGTTGTGGTGGGCGTTCCGGGTGGCGGCAGTACGGCGGCCATCGCGCCCGCCATGCGCCCTTCTGCTGCCGTGCCCTGTTCGGCCAGGCGCGCCAGTACGGGCGCCGCCGTGCTCAACTCCTTGGCTTCGCGGGCGATGAGGTAGCCGGTGGCAACGCCTGGAGGCGGGTTGAGGTAGTACCACCAGCGGGCCGGTTTCACCCGGAGCATCCCCACCGCCATGGTCCACGCCCGCGCCCGCCCGACCCGCGGGTCTTCCTCAGGCGGGTCGGCATCGGGAGGGCAGATGTGCCGCATGGCGGCATCCACTGCCGCGTGCGCGTGCCGCAGCAGCTGGCGAGGGTCCTCGCGGGGCTGGGGATCCGATTCCGCATGGGCGGCGAACCGTTCGGCATGGCCCACCGTGCTGCCCGGCCTCCACGCGGTCAGTGCCACGAGTTTCCCCGGCAGACGGCTCCGGGTGGCCAGGCACGCGGCGGCGAACCAGCACGGGGCGACGTAGTGCCAGGCCACACAGTGCCGTAGATAGCCGATCACGTCCCAGTGCACGTTGTCCGTCGCATCTTGGGACAGCCGGTAGCGGCCCCCCACACGGGCTCGCAGCAGAGCCCGGTAGAAGCGGGAATCGGAGGCGGTCCACGGTTCAACCTCGGCGGCCTTCGCCCAGGTCCCTAGTCTCTCCTGCTGCCCGTGCAGGAGAGACCAGGTGGTCACCTCCGCGCCCTGGACAAGTCCCTCGTCCAGCTCCTGCGCAGTGAAGGCGAACCCTGGCGGATGTTCCAGCAGCCGGCCGTGCGCCGAATCGACGGCCACGGCCGCGGTGTGGGCCGTGGCCAGACTGCCGTTGAACTCCTCCCATGAGGCAGGGGCGGCATCGAGGATGAGCCTCAGGTCGAGGTCCGAATGCGGGGCGATCAGATCCGGGCGCTCCCATTTGTGCGTGACCATGAGCGGATGCGCCCCAGCGCGGCCGAGCTCATCCACATACAGGCCGGCCGTTGATTCGTACAGACCGCTCACTGCCCGGATCCACCCGCCTGCCGGACCGCGCAGCCGCCGCCACTGGTACTTCCGATCACCGGGAGGAGGACGGGAGCGCCTTCGGGGCGTTCCATACGGTCCCACCGCAAGTCGTAGTCCACGTAGTGATAGCCACCCCAGGCCGGGTTGCTGTTGCGCTCCAGCATGGAGGTGAGCAGGTGTGCGAATGCGTCGTCCAGGGTGCCGGCGCTGAGGTGGTCGCGAAGCTGGATGTCGCGGTTGTGGAGGATGCAAGGGCGGGCCACGCCGCTCGGGGTGATCTTGATGCGGTTCGCGTCTGAGCAGGTCGCGCACGACGAGTTCGAGATGAACCCGATTGAGCCCTTCCAGCCATCCGGCTGGAGGTACTGGCCAGGGCTACGAACCCCGAGTTGGGCGCGGGAGACCTCCCCGGCGCAGGCGAACCACTCGCCCAGTCGGCCCCGGACTTCGGCCTCCGAGATGAACTCGGTATCGAACATGTCCTGGGCGGGGCCGATGTTCTGCAGCTCGATCAGCCTCACCGCCACCGGCAGGGTGCGGGCGAGCGCAGCGACGGCGCACGCGTCCTCGATGTAGGAACGCATCAGCACGCAGTTGATCTTTACCTTGAGTCCGAGGTCCAGGGCCTGGTGGATGGCATCCATGGAAACCTGCGGGTCCCCGCCGCCCATGATGTCGTGGGATCGGCCGGGGTCGGTGCTGTGGAGGCTCACGTTCAGGTAGGTCAGGCCCGCTTCCGCGAACGCCTCGACGCTCAGCCCCTTGCGAAGGTTGGCGTGCGTGGTCATGCCGATTTGCGCGGCCTTCCCCAGCCCTTCGGCCAGAGCATGGATGATGTGGAGGATGTCTTTGCGCAGAGTGGGTTCCCCTCCGGAGCAGTGCGCCTTGCGCATACCCCAGCGACCCGCCGCGCGCGCGATCGCTGCGTAGTCGGGAACCTTCAGCGTGGTGTCCTTGTGCCCGTAGTCCGGCATGCAGCGCGGCTTGCAGAAGACGCAGTCGCGGTCACAGATCGAGTTCAGCGTGAATGCCAGATACGGGTGGTTTCGATTCGTGGCCGCGAACTGTTCCAGCAGCGCGCGATGTTCGGCATCGAGCACCATCAGCCGATTCCTTTCGTCGTGTCGGGGAGTGCGCCTTCGATTGCGCCCCGGAGTGGGCGACCGGCGAGGTAGCGCTGCATGTTGTCTGCAAAGAAGCGCACCGCCCCGTCCATGTAAGCCCTGGAGAACACAGCAGATTTGGGGGTGAGCAGGACCCGCGGATGGCGCCGGAGCCGGTCACGCCGGGGCAGTGGTCGTGGAACGGTGACGTCGAGAGCGGCGCCCAGCAACGGCCTAGCATCAAGGGCGTCCAGCAGTGCAGCCTGGTCGACTGTGGAACCCCGGCCTAGGTTCACGAACACGGAGCCGGGCTTGAAGGCGGCGAACGCCGACGCATCGAACATGCGGGCCGTGTCCGAGGTGCCAGGAAGCAGGTTCACGACCACGTCCGCAACAGGCAGCGCCTGCCTCCAGTCCGCGGCTGGCAGCCACTCGACGCCGAGTCGAGGGCCTGCGGGCAGACTGCGGCGCACGGCGATCACCCGCATCCCGAACGCTTGCCCCAGCAGAGCCAGATGGGTTCCGATGTTGCCGCAGCCGACGATCAACATCGTCGCGCCGACGAGATCGAAGAACTCCGCCGCGAGATCATCCTTCCACCAGCGCCGCGTCCTCTGTAGCCGGGCACTCGTGAGCAGGCCCCGGGAGAAGCCCAGGATCATACCCATGGCGTGCTCGGCCATCGGCTGAGCATGAAAGCCGAACGAGCGGGTGAGCACTGCACCGGATGCGGCGATCTCGTAGGCGGGCAAGTGGTCGGTTCCGGCAGCCGGAGTGGCGACCCACTTCAACCGGGGCGCGAAGGGCAGCCAGCCCGCCTCGAGCCGCCATCCGAAGTACACATCCGCCTCGGCGAGAGCGACGGGCAGCTGATCGTCCGCCACAGCGCACACATCAAGGTCGGGGAAAGCCTCACGAAGCCAATCCAGATGCTCGCTGCTGATCGCCCAGAAGCTATGAGGGGAGTTCAAGGCGATCACCACTTTCCCGGTCACCCGCATCCTCCCGCTCGGGCCTTGAACAGCCAGGGCGCACACTCAGCGAGTGCCCCCTGGATCGTGGCCACGTAGTCGTGCCGCTCGGCGACGAGTCGCGCACCTTCCTTCGCCAGGTGGGCACGCTCCTCAGGGGACGCCTCCAGAGCCCGTCGGAGCGCCAAGGCCAGTGCGAGGGGTGCCGCCGGCGGGGCGGAGAACCCGGTTACGCCGTCCAGTACGGTCTGGGCCAGCCCACCGGCGGTGGTCGCCACCACAGGTCCGGCGCCCGCGGCGAACGCCTCCAGCGGGATCCGTCCGAACGGTTCCGTCCGCGACGGCACAACCACAGCCCGCAGCTTCGGGTGATGCAGCCAACCTCGTACACGCGGGTCGAACCGGGTAAGCAGAGTGGCGTCAAGGTCGTACCTATCCAGAAGGCCGCGCAAGTGCTTCTGGTGGGCATTCGACTCGCCCGACCGACTGCCGGCCACCAGCACCAGGTGCGGTACGGGAAAACGCTCGTCGGCCAGCAGCCGAAGCGAGTGCAGGAGATCCGCGAACCCCTTGGACGCCTCCGCCCGGCCCATCGCGAGCACGAACCCGGCTTCGGCACTCTCGGGGAGCGGCAGCATGTGAGCCGGCTCCATTCGCCCTTCGGTATCCAGCAGCCCGTTCGGCAGGTCCAGCATGGCGCGGGCGGGCAGACCGTAGACGTTGACCAGGTGGTTGCGCATGTGGGCGGAGATCGCTGCGATGCGCCCGCCCCGTTCCGCGGCTGCGTTCAGCCCGCGCTGTTCCCAAGCGATCTGCTCCTGGTCACCCGGTCGGGTGAGCTTCGCCGTCGACCTGGGCACGAGCAGGACATCCACGCCCTCCGGGGCGTAAGAGCCGACAGCAAGGAACGGCACATCACAGCCGACCAGCAGACCGCCACCTTTCAGGTAGGCAGCGGCCCGGCGCACGGCCAGATAGCACAAGGCTTCGCAGTCGACCGGAGTCCCCAGCAGCGAGGCGCCGCGCACGGGCAGCACATATGCTCCGGCGTCCGCGAGCATCCCTTCCACTTCGGCCGCCCAGAGCGGATCACGCCCAGGGTGCCCCTGAGGCAGCAGGACTGGCACCACCACGAGGTTGCCGTATGGCAGGATCCGCGCGAGCGCGGTCAGGAACGCCCGGTTACTGAACCCGCTTCCGGAGACCGCGCCGTATACCCCCTCATGGACCAGAACTACGACGTGCCCGTCGCGGCCGGCACCAGGCGCTCCGGTACTCCTGCCGCTGTCGTAGACGAGGTTCAGCATGCTGTTCACAAAGTCCTCCATGGCGACGTGGCCATCGCAGGGCCCGCTCGTGTCGTGGCGCCTCTGTCTCCAGCACCAGGTCGGGCCGGGAGATGACTGGCCTCGGGCCGGTCAGAGACTGGTGCCCCAACGGACCGCTCGTTGCTCAGTCCTCCGACCGCAGCCAGACGCCGGCCGCCACGGTCTAGGAGATGTAGTACGGCCTCGGCTGCAGCCCACCTCTGCGGCCCAAGCTCAGGCCGATCATCAGTGCGCCTTCCATCAGCCACTCCGTGCAGCGAACTCCAGCCAGCGGCGGCCGCGACGATCAAGAAGCGTCGCGACCGGGGGCTGGACTGCCCCTTGACGGCCTTGCGGTGCGGGCTTCATGAACCTCGTCCTCCACCAGTTGGTTGCTGCGCACAAGCTTGGTGGCAGACGCTGTGCCGTCGGTACGTCCTCCGACCGCCCCTAGACCGAACTTTCACCGAACTTAGGCGCCCTACCAGGCCCTTCACCGCTGACAGGCACCCTCAGGGTGGCATCCTGGCCACATGGCAGAACTCAACGGAGAACCGGTCGAGCTCGGACAGCTGCAGACCTTGGCGCTGACCAACTACGGTCATTTCACATCCATGCGCGTCGACGACGGACGTGTCCGTGGCCTGTCACTGCATATGGACCGTCTTCGGCGGGACTGCCGGACGCTCTTTGGTGTCGACCTCGACCCGCAGCGTGTCCGCGAGCTGGCACGTCGTGCTGCTCCCGCCACCGGATCCACAACAGTCCGCGTCACCATCTTCGACCCGCGACTCGACCTCGGAAGTCCGGGCGCTGCGAACGATCCACATGTCCTCGTAACCTCACGGACAGCAGGCGCGCTCCCGCTCCCCCCTCTCCGGGTGCAGTCCACGCCGTACGTGCGCGACGTAGCCAAGGTGAAGAGCGTCGGCCTCTTCGCCAGCATCCATCACCGGCGACAATCACAGCTGGCAGGATTCGACGACGCCCTCTTCGTCGACCAGGATCAAGTGATCTCTGAGGGCGGCACCTGGAACATCGGCTTCTTCGACGGCACCCAAGTAATCTGGCCGGCTGCCGACTGCCTCGTCGGCGTGACGATGGAGCTCCTGAAGCAAGCCCACGACCACATCTCCACGCCTATCAGGCTGTCCGATCTGCCGAACATGCAGGCTGCCTTCGCCACGAACGCAGCGATCGGCGTCCGAGCCATCAGCGGCATCGACGGCATCCGCCTGCCCGAATCCCCCGCAATCATCGACACGCTCCGCAAGCTGTACATGGAGATCCCCGGCGACTTGTTGTAACGGTCCGGTCCCCGGCTCCAAGTGACTAGGCTGGCAAGGACCAACTGCAACAAGGAGTCCTGGGGTGGCCACAGTTGAGCGGTGGTCCGGGCTGGAAGTCCGGGCCTTACGCGAGGCATCACGCATGAGTACCGAGGAGTTCGCCGCGCGACTCGGTGTCAGCGACCGCATGGTGTCGAAATGGGAAGCGCGCAAGGACACGATCCGCCTTAGGCAGGTGAACCAGGCCGCCCTGGACACCCTCCTATCCAGCTCCTCCCGAGACGTCCACGAACGATTCGCCAGCCTCGCCCGCTCGCTGGGCACCGTACTGCCTGCGCAGGAGGCACCGCCCCCCGGACCGCAACCTCAGCAACACCAGGTCCGCCACCCCTTCGACGGCAAGAAGATGGCCCTGGTCGAGGCCAGCACCTTCCTGTGCGGTGAGGAGAACAAGCCAATCTGGCTGCCGTCCTTCTACATCGACGTGTTCCCAGTGACCAACAGCGACTATGCGCGCTTCGTGGCCGCCACCGAGCACCAGCCACCCCAGCATTGGCCGCGCGGCAAGTGCCCGGAAAGCATCTTCGACCACCCCGTCGTCTTCGTCACCTGGTACGACGCCACGGCCTACGCGACCTGGGCGGGCAAGGAACTGCCGAGCTCCCAACAATGGGAGAAATCGGCCCGCGGCGTCCGCGGCGAGACCTACCCCTGGGGCGACAGCGCCACGCCGGCCAAGTGCAACTCGCGAGAGAGCGGTATCGGCTCAACGACCCCGGTGTCCCGGTACCACAGCGGCGTTTCCCCATACGGGGTCTACGACCTCTGCGGCAACACCTGGGAGTGGTGCTCCACCCGGTCCGAGCCGGGTCGCTACGAGCTGAAGGCCGGCGCCTGGACCAGTCCCTTCCCGCGAGCCATCCCCGCTGTCTTCAACGACGCTTCCGCGGACATGCTCGACGACGACACAGGGTTCCGCTGCGCGGCGTCTGCGAGCAGCATCGAGGCCCTGCTCGGAGGGTGAGCAGCCGACAGCGGTCTAGCGGCCGGCGAGCCGGGCACCGGCCCGGCCGCAGACTTCGCAGGTCCTACGGGCGGGCGTCCTTCGCCCTCCTGCGGACACTTGTCCTCGCCCAGCCGCCATGACCGACACGAAATTTCCCCCCGCCCGATTTCACGATTTCCAAGCCTCATCACCCGCCACCGTGGCAAGGGCGGGCAGGCTGCCAGTACCGAACTGCTGCACAGGGAGCTCTGAAGCTGTGGTCAACAGGTGAGACTGTCCTACTCGTTAGGGCTACCCAGGTGTACAAAGACGGCATGTCTATATGCCCGCACTGCGTTCAACAGGTTGAACTCACTCGCGACGGACGCGTGGCACCGCATCTACTCACCGCCTACAGCGAGGCGCGTTGCAACGGTGCAGGGCAGCAACCAATGCACGACGCTGGGTCCTCTTCGGACAACGAGGGCGCATGGCGGCGCACCCATGCAGTAATGGAACTTCCGGCCCCTGGCTGGCTTCCCCCCTGGCGGCAGCGGCACTGGGCGTCGATCGCCCTGCCGGCCTCCGGCGCGGTGAGAATCTGGCTACCCTCGACCACATCGTTGGGGCATATTGCACTGATCGAGAGCCTACTGAGCACCAAGACCCCGCCCATGTGGGACTTGCACAGCGAGTGCTGGACAGTTCCGAAGGGGCACTTCCTTCCAATGCTTAGCAAGCTTCTCAGACGCCACCCAAAACTCATCCTCGGGCGCGAGTACAACCCACGAGAGCGGTGCAATCCCCGGTGCAAGAACGCGCAGGGCCCTTTGTGTACGTGCTCCTGTCTGGCCAAGTACCACGGTCATGGCAAATGGATGGACGGCTTCACCACCGTCGATGAGTTCGGTACCACCTACGAGAGGGCATCGTGGCACTGGCTCGTCACTACCCTGGCCAGTTAGAAGCCACCACGTCTCGGGTCTGCTCGCTGTGGCGGCCCCAGCCTGTCCGCGGACAGTTCTGCGATTCGTGACGCCACGTCGAACCTGTCAGCCAGGCCGCTGCCTTGACGTGGTCGGGGTGGCAGACAGGTGGTATTTGCTTCACTCCCTCGTCCGCACAGTCGAAGGAACCGCTCACCATCACCGGGCCTGCCTGCGCAAAGAACGCCGAGAGCGACGATCTGTACCGGGGTCGGGAGCCGTCGGAGCCCGCGGTCCTGGCGAGCCGGACGATCCGCCGGACGGCCAGCTCCTGGCCCGCGTCCGTCATTGGCACGTGTGGACGATCACGCAATTCGTGACCCCGAGCGACCGCACCATCAGGCCACCGGGCAGCGAAATCACCTCTCGGTCAGTTGTCTCATTCCGCTTCCTCGCTACGCTCTCCGGCACTAAGGTCACCCAGAGTGGTGATCTTGAAGAGGAGCATGGCATGAGTGTGGCGCTGGTCCGCCCCGTCCAGCGGGTGCTTGAGGAACGCTTCGGCAGCCTGATCGATACGTCCGACTTGGGAAGCCAGTCGGAGGAAAAGCTCCGGGAGCACCGCCTCACCCGTGCGCTGGCGGCGATGGCGATCGGCATCGAGCACCCGTTGACGGACGAGGAGTGCGCCCAGGCCGTCTTCGACGGTGGCGACGACCGCGGACTCGACGCGATAGCCATCGACCGCCGCCGGCATCCGACCAGGATCTCCCTCGTCCAGGCGAAGTGGAGCGACAACGGCAGGGGCAAATTCGGCGAGGCCGAGGTGCACAAGATGGTCGAAGGGCTCGACCTGCTCCTCGATCTCCGGTTCTCGAAGTTCAACGGGCGCTTCCAGCGGCACGTCCAGGTACTGGAGGAGTGCTACGACGGCACCCAGGAGGCCCCGAAGATCACTCTGGTGCTGGCCCTGATGAGATCAGATGCCCTCGGCCCGGAGATCCGGGAGCTGCTGGAGCGCAAGATCAAGCAGTTCAACGAGGTCGAGGAGATGGTCGACTACAAAGTCCTCGACCTGCGCGACTTCCGCCGGGCCGCCCTCGGAGACGCAGCCACCCCTAAGGTGGACGCCACGGTCAGACTCGAGGGTTTCGGCCAGGAGACGACGCCGTACAAGGCGTACTACGGCACGATGACCACTCCGGAGATCGCTGAGCTCTACGGAAAGCACCGTCGCGGCCTGTTCGCCCGCAACATCCGGGACGCCCTCGACCTGACCGATGTCAACGTGAAGATACGCGGCACCTTGACGGACGCCCCGGAGCACTTCTGGTACTTCAGTAACGGCATCACCATGCTCTGCGAACGGATCAAGCCGACACGCAAAGCTGTCACAGGAGGGGTCGGCGACTTCCTGGTCGAAGGCGTCAGCGTGGTCAACGGGGCCCAGACGGTGAGCGCCATCCACAAGGCGTACGACGAGAACCCTGAGGCAGCCCAGCAGGGTCGCGTTCTCGTACGGCTGATCTCCCTGGAGGACTGCCCGCCCGGGTTCGGGGACCTGGTGACGACCAACACCAACACCCAGAACCCGATCGAGGAACGCGACTTCAAGTCACTCGATCCGGTGCAGACCGCACTTCGGGACACCTTCGCCTTCGACCTTCGCCTCGCCTATGTGATCAAGCGGGGCGAGCGGGAGCCCGCGCCCGAGCACGGGTGCACGATCACCGAGGCGGCGGAGGCCCTGGCCGCGGTGCACCCGAACGCCGAGTACGCGGCGCTCGCCAAGCGCGACCTCGGCGGCCTCTGGGAGGACGGGACCTACGAGGCGTTGTTCGGCAAGGACCCGGCGGCCTTCCGGGTGTGGCGCTGTGTGCAGCTGCTGCGGTCGGTGCGTGGCCATCTGCAGGAGATCCGGGAGGGGCTGGTCTGGCGGGCAGCCGCGATGGCCGGCTACGGCGATCTCCTGGTCACGCATGTGATCTTCCGGCAGCTTGACACCAGGAAGATGTCGGATCCCGACTTCGACTGGGACACGCAGCTGGCCCGGGTGCCTGAACTGGTCGGCGAAGCCCTGATCCGGTCCCTGCAGGCCGTCGACGTGGAGTACGGGCCCAACAGCCACATCATCGCCGCTGTACGAAACACCGAGAAGATCCGCCAGGTGGCCCGGACAGCGCTGCGCGGAATGTCCTCGGACAGCCCGGCCCCGGAGCTTGCGGCGGACTATCAGGCGTCGGCCTCCTCGGGCCGCCAGGTCAATGCAGTCAAGACACTTGTCAAGCAAGGGGCAATCCCAGACGGGACTGTGCTCGAGTACCGACCCTACTCCGGTCCCGAGCGCCGGGAGATGCCGCAGTGGCTCGCCGAGGACCAGAGGCGATCTCAGGCGATTTGGCGGAACAGCGCAACCGATCAGCTGCAATGGTGCTACGACGACCAGTGGTACTCGCCCAGCGGCCTGGCCCGCATGATGCGCCGGCAGGCATCCGGGGCCGATCAGTCCACCCAGGGCACTCTCCGGTGGTTCCTGCCGGAAAGCGGATCGCTGGCAGAGATCGCGGAGCGGGCGCGCGCCGAGGCAGATCTTCTGGTGGGGAACGAGCCCGATGCCGATGAGACGGCGGCAGGAAGCGCATGACCAGCGCCCCTCCTGTCCTCCGCCAGGAACGGCGGCGGACGACAGGAGGGCCGGCATTGTCGGTGCCACCTTGTAGGGTCGCGCAGCGGCAGAGCGCAGGACTGGTCAGTCCTGGGAATCGCGCCCTACCCGTGACCGTAGGATCGCAGGTGGCGGCCGTGCTGTGAGTGGACCTTCACGGCACAGGACAGACATATCCGACCCCAGCGGTGACAGCCGCCGGCACGGTTGAGTACAAGGAAGAAGCAGCACGCCGATGGAGGAACTGACCTTGGACCTGGATATTCCGCAGCAGCCCGGAGAGAACGCAGGCCAGGCGGCGGGCGAGGAAGAATCCCAGGTTGTCGCCTTGAAGGAGGGCGAGGTCGCCGACTACATCAGCGGCAAGGCGATCAAGGAGACGCCCAAGGAGAAGGTCCGCCAGCGCACCGCTCGCGCGCTCGTCCACGAGTACGGGATCGACCCCGACGACATGGAGCGTGATTTCGCCCTCACGGTCAGTGAAGAGGGGGCCAAGCGGAAGCGCACCAAAAAGGCCGACATCGCGGTCTTCGAGTCCGGCATGCCCCACAACACCGCCAACCTGCGCCGGGTGGTGGTCTGCAAGCCCGAGCCCAAGCAGACCAAGAACGTCTTCAAGCTGCGCACGCCCGACCAGGCCCGGAATGACCTGGAGGAACTCCAGGAACTGATGGGCAACGACGGCCGTCCACTGTGCGCTCACGGCATGTGGACCGATGGCGCCGACTTCTTCTTCCTCAAGAAGGTGGTCGGCGAATTCGGGGTGGACTTCGAGGACCGCAGCGACTGGGAGATCACCGACGGGACGGCCGGCAGCCGTACCGTCGCCTCGCACCAGCGGCTGCGTGTGGCCGAGCCGGAGAGGCTCAAGATCGCCTTCCGGCGTTGCCACAACTACATCCACGGCAACGAGGGCATGCCGAAGGACGCCGCCTTCTGGCAGTTCCTCTACCTGCTGTTCGCCAAGATGTACGACGAGCGCGTCAGCCGGGGCACGGGGCACGGTAGGTTCCGGGTCGGCCTGAAGGAGATGTTCGAGGCAGACGGGCGCGCCGCCATCGCCAAGCGGGTGCGGAGCCTCTTCGAGGACGTCAAGGGCGAGTACAGGGAGGTCTTCAAGCCCACCGACGAAATCACCCTCTCCGACCAGGCGCTCTCCTTCATCGTGAGCGAGCTCGCCCACTACGACCTCAGCGCTTCGGACATCGACGCCAAGGGCATCGCGTACCAGGAACTCGTTGGCACCAACCTGCGCGGAGACCGGGGGCAGTACTTCACCCCGCGCTGCGCGGTCGACCTCATGGTGGAGATGCTCGATCCCCAGCAGGACGAGACCGTCCTCGACCCGACCTGCGGCACCGGAGGCTTCCTCCAGGCCACCCTCAAGCACCTGCGTGACGGCTGGAAGAAGGAGGCAGACACCTTCGGCTTCCCCGACACCAAGGAAGAGCAGGAACGCTACGCTGACCTGCTCAAGGAGTATGCGGACAAGCACCTGTTCGGTGCCGACTTCGACCGCTTCCTGGTGCGGGCGACGACCATGGACGTCATGATGCTCGCGCAGACCACGGGCAATATCTTCCACATGGATTCACTCGCCTTCCCACGCGGACACCTCGCGGATGTCGAGAAGGCGAAGGAGAGGATTCCCCTCGGCAAGACCGTTGACGTGCTGCTGTCCAACCCGCCGTTCGGCGCGGACATCCCGATCAGCGACGAGTCGGTGCTCGGCGACTTCCGCCAGGGCATCGCCCGGTCGTGGGGGCGCGACCCAGTGACGGGAGAGCCCACCGCGAGCACGACCACCACACCGAAGAGCATGGCACCCGAGCAGCTCTTCATCCAGCGTGCCATCGAGTGGGTCAAGCCCGGCGGACGGATCGGCATCGTCCTGCCCAACGGCATCCTGTCGAACCCCGGACCGACCGACGAGGCGATCCGCCGCTACATCCTGGAGCACTGCTGGGTCCTCGCCAGCGTCGAGCTTCCCGTGGAGACCTTCATCGTCGACGCCAACGTCAACATCCTCACCACGCTGCTCTTCCTGAAGCGGAAGACCGAGCAGGAAGTACGCAACTGGAGGATGAAGACGGAGAAGTCGTACCCGGTCTTCATGGCGGTTGCGGAGAAGGTCGGCTTCGACCGTCGGGGAAGCGAGTTGTACAAGCGCACACCCGACGGCGAGCCCGTGGTCGAGACCTCGGTCGAGATCGAACGGCTCAACATCCGGGGGAAGCAGGTGGTCCGGCCACTGAGGCGCAGCAGAAAGGTCATCGACAATGACCTGCCGGTGATCGCGGAGAAGTACCGGGAGTTTCGGGCCAAGTACCCGGTGCCGGGCAGCGACCCGCGCGAGGCTGCAGGAGCGGGCGCATGAAGGTCACCGACCTCGCCAACCCGGTGATGTCCGGCTGGTTCGCGGCCCAGGGGCTCCGGCTGGACGCATCGCCGTATGTCTCGGGTGCGCTGGCGATGAAGGAGATGCTCAAACGGGTTCCGAGGACGGAGCCGCTGGCAAGCCTGACCGACGGGCATAACGGGGGGCTCTTCAGTGGTCCCTTGTTCAAGAGGGTCTACCTCACGGACCCTGAGCACAGTGTGCCGTTCCTCGGTACCAAGGACATGATGACGGCTGACCTGACCGGGCTTCCTCGGTTGAAGAAGTCCGACGCGGAGTCGTCGGCGCTGTCCTACCTCGAACTCAAACCTGGCATGACTCTGATCTCGCGGTCGGGGTTCAATGCTGGTAGGCGCTCCTACGCTCGTCCTGATATGGAAGGTATCTGGGGATCGGAGGACATCGTCAAAGTCGAGCCCAACCAAAAAAAGATCAAGCCTGGCTACCTGTACGCCTTCCTCCTCAGCAAGTTCGGCGAAGTACTCGTCCGGGGATCCGTCTACGGGTCTGCCGTGAAGCACATTGAGCCGCACCACATCGCGGGGCTCCCGGTGCCCCGGTTCGATGCAAAGCTCGAGGAGCGGATCCACAAGCTGATCGAGAAGAGCGCGGAGCTGCGGGCGCAGTGTCAGAAGGACCTTGTGGCTGCAACAAAGGACTTCTTCGACAGCAACGGGCTTTCCGAGCTGAACGAGGTCGGCTGGCACCAGCAGGACCGGGACCTCGGGTTCGTGGTGGAGAGCGTGGGGACGACTTCGATCCGGGCGCTGAACTTTGCGCCTCGGGCGCGGAGGTTGCTGGAGCAGCTGGGGTCAGTGCCAGCCAAGAGCCTTGGGACGATTTGCAGCGGCGGGTACCTGGATTCAGGCGTCCGCTTCAAGCGGGTTGACAGCGATTCCGAGCACGGGGCCCAGCTCGTGGGCCAGCGGCAGGGGTTCTGGCTGCGTCCGGAGGGACGATGGATCAGCGCTGCTCACGCGCCCCGAGGAATCTTCGCGGAGGACGAGACCGTCATGATCGCAGCCCAGGGAACCCTGGGCGAGAACGAGGTGTTCTGCCGGCCACTGTTCGTTACCGGCAAGTGGCTCGACTACGCGTACACACAGCACTTCCTTCGCGTCGTCAGTGGTGACCCCGAGATCCCTGGCGCCTACCTCTTCGCCTTCTTCCGCTCCGAGGCCGCCTTCCGAATCCTGCGCTCCCTGAGCGTCGGCGGCAAACAGCAGGACATCCACGAAGCCCTTCGCGCCGAGATCCCGATTCCGCTGGCCCCGCCCGCCGACCGCGCCCGCATCGCCGCCACCGTCCGCTACGCCTACAACTGCCGCGACCGAGCCGACGTCCTCGAAGACAAGGCGCTCGCGCTGCTCACCGCCGCCATTGAGGAGGCCGCCGGGTAATGGGTGCCAGGATCGTTGCTGTTGGGGAGGCCGTCAACGATGCCGAGCGGAGGGTGATCGCGCACCTGCGTGATCACGCCCCCGACGACTGGACGGTCCTACACTCCGTCGAGATCCCGAGCCGGAACCGGGAGAGAACCTTCGAGGTCGATCTCGTCGTGGTGACGGGACACGCGGTGTACGTCATCGACGTGAAGGGCACCTACGGCCGGATCGAGGCCGACGGCAGCCGCTGGTACCCGGCCCGCCGCGCCCCGTTCCGCAGCCCGGTCCCCAAGCTCCAGAGCAATGCCAAGCAGCTCAAGACGATCCTGGAGACCATCAACCGGCCGCTCGCCCGGCTCTACACCGACGCTTTGGTGGTCCTCACCGCCCCGGACGCCGTCCTCACCGACTCCACGCCGCTCCAACGTGACGCGAAGGCCACCGTCGCCCTGGACGGCCTGATCGGGCGGCTGGCCGACCCCGGCCGGGTGCCAGTGGTGTCCGGCCGGTTCGACACCGATGTCTCCGCCCACCACGAGGCGATCGTCAGCACCGTCCGCGCTGCCTCCCGCGCGCCCTCCGGTGCGCTCCGGTTCGGCAACTGGCAGGTGATCGAGAAGCTCAGCGAGTCACAGCACGCCGACGGCGTCGACGTACTCGCCGAGTACCGGGCCAAGCACGCCCTGATGGTGCAGGGGTCGGGGACCGTCCGGCTCCAGGTGCGCAAGGTCGACCCCTACGCCTCGGAGGCCGAGCGGCTGTTCGAGCGCAAGCAGATCGGGATCGCCTACGAGGCGCTCGGCAAACTGCCTTCGC
Source organism: Streptomyces sp. NPDC091371 (assembly GCF_040684275.1). Lineage (NCBI taxonomy): Bacteria > Bacillati > Actinomycetota > Actinomycetes > Kitasatosporales > Streptomycetaceae > Streptomyces > Streptomyces sp. NPDC091371. The sequence continues at coordinate 69,414 of NZ_JBFBFP010000024.1, forward strand.
ACCCGAACGTCGTAGGGGTCCGGGACTTCCTCGCCGACGACGACCAGGGCGTGTGCGTCACTGTCTTCGAGGACGTGCCCGGACACGCTCTGAGACTGCACTTGACCGGTAGCGGCAGCGCCGACCCGCTGACCGCCGACGCCAAGCTGCGGACGATCCGCGATGTTCTGCGCGGCCTTGCCCACGCCCACAGCCGCCGGATCGCGCACCGTGAGCTCACGCCGTCGAACATCCTGATCGCCCAGGACGGCCGGGCGATGCTGACGGGCTTCGAGTACGCCAAGACGGCCCAGCGCCGCCCCCACACCGTGGGCGTCCAAGCGCATCAGGTCGCCGACCGGGCGTATCTGGCGCCCGAGTGCCACGCCGCACCCTCGGCCATGGGCATGGCCGCGGACGTGTACGCGGTCGGGGTGATCGGCTACCAGCTGTTCACCGGGGAGCTGCCGTTCTCCTCGGCCACTGAGCAGGCCGATGCGGCCGGGCGGCTGCCCACGGGTGTCCTTTCAAGCGCCGGGGTGCGGGAGGAGCTCGCGCACTGGCTCCAGACCCTGTGTGCCACGGACCCCGCCGCGCGGCCCACCGCCGTCGAGGCACTGCGGCGCCTCGACCTCGCCATCGGCGCGGTCCGAGCACCCGCCAAGCGCATCGGCTCCTCCGCCGCACCAGCTCTACCGCCCGCTGCCGGCCGTGGCCGGGGAGACCTGGACGCCGCGCGCGGCCCGGAGTTCTACCGGGACCTCCCGGCCGACTTCCAGCTCGGCACGAAATACCTGGTGCGTCGGAGGCTCGGCCGTCCCGGTTCATTCGGGGTGGCCTACCGGGTGTACGACACTATAAGGAGCGTCGACCGGGCAGTGAAGCTGGTCCTGCGGGACCGGGACTCCGTCCTGGAGCGGCTGCGCCGCGAGGCCGACGTCCTGGCACGGCTCCAGGGCGCGCCGCACCCCAACGTAGTGGCGATGGTGGACGCGGACCGACTGCCATCCCCGGATGAATACCCCTACCTGGTCTTCGAGTTCGTCGACGGCAAGGACGTCGCCGAGGTGATCCGGGGCGGGCGAATGGGGGCGGCGGACGTACTGAAACTGGCGATTGACACCGCGCGCGGCCTGCGGCACATCCATGACCTCGGGGTGTGGCACTGCGACATCAAGCCGAGCAACCTGCTGTGGACCGACGACGGCGTCAAACTGATCGACTTCGGGATCGCCAAGACATCCGACTCCTCCGAGGGACACACCTACACCAGCCCCCGCTACAGCCCGCCCGACCTCGACCAGGTTCCCGCCGACGCCGGCGGCTACACCGATCGTGACCTGTTCGGGCTGGGCGTGACCCTTTACGAGGCGCTCACCGGCGGGAATTACCCGTGGGACGCCAACCGTCCGCTCCCAGGCGTCCGGCCCGACGACCCCCGGACGGCCTACAGCGGGTTCGGCGACCTCGCTCCTGGCTTCGCCGACACCATCCTCCGGGCGGTCTCGCCGTACCGGGCCGAGCGGTTCACCACCGCCGAAGAAATGCTGCGAGCACTGGAAGACCTCCAGTCCGCACGGGACGTCTCCGCATCCGCCCCGTCCTCACCCGCACGCTCGCAGGTACCGCCGGCGCCGCCCGCCGGTGACAGCCCCGAGGAGGCAGAGCCTTCCGAGCCGAACAGCAACCCCTTCGTCGGCCACCTGCAGACCCTGTACAGCCAGAGCCACCGTTCCAACCGGGGCACCCGCGGTCTCGACCCGCGCGCCATGTCTGTATACATCGAGACCGCCCTCGACCGTGAGCTCATCCCCGCCCTCCGCCGGGGCGAGCACGCACTCGTCGTGGTCACCGGCAACGCGGGCGACGGCAAGACCGCCTTCCTCGAGCACTTCGAGCGCCAGGCCCGCGAGCTGGGCGCCGACTTCGGCCCGCCCCGGTCCAACGGCAGCGACTTCACGCTGGAGGGGCACTGCTTCCGCACCAACCACGACGGCAGCCAGGATGAGGGCGACACCGTGGGGGACGAGGTCCTGGAGAACTTCTTCGCCCCTTATGCGGGTGCGTCGGAGGAGGGGTGGCAGGGAATCGAGGGCGAGACACGCTTGATCGCCGTCAACGAGGGGCGGTTGATCGACTTCCTCAGCCACCGCCACGACCGCTACCCCCACCTCTCCAAGCTGGTCAATACGGGCCTGGCCGGAGGTAGCACCGGACAGGTCGTCGCAGTCGTCAACCTCAACACCCGAGACGTGTCCGCCCGACTGGTGGGCGCCGACGGCGTCCCGCAGGACGGCGAGTCGCTCCTGGAACGCATGGTCAACCGGATGACCCACGAGAATTTCTGGGAGGACTGCGCAAGCTGCGACCTGGCCGCCGTCTGCTACGCCCGGCACAACGCCCAGACCTTCCAGCACCCCTCGGCCGGCCCCCAGGCCAAACGGCGACTGCGCCGGGTGTACGAGCTCACCCAGCTCCGCGGCAAACTCCACGTCACCCTGCGCGACCTGCGCTCGGCACTCGCCTTCACCCTCACCTCGGGCCGTGACTGCACCGAGATCCACGAGCTGTACGCAAACGGCGATGTCCGCCGCATCCTCGACGGCTTCTACTTCTCCGCACACCTGGGCACACCCCCAGCAGACGACGGCACCCTGCAGGAGCGCGACCGGCTGCTCGCACTGCTCCGCGAGGCGGACGTCGCCGCCACCCCGAGCCCCCGGCTCGATCGCCGACTGGACTACTCCGGCCTTCTGGACAGCGGCGCGCTGGTGACCGTGGACGGGCGGGGCGACCGGGACCGTGTCCTGCTCTCCGGCCTGTTCGCCGAGCTCACGCGGTCTGGGAGCACCCACCGTGACCAGGCCGAAGAACACCGCCGCTACCTGGACGCAGCCCGCCGCCTGCTCTACTTCGAGCTCCACGACGAGGAGCGCGCCCAGCGGATGCTGCCCTACCCCTCCGTCCTGCGCTTCATGGACCTCCTGTCCGCCGACGGCGACCTCGTACAGGAACGCGACGCGCTCCTGCGCGCCCTCAACCGGGGAGAAGGCCTGATGGCCCCCGAGCGCATTGGAAACGCCCTCGCCCTGAAGGTCCGCGAAGTGACCGGCGGCACCGTGCGAAGCTTCCGCCGCTTCCCCGCAAAGGGGTTCCGTCTCTCACCCGGCACCGCACACTCCTCCCCGTACATCGAATCCGGTCGGACCTCGCTGCGGCTCAGCTACCAGGACCCGGCAGGACGTCAGGGCGGCACAGCGGAGCTCGATATCCGGCTCGACCTCTTCGACCTACTGCATCGCTTCGAGCAGGGCTACCGGCCGTCCGTGGCCGACATCCAGGGGCAGCAGCTGGCTCTCTCTGTCTTCAAGAACCGGCTGTCCGCCGTCCCCTACCAGGAAGTGCTCCTCACCACCCACGGGCACGACCTGCGCCGCATCCACCGCACCGAGGACCGTGTCCTACACATGGAGGAACTGGCAGCCGGGCTTCCTGTCGGCGCTCGGGCCAACGGGGACATCGAGCAGCACGGCACCGACACTGACGGAGCGCAGGAAGGAGCGGCATGGCGCTGAGCGGATCACTCGGCACGTTCCACCACCCCGGCGTCAGCCGGATCGACTACAAGCCCCTGGACATGGACCGAGTCCTCACCGCGCTCCTTGCGCGGCTGTGGCACGACGGCAGGCCCAGCAAGATCAGTCGGGACAAGACGCTAGAGGTGGAGGTGTTCGTCAACCTCTTCCTGAAGCACCCCAAGGTATTCGACGGGTTCGACCGGGACACCACCGCGCGCTGGACCGCCACCCACCTCCTGGACCTGGTCAACCGAGGCAAAGCGGATGAGTCGGTGGCAGGGCCCAGGCCGCTGCACGGTTTCGTCTACCGGTTCCGCAACAGCCGCAAGTCCCGCCCCTACGGGGCCGACGAGCAGCTGTACGAGATGCTCGCGGTCGACGACGGAGCATTGAAGGGGCTCCGTGAGTTCTTCTTCTCCGACATCGACCGCTCCACCGACGCGATCACCCCGGGCCTGGACACCGACGTGGAGACACAGGCGCTGCTGCATCTGGTCGAACTCGCTGGCGGACAGATGCAGGACCGGCCGGACAACGGCAAACCCCGCACCCCCCACCCGCCGCTCTGTGCTGAACCAGCCCAGTTGCTCTGCCAGGACGTCATGCGGCTCCTTTACCACCAGGACCACATGCCTCGCACTGTTCTGGTGGACCACCTCAAGACGCTCTTCGCCTTCCACCTGGCGCTCTACCACCTCCGCATGGTGAAGCTGCTGCCTGCAGCCCTCGCGAACGGCACAGCCCCGGCCTCCTGCCGCAAGGGCCACACCGGCACGACGGCAGCCGACCGCTGCCCGTACCAGGTCCGCCTCTTCCTCGACGTGGAGGGCGCGCCGGGCACCCGGGCCGCCGGCCTCGCCGAGCACAGTGCGGAGATCTGGTACCGGCGGATCCCCCGCTTCGTGCAGGCCACCTACCAGATCAAGAAGCTGGACGAGTTCGCCGAGCACCTCGCCGCCCAGGGCGACGGCCCAGGCCGGTCCGGCGGCCGCAACTACGCCACCCTCGAGGAGGCGCTGAGGCTGCTCGGCAAGTCTTACGTGAAGAAGCGGGACTCCTTCTTCCAGCAGCGTGCCACCCGGGTGCGGGACGAGGAGAAGGAACTGCCGCCTGAGGTCAGGCAGATCACCCAGCTCAAGCTCGACCCCTTCGACGAGTACACCGAGATGCTCATGCACTACCGGGGCCGCTACTACCGGAGCCAGTTCGTGAAGTGCCTGGACTCCATGCTGCTCAAGCACCGCCCCGGCGCACTGATCGCCCAGCCGCGCGGCGGACATGGTGGCGATGCCTCGGCCCGACGCTTCATCCTGGACGCACGCCTCCTCGAAGTACTGCTCCAGGTGTCCCTTCTCCGCGAAGAGGCCGACTGGTCCGGGAACCTCGCAACCGCTCCGATGCGGGTCGACGAGTTCCTCGCCCTGCTGCGTGACCGCTACGGGCTCCACATCGACCGGCTCCCCGAGGGCGACGGCTTCACCGGGGCCCACCTCGACGACCGGGCGGCCCTGCGCGCCAACTCCACGGCGTTCCTCAACCGGCTGCGGGAGATCGGCTACTACCAGGACATGTCCGACGCCTACCTGACGCAGACCATCACCCCCCGGTACACCATCGGCACCGCGGCACGGACAGGAGCCACCCCCGGATGAGCAGCGGCACCACCGGAATGACCGAGACCACCTCCAAGGACCTGCGCGACGCCCTCGAAAGCGTCCTCGCGCCCCGGCTCTCCGCGCTCCTCGCCGCGCGCGGCCACGGGCACTGCATGCGGATCACGGAGGTGGAGGCCGAGCTTGCCGCGGCACTGGTGCGCCGCCTGCGCGGAGCCGCCGGCCCCGTAGCCACCGTCTGCCTGCTTCTCCCCGAGGCTGACCTGGGCCCGGACCGGCCATTCCATGACGTCGGCGTCACCAGCACCAGACTGGTCGAGCTCCGCAACCGGACGGAGGGCGAGGGCGTGGTGCCCGGACCACTCCTGGTCTTCGTCCCGCCCGGCACCAAGGTGAGCGCCGAGGACTCCTTCGGTATCGCGACCTTCGAAGAAGTACCGGTCGGAGACGCCTACGCCCATCTCGCGGACCATCTCCTCGACCAGGTACCCGAGCGACTGCGCCCTGGGATCGACACACTGCTCGCCGCCCTCCGCGACATGACCGGGACCCGCGGCGGCAGCCGCTCCATCGCCCACTTCCTCCTCATGCTCCAGGCCAATGACTACCGTGAACAGGTAGCCGGGGCGGCGGTGTACCACTTCGGGCTCGTACCGGACTTCGACCTGTTCTCCGACCCGGGGCTGATCGCTGAGCGGGTCGGGAAAAACCACCGCTTGGTGGAGAAGCTGACCGCCTCACCGCGCTCTGAGCGGCAACGGGTCCTCGACCTGGGCCTGAGCGACAGCGACTTCGCCTCCCGCCTGGCCGACTTCGCCGTCCGTTGCGGACTGGAGGATCCGGCGGCGTGGACCCGCCGCATCGTGGTCGACCGGGAGAACCGGCCCCTGTCTTTCAGCAACTGGCGCATCGACGAGCGAAAGCGCGCTGCCGTCTCCATCGAGGTGCGCGAACTCGGCCTGCCCACCGTCGGCGACAGCGCCGAGGCAGCTGCCTACCCAGCCCTCTCCGCCATCGTCGGCCAGCCCTACCTGCTCGCCGGGGAGAAGGGCGTACGCGACCTCGCCGTGCGATTCGCGGTACAGCCCGACCCTCGCAAGGTGGAAGGGCTGGCGAAGTTTCGTGTGGAGATCGTCTCGGAGAGCGGCGGCCCGATCGGCCGGATCACGCACATCGGCAAGGGTGCACGCCCGAAGACCGAATACAAGGCCTCACTCCTCCGCCTCAACAAGATCGACTGGCAAGAGGGGTGGCACTACGTCAGAGTCGTCCCGCTGGACGAGAGCGACGAACCCCTCGACGTCCTCCCCGGCGCGCATGATCTGCCCGGCGGGGAGAGCGAGCATTTCTACGTCGTACCCGGAGGAGAGATCGAGGAGCCTCCGGAGCGCAGCGCCGGGCGCTTCGCCGGAGTCGCCCAGGCGCTGAGGTGCCTGCAGCTCGACGCCGTGGCCGGCGCCGAGGATCCCGCACGGGTCACCGCGGCCGATGTCCGCTGGCGGCCGATCACGGCACGCAGCCCTCAGAAGATCCTGAATGTGCGGATCCAGACCGTCGGCAGCGCAGAGATCCGGCTCTCGCCGCTGCTCGTCCAGGCCCAGCAGGACCTGCTCGCCCGGCCGGACGACACCTCGTTGCGGCGTATCCTCCTGAGATCCGACGGCACTTCGGAGATGCCAGTCAGCCTGGACGAGGACCTGAAGGACGCCCTGACGGGACGGGCGGCCGAGGCGTACCACGACTTCCTCTCCGCCCGGCGGGCCTACTTCGCTGCGGTCAGCGGTCAGGACGACCGTGCGGCGCAGGATGGTCCGGCCGCGGCGGCCGGACTGCTCGTCAGCGAGGCCGCCGACTTCGAGCGGGTCCGAGACGAACTCGTCGCGTATGCGGAGGCGTACGCAGAGCTGGTCGATGCCCAATCTCTGCATGCCGAGCGGGCCGGCGAGACCGGACAGGGCCGTGCCTTGGCCGCTCTGGCCAGGATCCAGCAGGTCGACTGCGTGGCAGCGACCCTGGCGGACGGTCTGGGGCGCAAGGACACCGTTCTGCTGGTCTCTCCGACCCACCCGCTGCGGGCGCTGTGGCTGGCCGCGTGGTCGGCGCTCGGTCTGGACTGGACGCAGCGTCTGGCTTCCGGTGACAAGCCTGCTGTCCTCGCGGTCAAGGACTCCCTCATGGGGAACCTGGCCCCCCTGGGCTTCCCGTTCGCCGTCCCGCGGCAGGACGGCCGCCTGATGGCTGCCGCCGACAACCTCACCCCGTACTGGGGTGCCTATCTCCCCAGCGAGACGGCAGACCGCCGCGGCCTGCTCGGCAGGCTCGCCACTGCACTGCAGCTGCCGCCCGCAGGCACGCGTCCTGTCTCCGGCGCTCTTTCCGGAACGGCGCTCGCCGACCGCATCGAGCGGTACGTACGGCTCCATCCGTACGTCCACACGCTCGTCATGAACGTCGTCAACGCCGGCCGAGCGGAGATCGTCGCCGACGCCCTCCTCGAACTGCAGCGCCGCGACACCACCCGGGAACTCGCATACGACATTCGTCTCTGCGTGACCGATCCGCATGCCCCGGAGACCGGAGAAGCACTGGCGGAACTGCAGAGCGCCCAGAGCGCGATCACCTCCGCCGAAGCGGAGGCCTTCCTGCACACCGCAGGTCCAGGACGTACAGCGAAGCTCGTCCACTCCGTGCGCTCTGTCGCGGAGTTCACCAGCCAGGCCGACGACTTCGATGCCCATCTCACGGTCCTCATCGACGCCTTCGGCGGTGAGCAGCACGCCGCCACCACGCACCGGGGCATCGCTCACGCCCCTGTCCACGGCCTGGTGCAGAGCACCGCGGTCACCTACGAGGACAACGAGCAGCAGATCGTCTGGCGCACCTCCCCGCGCCACGGCAGCGCCCTCGCCCTGGAGGAGGCCGAGGACCTGGCGACCCTGATGAGCCGCCTGCCCGGACTGCTCACCACCGCGGCCGCCTGTGTGGCCACCGCCGGGCAGGCCCCGAGAAGCGTGCCCTGCACCGTCCTCGCCCTGGACACCGACGACCGGGCCCTGCTCTACCAGGCCCACGAGACCGGAGACTGGGTCGTCACCATCGACCGGACCCTCGGCCTGGAGTACTTCGACCACGCGGGACAGCACGGCCGCCCCGAATACGTCATCGACTACGCGCCCTCGGTCGGCAGCGGACTCGGACACCAGATCATGGTGAGCTCCAACTCGGTCGAAGAACTGCGCACCCTGCTCGGCCCCACCGCCCGGCAGCACGGCCTCGACGTCGACGAGCGCCACCTCGACACCTTCTTCGACCAGCTGCGGCTGCTGTCGGGGAACCTCGCCTTCAAACTCGCCTCGACCGCACCCAACCAGCGCACCGAAGTCCTCGGCCTGTCACTGGCCCGCCTCTACCTGGACTACCAGGACGTCCTGCGTAACCAGATCGTCGTCCCGCTCGACGCCCACCCCGAGCTGTACGCCGAAGTCCGCCGCCAGGCCCGCGAACTCGGGGGCTCCCTCTCCTTCCAGCGCAGCGACCTCGCGCTCTTCCACCTCGAGGCCCGGACCCGTACCGTCACTTGCCGCCTCGTCGAAGTGAAGTGCTACACCGCGCTCGATGACATCACCGCCTACCAGCGGCTCAAGACCAAGATCGGCCAGCAGCTGGAGCGCAGCCAGACTGTGCTCGCCGAGTCCTTCGACCCCGAGCATCGCAGTCCGGACCGCGTCGACCGCCCGGTCAAGAACCTCGCGCTCGGCACGATGCTCCGCTTCTACCTGGAGCGCTCGAACCGGCACGGCGTCATGGACCAGAGCGCTCGCAAGGCCGCGCACGAGCTGCTCGACACCCTCGACGACGGCTACCGGCTGCGGTTCACCCGCAGCGGCCTGATCTTCGACCTGGCCCGGACGGGAACAGATCAAGAGACCGACGCCGGAGTGGAGTTCCACCGGATCGGCAGCGACCTCATCAACGAACTGATCCAGGCGATCCCCACGGTTCGGCCCGGCCTGCAGGCAGCCCCGGACTCTGCTCAGGAGGAGGAGCTGGCACCACAAGGTTTTGCGACCGCGCCCACGCTGGCATTGCTGGACCTGTCCGTGCCCCGCCTCGCCGAGGCGGGCTTCCGTGCGGAAGAACCCCGGGGTGCAGAGGGATACGACTCTGACGGGCAGACTCCCGGAGGGCCGGTGGGGGACGCCAGCGCCGGGTCCGGCCCTGCCGACGAGCCACCGCACTCGGCCGAAGGGCAGGCCCCGCAGGACCAGGAGCAGCCCGCACCGTCGCCAGACCAGGCCTCCCTGCCTGAGGCAGAGCCCGCGCCAGCAGCCGAGGCGCCGGCCTCTGCGGTCGCCAGACCTGCGCACCCGGCAACCGTACTCGATCCGCCCGGCGGCTTCCACGATGCACCAACCGTTGGCGGTCCGAGGCAGGTTACGCAGGTCGCGGCCCCCATCAGCGCCGGAGCCGCACAGCCCGATGTCTTCCTGGGCGTCACCCGCCCCTCCCCGCAGTACGGAATCCTCGGTGAGGCAGTCGGCCGCGCAGTCGCTATCGACTTCCACGAGACCCACACCATCAGCCTCTTCGGCGTGCAGGGAGGCGGCAAGAGCTACACCCTGGGCACTCTCATCGAGGCGGCGTCGTTGTCGGCCCCGCCGGTCAACCTTCTTCCGCATCCGCTGGCCACAGTGATCTTCCACTACAGCCAGACCATGGACTACGCCCCCGAATTCACCTCAATGATCGCCGCCAATGACGACGAGCTGCAGCTGAAGATCCTGCAGGAGCGTTACGGAGCGCAACCGAGTGCTCTCGACGACATTCTGCTGCTGACTCCGGCCGACCAGGTGGAGGACCGTCGGCGGGAGTTCCCCGGAATCGATGTGCAGCCTCTCCGCTTCGCGTCCCGTGAACTCCAGGCTGCCCACTGGCGGTTCCTCATGGGGGCAGTGGGCAACCAGTCCACCTACATCCGCCAGCTCACCCGCATCATGCGCACCCACCGGAACGCTCTGAACCTCGATGCGATCCGACAGGGCGTCGCCGATTCAGGAATGCCGGACCATGTGAAACAGCTGGCTCAGCAGCGCCTCGATCTCGCTGCCGACTACATCGACGACAGTGCGCACCTGACCTCTCTCATCCGTCCCGGCCGGTTGATCATTGTCGACCTCCGGGACGAGTTCATCGAGAAGGACGAGGCTCTGGGCCTCTTCGTAGTCCTGATGCAGCTCTTCGCTGAGGCCCGGCGCGACGGCGAACACTTCAACAAACTGGTTGTCTTCGACGAGGCCCACAAGTACATCGACAGTCCGGACCTCGTGGCCGGCCTGGTGGAGACAGTGCGCGAGATGCGGCACAAGGGCATGAGCATCCTGGTCGCCAGTCAGGATCCGCCCTCTGTCCCGGTCTCCCTCATCGAACTCTCCGACCACGTGATCCTGCACAAGTTCACCTCCCCTGCCTGGCTGAAGCACCTCCAAAAGGCAAACACCGCTTTCGCATCGCTGCGACCGGACCAGCTCGCCCAGCTCCAGCCCGGCGAGGCGTACATCTGGGCGAGCAAGGCCACTGACCCGGCCTTCACCTACGGTGCGACGCGCGTCCGATGCCGCCCGCGGGTGACCCGGCACGGAGGGGCGACCAAGACGGCGAGCGGGGAGTAGCAGGGGCGAAGCTGAAGTTCTCAGGCAAGTTCGGACATCAGGAGAGCGGGACGAAACGAGGGGAGACGGCTGACAGCCCCACCCTGAGTGGGAGATCTACGAGGACACGTGAACCGGTCGTCGCTGCGTGCCCGAGGCCCCCGAGTGAACGGCGGGGGCCCCTCGGGGACGGTCGGTCAGGGTTTGGCGGCGATCTGCTTGCTCACCTCGTTGCGGATGGTGGCCACGGTTGCGGCGAACGAGTCGAGGTTGATGGAGGCCGGCGGAGTGTCGAAGTCGACGCTTCCGGCGACGGCGATGACCGCTGACTCGTCTGCCCAGGTGCATTCGGGTTCGAGGCTTGTAAACGACTGGCCGGCCTCGTGACGCCTCTTTGTCACGCGGCACGACAGAGGTTCGCCGCCGGAGGGGGTGATAGCGCGCGGGCCGACGACCGTTTCCTGCGGGAATTCCCATCGGCGGTCCAGCGTGTCCAGCATGTGAGTGCGCGCCTGTACCGGGCTGAGCACGAACCCTTGCACACCAGTGACGGTCAGGATGTCCGCGGCCTTGTTCTTATCGGGACTGGAGGGTCCCTCGTAGGCCGCGAAGACGGGGACCGGGTTGTCGATCCAGTCGGAGAGGCCGCGGGCGAGGGCTTGATCAGGCCCGGCGTGCTCCGTCTCCTTGTACTTTCCCTTGAGCAGGGTGGGCGGCAGGACCACCCGGTAGGGACCGGACTGCGAAAAGGCCTCGGGCTTCCCGCCGCCCCAGCTGCCCGGCCCGGCACTCGGGTCGCCGCTGCCGCAGGCTGTCAAGACACTTACCGTCATCGCGCATAGCGACAGCCGTCCCCAGTGCTTCACTTCGTACCCCCGTTGCCCCTCTGCTCTTGATCGAGAACACTCTGTCACGAAAGCCGTTGATGGGGTGATCGGTCTCGTACGCAACCCGCATACCGGGGGGTCAGGCGCTTGGACGGGTTCCGACGCTCCCGCAGTGGGGCCGCCGTCACAAGAACCCCGACAGAGCCGAATTGCGTGACCGTCCACAGCTGGTCGCGTCACCTGTCGTCCTGAGCCTCCACCCAGTCGAAGTTGATCCGGTCCAGCATCGGCGTGCGGTCGCCCTGGCCGCTAGCCGGGAGCAGCGTCACCTTCTTCAGTGCGCAACGCAGCAGCATGCGCTGGTCCGCAAGTGGCGCATCTTCCCATGCTTCGCCAAGCAGTTGGCCATCGAGCAGCGGGGTCAGGTCCGACTGACGATGAAGCTCCGTCAACTCCGCCCGCATTGCGCGCGTCTGCTCTCGCAGCCCGTCTGAGAGTCGTTCGTAGCGATCGGCCTTCATGCGGCCGTGCACGTAGTACGCGTCATCGAGATCGGCTCCTCTGCGTTCAGCGTCTTCGAGGGCTGCGGATACGCGGAGCGCTCGCTCATCCTGCTCCGGATCCTGGTAGCGCAACCAACGCCGGGCGATCTCGTGCAACACAGGGTCGCCGGGCTCCATGGAGGAGATACGTCGGACCCAGGCCCCCGCCACTGCCTCATCGGCACGATCAACCTTCGTTCGAACACCAGGACATGCGGCAGGGCCTCCCTCCATTCTGGTCCGGCAGCGGTACGACGCCCCGCCGGACACCATGCCTACCGCGCAACGAGGGCAGTGCAGGATCCCTGTCAGCAGCTTGGCGGGAGTCTTCACGCCGTGCCCGCCTCGGAGGCCCCGGACCGTGCGGGAGGCGAATCGGCTTCTGATCGCGTACCACTCGGTGAGCGAGACCACGCCGGTCCCGCAGGAGATCGGGTGACCATCCGGACCGATCAATGGCTCCGCCTTCCACCCCCACTTATCAATCGGATTGCCGAACTCGTCCGTCTTCCGCTCCCTGTGGGGCACGAGGCCGGCCCACAGGGGGGACTGAGCCATGCGACTGATCGCATTCGCGGACCAGTGACGTCCCGTGCGCGTCCTCAATCCCTGTTCCGTCAGCCGGTGTGCGAGTGTGGTGCTTGCCTCGCCGTTGAGGAGCGCATCAGCGATGCATCGGGCAGTCGGATACTCGGCAGGATGTGGGCCGACCTTGCCGTTGCCCAGGCTCTGGACTCCGAAAGGAGGCCGTCCACCGGGTGCACGGCCAAGGACGCGATGCGAGTCCAGCCCGATCTGCACGCGCTCCGCGATGTCCTTGGCCTCATCACGGGCACGCTCGGAAAGGAACGCGAAGACCAGCCGGCCGCCCTTTGAGCTGTCCAGCCCCTCTGAGACAGAAATGAGCCGAGAGCGGCGGCGGTCCAGTTCGTCGAGCAATGCACCGACGGCCCCCATGCCTCGCCGGTCCAGCCGGTCAGTCTTCCAGACCGCGAGGGTTCTGGACTGACCTGCCAGCACTGCTTCCTTCGCCTTCTCGAACTCGTCCCGGCGGACGTGAATCTTGCTGGCGCTCCGCTGTTCGAACCACACGTGCCGAACTGCAAGCCCTTCGGCGCGGCACCAGCGCACAATGTCCCGAAGGTGGGCCCGCAAGGTCGTCAGGTCTTCTCGCTTCTTTGAGCGACGGATGTAGGCATCGACAAGACATTCCGGATCTCCCACCGCCGGGTGATGCAGTCCGAGATCGACGAGTTCCTCCTCACTGAATCCCAGCGCCTTGAGAGCTGCCAGGTCGGCCCTCATCATCCGCACCAGCTCCTACCGTTCGGGATCTCCACACATGGGCAACATGGGGATATATACCCTCGCTGCCCGGCGATCGAGATTCCGGCCCTCTGACCGCCCGCTGACCGCCCGCTGACTGCCCGCTGACCGCCCGCTTCGTTCAACTCGTTCAACGCACCCAGGTATCAAAACCACCCAAAAGGTACGAATACTTGGGACCGCGCCTCCCCGTCGGGGTCAGTCGCATCCACCGACCGACCCCGGCGAGGGAGTTCCGCGATGAGCCATGCCCGCAGCGGCGAGAGCGGCGAACGGATCGCCGTGCTCGACCTGGACGGCACCCTGGCGGAGGGATCCGTGGCCGCCCCCTTCATCGAGGCCATGGTCGCCGGCGGCGCCTGCGATCCGGCGGCGGGGAGGGCCGTGCTCGCCTGCATATCCGGCTACCACGGCGACGCCGCGGGCACCGCGCACGCCTCGGCCGCCGCCGACGCCTATGACCACATCGGCCGCGCCCTGGCCGGGGCGGCCCGTACGGACGTGGCGCGCGCGGCCGCCGAGGCCTGGCCCGCGGCCCGGGAGCGGATCTTCCCCTTCGCCGCCGAACTGGTCGGGCTGCTGCACGGCGCCGGGCTGCGGACGGTGCTGATCTCGGGGAGCCCGTACGAGATCGTCCGGCTCGCGGCGGCCGAGCTGGGGATCGGCGAGGCGCACGGCATGCGCGCCGAGGCCCGCCGCGGGCGCTACACGGGGGTACTGGAGACCACCCCGGCCCTGCCCGGCGGCAAGCGCGCCGCCCTGCGCGAGGCGACCGGGGGCCGCCCCGTCGACCGCCGCCGCTCCTTCGCCATCGGCAACTCCCCCTCCGACGCCGAGGCGTTCGAGCAGGTCGGCCTGGCCGTGGCGTTCGAGCCGGACCCGGTCCTGCACGGCTGGGCCCTGGACCGGGGCTGGATCACCGCCGACCGGCAGGACGTGCTCGCCGTCTGCCGGGACCTGGTCGCGACGCACCCGATCCTGGGGCGGGGGCTCCGGGCGGCCGGTCAGCGCTGAGGCTCACCCGCCCCGGCGGGCGCGGCAGCATGCACGGGCACCGGCGGCGACACCGGAGGGACCGACACCGCGAGGGTCATCTCCATCGGGACGGAGCCGTCGTTGCGGTAGGAGTGGGGGAGGTTGGCCTCGAAGGCGGCCGCGGCCCCGGCCGGCACCTGGAACTGCTCCTCGCCGACCACCAGCGTCAGATCCCCCGCCGTGACGTGGAGCATCTCGATGGTGCCGGAGGGATGCGGGGCCGATTCCGTCCCCTCGCCGGGCACCAGGTGCCAGGTCCACAGCTCCATCGGGCCCCGCTCGTCGGTGCCGATCAGCATCGTCGTCGAACTGCCCGCCTCGCTCGACCAGATCCGGACGGCCTGGTCCGGCGCGACGATCCGCACCTGCGGGCCCCGGTCCTGGTCGAGGAGGGTGGAGATGCTGACGCCGAGCGCGTCGGCCAGCTTCACCGTGGTCCCGACGCTCGGGTTCGTACGGGCCTGCTCGATCTGGATGATCATGCCTCGGCTCACTCCCGAGCGGGCGGCCAGCGAGTCCAGGGTGAAGCCGCGCTCCCCGCGCCACCGCTTGAGGTTCCGGCCGAGCGTCTGGGTGAGCTTTTCGAGATCCGACACATTCCGTCCAATATTTTGGATGACACAGTTCAGTAGAGTGAACTAACCTGCGGTGTATTCGATGCTGCACTCCACGGTTCACTGCACTGTACTGCGAGGCCTGCCATGACCGCCTTCTTCGCCTTGGCCACAGCCGTGCTGTGGGGTCTGGCCGACTTCGGCGGCGGACTGCTGACCCGCCGGATCCCGGCGCTCACCGTGGTCGTGGTCTCGCAGATCGTCGCCGTCGTCGTGCTCGGCGGCGTGGTCCTCGGCACCGGCGCCTGGCGGGAGGCCGGCCCTCAGCTGTGGTTCGCGGTCGGCGCGGGGCTCGTCGGGCCGGTGGCCATGCTCAGCTTCTACAAGGCGCTCGCCCTCGGACCCATGGGTGTGGTCTCCCCGCTCGGTTCCGTCGGCGTGGTCGTGCCCGTCGCGGCGGGGCTGGTGCTGGGCGAGCGGCCCGGCCCCGGCCAGTTCGCGGGGATCGCGGTGGCCGTCGTCGGCATCGTCCTCGCGGGCGGCCCGGAACTGCGCGGCGCCCCCGTCCAGCGGCGGGCCGTGGTCCTCACCCTGGTCGCGGCGTTCGGGTTCGGCGCGGTCATGGCCCTGATCGCGCAGGCCTCCACCACCGTCACCGGGCTGTTCCTCGCCCTGTTCGTGCAGCGGGTCACCAACGTCGCCGTCGGCGGCGCCGCGCTCTGGGCCCAGACCCGGCGCGGCGTCCCGGCCCTGCCGGAGGGCACCGGCCCGCGGGTCCTGTGGGGGCTGCTGCCCGCGCTGGCCTTCGTCGGCCTCGCCGACGTCGCGGCGAACGGCACCTACTCCATCGCCGCCCAGAACGGACCGGTCACGACGGCCGCCGTGCTCTCCTCGCTCTACCCGGTGATCACCGCGCTCGCCGCCTTCGCCGCACTCAAGGAACGGCTGCGCACGGTCCAGGCGGCGGGCGCCGGCCTCGCCCTCGCCGGAACGGTTCTCCTCGCGGCCGGCTAGGCAGGCCGCGCCGGACCCCCTGGTACTCCAGCCGTAGATCGTGATCTCGATGGTGAGGGGTGTCGAGGCGGCAGGTGTCCAGCGTGGATCATCTCGTCCGAGATCGCCCACGCCGTCGCGGGCGTCGGCTCCTTCTCCGTCTACCCGAGTTCACCGCGACGGAAGGCGTCCCATATCTCGCTGAGCCTCGCGGTCGTTGCAGGGGTCCGCTCCTGTGCTTGTTCAACGAGTCGGAGGGCATCGTCGATCTCGCTGAGCTTCCTGGAGGACAGGATGGCCGCCCGCTCTGTCAGGTCGTCCCGGGACACGGTGGTCAGCCACGTGCACGGGGTGAAGCCTGGACGCGGGAACGCTAGCCGCAGCACGCCTTCGAACGGCAGCCCTTCACCGGCGCCGACCGTCACTTCGATGCCCAGGCCGCTGATGTCGAGGCCCGCCGGAGCGACGACCTGCATCACCTGGAACCCGGACGCGTCGTCTCCTGCCAGCAGTACGACCAACCTCCGCTCGTCGAACTGGACCCACCAGACTTCGCCACGTTGCACAAGCCCCTCCGATACACAGGACGACAGGCAGACGCTGCGCGACCTGACGCGGTGTGGAGACGGGTGCGGCCACCGTTGATCAACGGTGTGTGAAGACAAACGATCATGTGGTGGCCGCAGGTCACAGCGTAGACCCTGCCTGCTGGCAGGAGGCGTTCGAGGGCCTGATGAGCCGGATAGCGGGACGCTTCGCACGGGTCGAATCCCGACGCCGGATCAGGGAGCATCGTCTGGTGCCGTGCTTCGCAAGGCGGAGGAGGGCGGCGACGCGAATGGGGGTCTCCCCTGCTCGAGCGAAGCCGAGAGCTTGGGGAAGTCGTCGACCGACGACAACGCGGCGGGGCGTCGCGGTGCCAGGCGGCCCGGGCCCGGCCATGATCCGCCGGACACCCCCTAGCCCTGCTCGGCCTCCGCCAGCTGCGCCAGCCCGCGCAGCTGCTCCGGGGTCATCCCGTCCGGGATCGGCACCGGTGCCGGAGTGCGCAGCGGCGGCTGCCAGCCGGTTTCGGGCTGCCACCTGCGGACGATGCGCGCCGGCGCCCCCGCCACCACGGCGTGGTCCGGCACCTCGCCCCGCACGACGGCACCCGCGGCCACGACCACGTTGCGGCCGAGCCGGGCACCGGGGAGGATCACCGCGCCCGTGCCGAGCCAGCAGCCCGGGCCGATCTCCACCGGGGCGCTGCGCGGCCACTGCTTGCCGACGGGCTCGTGCGGATCGTCGTAACTGTGGTTCGTGGACGTGATGTAGACCCCGGGACCGCAGAACGTGTTGGACCCGATGGCGATCCGGGCGTCGGCGATGACGTGGCTGCCCCGGCCGATGACCACCCCGTCCCCGAGGACGAGCATCGGCTCCGCGCCCAGGTCGAGGTCCGGCATCATGCCGGCGGTGAGGGTGACCTGCTCGCCGATGATGCAGTGCCCGCCGAGGCGGATCCACTGCTCGCCGAAGACCGTGCCCTGCGGGAAGGCGAGCCGGGTGCCCTGCCCGATCGCACCGAACCGCAGGCGTCCCGGGGTCTGCGCGGTGACCGCGCCGGCCTGCTGCATCCAGCGCCAGCCGGCGTGGACCGCGCGGTTCGCCAGCCGGCGGCGCAGGGCCGTCAGCGATGAGAACGTGTTCTGGTTCTTCGGCACCCGGCCACGGTAGTGCGCCGGGCGGCGCCCGTCGGGGCCGCGATCCTGTGATCTTCACCCCATCGCGGGTGCGGGGGCCTGCGTGCCCTACGGTGCTGTGAGCGCGGCAGCGGCATCCGGAGAGACGAAGGAAGAGAACATGACGTACCAGGCGGCCCAAGCACTCGTGGCGGGCGTCGGCGGCAAGAACCCCGACATCGACCCGACGGCCTTCACCGCGCCCACCTCCGTCGTGGTCGGCGACGTCACCCTCGGCGCCGGCGCGAGCATCTGGTACTCGGCGGTGCTGCGCGCCGACTGCGGCCCGATCGCCCTCGGCGCGGACAGCAACGTGCAGGACAACTGCACGATCCACGTGGACCCCGGCTTCCCCGTCTCGATCGGCGAGCGCGTGTCCATCGGCCACAACGCGGTCGTGCACGGCTGCACGGTCGAGGACGACTGCCTGATCGGCATGGGCGCCACCGTCCTGAACGGCGCCGTGATCGGCGCGGGCTCCCTGGTGGCCGCGCAGGCGCTGGTCCCGCAGGGCATGGTGGTCCCGCCCGGCTCGCTGGTCGCGGGCGTACCCGCCAAGGTGCGACGCGAGCTGACCGAGGAGGAGCGCGAGCACATCCGGATCAACGCCCAGATGTACGTGGAACTGGCCAAGCAGCACCGCGCCTCGGTGACCCCGGAGGCGTAGTCCGCTAGCGGGACTCCCACGCCGCCAGCAGCAGGGCCCTGACGGCCCTGTAGTCGTGGCTGCGCGGCCCGGGGCCCGGCCAGCCACGGGAGGACGTCTCCTCGCGGGCGGTGCGCAGCTGCCCCGCCCGCCCTTCCCGCACGGTCCGCTCGGTGACGGCGGCGCCCCGCGCGAGCAGCCGCTCCACCGTGGCCGGGAAGCCCCAGTTGGCGGCCCAGTCGAGTGCGGTGCAGTCCTTCATCCGCTCCTCGATGTCGGCGCCCCGGTCCAGCAGCAGGTCGACGAGGTCCGGGTTCCCGCTGTCCAGGGACGTGGCCGCCAGGACCAGCGGTACGTAGCACAGCCCCCCGGCGGGGCCGCCCGGCGGGGCTCCCGCGTCCAGCAGGGCCCGAGCGGCTTCGGTGTGCCCGTTCATCGCCGCGAGGGCCATCGGCGTCGTCTCGTTGTACGGGCCGGCGTCGAGCAGGGGGTCGGCGCCCGCCGCGAGGAGGAGGCGGACGGCCTCCGCGTGCCCGGCGCACACGGCGAGGTCCAGTGCCCTGCGGCCCCCGACCACCCAGGCGTCGACCTCGGCCCCCTCGGCGAGCAGGCGCCGCACCAGCTCCGCGTCGCCGGCCTCCGCCGCCCGCCCCAGCCCGTTCGCCAGCGCGAGGTAGTGGTCCGTCCGGCCCTCGTTCGACCAGTCGCCTTCCGGTCGCTCCACCGCCGTCACTCGCCGACCGGCACTCGGGCCTCGGCCTGTGCGGGGACGCCGCCCCCGGTCACCGCCGCGGCCGCCTTCTTCATCCGGCTGCGCACCACCAGCGTCACCACGAGCCCGAACACCACGGCGAGCGCGAGCGCCGCCCAGGAGAACCGCTTCAGCCACGGCTCCGCGACGATCCCGACCGAGTAGATGACGGCCGTGGTGCCGCCCGCCCAGAGGATGCCGCCGAAGACGTTGGCGATCAGGAACTTCCAGTACGGCATGTGCAGCACGCCCGCCAGCGGCCCGGCGAAGATCCGCAGCAGGGCCACGAACCGCCCGAAGAAGACGGCCCACATGCCCCACTTCTCGAAGGAGCGTTCCGCCACGGCCACGTGCTCCGGCCCGAAGTGCTTGGGGAAGCGGCGGCCCAGCTTCTCCAGCAGGGGCTTGCCGCCGCGGCGTCCGATCGCGTAGCCGATCGAGTCGCCGACGATCGCTCCCGTGATCGCGCAGATGCCCAGCACCACCGGGTCGATGTCCCCGTGCTGGGAGGCCAGCAGTGCCGAGCTGACCAGGATGATCTCCCCGGGCAGCGGGATGCCGAGGCTCTCGAGTCCGATGACCAGACCCACCAAGAGATAGATGCTGACCGCGGGGATCGTCTCCAGCCATTCCTGGATGTCCACCGGTACGTCCTCCCGAGTCGTCCCCGGCGCGCCCCCTGTGACACGCCGAACGGGCAGCCTATCGGCTCCTCACCACAGCCTTCGCCCTCAGCGGCAGTTCGCGGGAGGAACGACCGGCGAACACCTCCCGGCGACCGGAACCCAGCACCCAGGTCCGCCGCTCCGGATCCCACGACGACAGCGTCCGGGCGTCCACGTCGACGGTGACCCGCTCCGCCGCGCCCGGCGCGAGGGTGAGCCGCCGGTAGCCGGCCAGGGCGCGCACCGGTTGGTCGAGGCTCAGCTCGGGGGACGGGCCGACGTACACCTGGGCCACCTCGGTGCCCTTGCGGCGGCCGGTGTTGCGGACGGTGAACTCCACGCGCAGGCCTCCCCGCTCCGCTCTGACCGTCAGCTTCTCGTACTGCCAGGTCGTGTACGAGAGCCCGTGCCCGAAGGGGAACAGCGGGGCCACCTGCTGCGCGTCGTACCAGCGGTGGCCGACGTGGACGCCCTCGGTGTACTCCTGCCGGCCGCCCACGCCCGGGTACCGGGCCGGGTCCCCGCCGACCGGGGTGGCCTGCTCGTCGGCCGGAAACGTCTGGGTGAGCCGGCCGCCCGGGTCCGCGTCCCCGAAGAGGACGTCGGCGGTCGCGCCCGCGCCCTCCTGGCCCGGGTAGTACATCTGGAGGACCGCTCCGGTGCGCGGGAGCCACGGCATGGTCGTACTGGAGGAGGTGTTGAGTACGACGGTGGTGCGCGGGTTCGCCGCGGCGACGGCCTCGATGAGCCGGGCCTGTCCGCCCGGGAGCGCCAGGGAGGTGCGGTCGCTGCCTTCGGTGGAGTCCTCGTAGGCGAAGAGGACCACGCTGTGCGCCGCCTTGGCGGTGCGCACCGCCTCGGCGACATCGGCGGCCCGGGTCGCCTTCGTGGTGTGCCGGAGCCGGAACCTCTGCCCCTTGGCCCCGCCCCGCGCGGTGACGGCGAGCCGGTGGGTGCCGGCCTTGAGGACGAGGGTGCGGCGGCGCACGTTCATCCCGTCGGGGGCGGCGCCGACGAGTCCGCCCGCGAAGCGCTCGGCCGCCCCTTGGCGCACCGGGAACAGCTCCTCGCCGTCGAGGCGTACGACGGGCCGCTGCCCGGTGTAGTGGACGAGCAGGGTCCACTCGTCCTCCTCGGCGAGCCGGAACTCGCCCGCGTGGTTCCAGCTCCGCCCGGCCTCCACGCTCCGGTCGTCCAGGTCGGCGGCCGGGGTGAGCAGCTTCGCGGGCAGCGGGCGCCCGTAGAGGTCCTCGCCGAGGGCGTAGCGGACGGTCGAGCCCTTCCCGGCGCGCTGCCTGATGGCGGTGAGCGGGGCGGCCGCCCCGTCGGGGACCACGTGCGCGCTGCCGCCGCCGCTGACGAACGGGACCTGGCCGGTGGGCCCGATCACGGCGATGGAGCGGGCGGCGGCGCCGGTCAGCGGCAGGGTGCCGTGTTCGTTGCGCAGCAGCACCGCGCCGGCGGTCGCCACCTTGCGGGCGAGCCGGGCCCCGGCGGCGGCGTCGCGCGGGGGCCGGGCGGCGGGCCGGGCCGCGAGCAGCCCGAAGCGGTCCATGGTGGTCAGGATCCGGTGTACGGCGAGGTCGACGAAGGCCTCCGGCACGGAGCCGCCGCGCACGGCCTGGCGCAGCGGGCCGCCGTAGTGGGTGCCGCCGGGCATCTCCATGTCGAGCCCGGCGCCGATGGCGGCGACGGTGCTGTGGGCGGCGTCCCAGTCGGACATCACCCAGCCGTCGAACCCCCAGGCCTCGCGCAGCAGTTCGTCGAGCAGCGGCTTGCTCTCGCAGGCGTAGACCCCGTTGACCTTGTTGTAGGCGCCCATCACCGCGCCCGCGCCGGCGGTCACCGCGGCCTCGAAGCCCCGCAGCTCGGTCTCGTGCAGGGTCTGTTCGGCGGCGATCACGTCGACGGTGTCGCGGCCGCGCTCCTGGTTGTTGAGGGCGAAGTGCTTGACGGTGGCGATGAGTCCCTCGTCCTGGATCCCGCGGACCACCTCGCCGACCAGGTCGGCGGTCAGCCGGGGGTCCTCGGCGAAGGTCTCGAAGTTCCGGCCCGCGTACGGGGTGCGGATGAGGTTGGCCATGGGCGAGAGCAGTACGTCCTGGCCGAGTGCCCGGCCCTCTCGCCCGAGGGCCCTGCCGTACTCGCGGGCGAGCGCCGGGTCGAAGGCGGAGGCCAGCATGACCGGCGCGGGCAGCGCGGTGGCGGGTTTGCCGACCCGTACGCCGGCGGGCCCGTCGGCGAGGCGCAGCGCGGGGATGCCCAGGCGCGGTACGCCGGGCACGTAGCCGGCCTGGCCGAGCGGGGCGGGGTCCTGGGCGCCGTGCAGCAGGGCGGTCTTCTCGTCGAGGGTGAGCCGCTCCAGCAGGGCGTCGATCCGGGCGGTGCCGCCGGGTTCCGCGGCGGGCGCCGCGGGCGCGGGCGAGGCCTTGCGGAGCCCCGCGCCCGGGGGCACGGTGGCCACGCAGCCGCCCGCCGCACCCATCGCTCCCGCCGCTCCGAGCAGCCGCATCACCGTACGTCTGGACACGGCCTCGCTCATGGGCGCTCCCTGCGGCGTGGGTCGGCGGGAGCGGCCCCGCGCCGGGCCGCTCCCCCGCCCACTGTGCGCCGGGCACCGGCGGGTCCCGCCGAGACGCGCCACCGGGCCCGCCGAGTTTCAGCCCTGCGGCGGCGGAGGCAGGCTGTCCACGTTCCGCTCGGCCTCTTCCCGGAGCTGCACCCGGGCCTCGGTGCGGTGCCCGCGCGCGATGTAGTCCCGTACGACGGCCTCCACGGCGTCCTGCGGCGACCCGACCCCGGCGAGGACCATCACCTCCACCACGAGCTCTGCGTCGAGGCTGATGTCGATCTTGGCCACGGGCACTCCCTCCATCGTCGTGCGAGGGACTCTAGCGGCAGTGGGCGCACTACGCCGTGGCGTTGGGACGCAGCGTCCAGACCACGGTCATCTCGCCCGTCACGGCCTCGTCCTCGCGCTGGATGGCGATGGTCACCGGGAACTCGGGGCGGCCGCCCGCGTCGAGTTCGGCGATGACCTCCGCGGCGGGGCGGCCGAGGGTGGCGGTGGCGGTCACGACGCCCTTGGCGAGCTTCTTGTAGCCGATCTCGGCCTTCACCGCGAGGGGGACGGCGCGCGAGAGCTGGTCGCCGAAGGCGGCCAGGACGATGGCGCCGCTCGCCGATTCGGCGAGGGTGAACATGGCGCCGGCGTGCGGGCCGCCGACGTGGTTGTGGTAGTCGGGCTGGTCCGGGAGGCGGACGACCGCGCGCTCGGGGGTGGTCTCCAGGAACTGGAGGTTCAGGGTGCGGGCCATCGGCACGGTCGCGGCGAGCAGTTCGCCCACGTTCATCTGATCTGCGCTCATGAAAAGCGATGTTACCCGCGAGTAAGCACGATTGGCCAGACCCAGGCCGGGGGCGGCCGTGGCCCACGGAGTCCCCTCCCACTATCGTTACCGGCCATGTGGCCAGGACAGCAGCAGCCGCCCGGGGGCGAACAGAACCCCCAAGGCGCACAACAGAACCCGTACCAGCAGCAGCCGGGGCAGCCGAACCCGTACCAGCAGCAGCCCGGTTACGGATACCCGCAGCAGCCCGGGTACCAGCAGCCCGGGTACGAGCAGCCCCCGACCGTCGTTCCCGGCCAGCAGTGGGGCCAGCCCCAGCCGCCCGCACGGCCCCAGGGCGGCGGGAGCCCCTTCCAGACCAAGACGGTGGCCATCGTCTCGGCAACCGCGGTCATCGTGGCGGCCGCGGCCACCGGCGCGTTCGTCCTCACGCGGGACGACAAGAAGACCGACGAGGCCGACGGCAAGCCCGCCACCTCCTCCTCGGCGCCCGCCACCACCGCGCCCGCCCCGGCCGGCAGCAGCGCGAACCCGCGTGCGGGCGGCGACGTCCAGCCCGTCGTGCCGGGCTGGAAGGTCGTGATCAACCCCAAGTACGGCACCGCCTTCGACGTCCCGCCGGAGTGGAAGGTGCTCGGCTCCGGCATGTCCGTGGGCTTCGAGGACGAGGCCAAGAAGGACGGCTCGGCCTTCGTCATGATGTCCGCACCGGCCTACCTCAAGGAAGAGTGGTGCAAGGTCGACTCCAACGGGGACGGCCGCGAGGAGAAGACCTCGCTGGCCGGCACCGGCACCAAGGGCGGCCAGGGCGCGAAGGACACCGCTGAGCTCTCGCGCAACGCGGCCGGCAGCTGGGCGTACGGCGGGTACGGGCAGCCGCATCCCATCGAGGTCACCAAGATCTCCGAGGCCAAGGAGTACACCACGCTCTCCGGCCTCAAGGGCCACATGGCGACGGCGACCGTGAGCGGCCTGCCGAAGCCGAACAAGTGCTCCTCCGACGGCAAGTCCATCGCCTTCAGCTTCAAGACCACGAACGGTGACTTCTCGTCCTGGGTCCTCTACAGCGCCGCAGGCGTCCCGGACGAGGTCAAGCAGGACACGATGGAGAAGATCCTCAGCACGGTCCGCCTCACCCCCGCGAGCTGACGTACCTCACCCCGGTCCCGGTCCGACAATCCGTTTGGATTCTCGGCCCGGGGCGGGGATAGTCCGGTGGTGAGCTCTCCCCGCACCGCCTCCGCCCGTACGCCCGCACGCCGCCGCCGCCCCGAGTGGGCCGGCCGCAACTACACGCTGCTGACGAGCGCGGCGGTCGTCACGAACCTCGGCAGTCACGGAGCGCTCATCGCCGCCGCCTACGCGGTGATCGAGGCGGGGGGATCCACGGGCGACGTCGGCCTGGTCGCCGCCGCCCGTACGCTGCCGCTCGTCCTCTTCCTGCTCATCGGCGGCGCGATCGCCGACCGGTTGCCGCGCCACCGCGTGATGGTCGCGGCCAACGCCCTCAACTGCCTGTCCCAGGCCGCCTTCGCCGTGCTCGTCCTCTCCGGGGAACCGCAGCTGTGGCAGATGATGCTGCTGACCGCCCTGTGCGGCACCGGCACGGCCTTCTTCAACCCCGCGGCCGAAGGCATGCTGCTGGCCACCGTCTCCGGCGAGCACGCCAACCGCGCCTTCGCGCTCTTCCGGATGGCGATGAACGGCGCCGGCATCGGCGGCGCGGCCCTCGGCGGCGCGATGATCGCCGCAGTCGGACCGGGCTGGGTGCTGGCCGTGGACGCGGCCGCCTTCGCGGTCGCGGGCGCGCTGCGCGCCTTCCTGCACGTCGCCCCCACCACCGGACGGGCTCCCGGCGGCGGCATGCTGGCCGATCTGCGCGAGGGCTGGGTGGAGGTCCGTACCCGCCCCTGGCTGTGGAGCATCGTGCTCCAGTTCTCCGTGGTCATGGCCGTCGTGGGCGCCGCCGAGGCGGTCTACGGTCCCCTGATCGCCCGGGAACGGCTCGGCGGCGCGGCGCCGTGGGGCTTGGCACTGGCCTGCTTCGGGGTGGGGACCATCGGCGGAGCGGTCCTGATGATGAGGTGGAAGCCGCGCAGGCTGCTGCTGACCGGCACCCTGTGCGTGTTCCCGCTCGCGCTGCCGTCGGCCGGTCTGGCCGTGCCGCTGCCGGTGTGGGGGCTGTGCGCGGTGATGCTGGTGAGCGGCGTGGCCATCGAGGTGTTCGGCGTGAACTGGATGACGACCCTGCACCAGGAGATCCCGGAGGACAAGTTCTCCCGGGTCTCCGCCTACGACTGGTTCGGCTCGCTGTCGATGCTCCCGCTGGCCACCGCCCTGGCGGGCCCGGCCGAATCGGCCTTCGGCCGCACCCCGTCGCTGTGGGGCTGCGCGGCACTGGTCGTGCTGGCCACGGCCCTGGTCCTCGTGATCCCGGACGTGCGCCACCTGACCCGCCGGGAGCACGTGGAGTCCGGGCCGGGCTCGAACCGCCCCGCGGGCGACCCGGCCGGGCCCGGCGGACGGCATCAGCCGGAATCCAGCCCCGCCGGCGTTTGAGGCGCGGGGTCTGGGGCGGAGCCCCAGGACGCGGCGCCGCACCCGCCCGCTCACCCCAGGCTGAACGCGCCCTCCGGCGGGGCCGGGGACGCAGCGGCGTCGGCATCGGCCACCGGCCGCGCCCCCCGCACGAAGCGGGCCAGCCCGTCCCCGAACTCCACCCTGGCGGGAAACGCGTCGCCCGCGCACAGCCGGGCCAGCACCCCCACCTCCAGCGGAGCGTCGGAGGCGAGCAGCACCGCGTTCCCGAACCGCCGCCCCCGCAGCACCGCCGGCTCCGCGATCAGCGCCAGCCCCGCGAAGGCTTCGCCGAAGTTCGCCAGTTGGGCCCGCAGGAAGTCGAACGGCGCCCCGTCCGCCAGGTTCGCCGCGTACAGCCCCCCGGGCCGCAGCACCCGCGCGGCCTCCCGCGCGTACTCCACCGACGTCAGCTGGGCCGGCACCCGCGAGCCGCCGAACACATCGGCCACGATCACGTCCGCGCTCCGCGCCGGCGCCGCCTCAAGCCAGGCCCGGGCGTCGGCGGCGTGCACCGTGACCCCGCAGCCCTCCGGCAGCGGCAGGTGCCCGGCGACCAGCTCCACCAGGCCCGCGTCGAACTCGACGACCGCCTGCCGGGAGCCCGCCCGGGTCGCGGCCGCGTACCGCGGAAGGGTCAGCGCGCCGCCGCCGAGGTGCAGCAGGTCCAGCGCCGCCCCCGGCTCCGCCGCGCAGTCCAGGACGTGCGCGAGGCGGCGTACGTACTCGAACTCCAGGTGCAGCGGATCATCGAGGTCCACGTACGACTGCGGCGCCCCGTCGACGGTCAGCAGCCAGGCCCGCTCCCGGTCCACGTCCGGCATCAGCTTGGCGGTGCCCTGGCCCACTTCCCGGATCACCGGGATCTGTTCGTCGCTCACCCCACCATTGTCGGGCCGGGCTCAGCCCGTCCACACCGCCGCGGCCTCGGCGGCGTGCTCCGCGGCCTGCGCCAGGCCCGCCCGGGCCGCCGGGTCGCGCCGGGCCGGGTCCAGGACGTTGCGCCCGAAGACCTTGCGGGCCGCCGCCGACGGGGTGATCACCAGCACCCGCGCCCCCGCCGCCCGCAGGCGCGCGGCCTGCGCGGCGGGCGAGGGGACCAGGCCGGAGCCGAGCGAGATCGGCGCGATGATCACCACGCGGGCGCAGCCGGCCGCCAGGTCGGCGTTGGTGGCGGAGCGGATTCCGCCGTCGATGAAGCGGCGTCCGCCCACCGTCACGGGCGGCCACACCCCCGGCACCGCGCAGCTCGCCGAGACCGCGTCGACGAGCCCGGCCCCGCTCTCCTTGTCGAAGTCGGCCGGCTCGCCGGTGAGCGCGTCGACGGCGGTGACCACCAAGCGCCGCTCGGGCCATTCGTGCGAGACCAGCCGGGCGGCGAACACCTCGCGCCGATCGGCCTCCACCCCCGTGTCGGCGGCCAGGGCGAGAGCACCGACCCGCTGCCGGTAGGCGGTCGAGTCGCGCGAGCGCACCATCGCGAGGGCGTACCGGGCGATGACGCCCGCCCCCAGCTTCGCGGCGGCCTCCCCGGTGGCGGCGCCGAGCTGGCGCTCGTACAGCTCCTGCGGGGAGAGCAGTCCGGAGGTGAGCTGGGCGCCGACCAGCGAACCGGCGGAGGTGCCGACCACGAGGTCGGCGGTCGTGAGGTCGACCCCCGCGCGGGCGAGCCCGTACAGGATCCCGCACTCCCAGCCGACGCCGGTCAGTCCGCCGCCGCCGAGCACCAGTGCCGTATCGCCGCCCATCGCAGCCCACCCCTCCGCGCATGCCTGTGGTGACGGCAGTCTGCCGCAGCAGGCCGGCCGTCACCACAGAGGGGGCCTGATCAACCGGCCCGGACAGCGGTCAGCCCAGCACCGCCGTCACCGTGCCCGCCCCGACCGTCCGCCCGCCCTCGCGGATCGCGAAGCCGAGCCCCGACTCCAACGGGACGTCCCGCCCGAGCTCGACGGTCATCGTGACCGTCTCCCCCGGCCGGGCCAGGCCGGCCACCCCCAGGTCCACGTCCCCCACCACGTCGGCGGTGCGGATGTAGAACTGCGGCCGGTAGCCGGTGGCCACCGGCGTCGTACGGCCTCCCTCGCGCCCGGAGAGCACGTACACCTGCGCGGTGAACCGGCGCTTCGGCGTCACGCTGCCCGGAGCGGCCACGACGTGCCCGCGGCGCACCCCGTCGCGCGGCACCCCGCGCAGCAGCAGCGCCACGTTGTCACCCGCCTCCGCGGACTCCATCGGCTTGCCGAAGGTCTCCAGGCCGGTGACGACCGTCTCGACGGGCCCGCCGGATCCGCCGCCGTCGCCGAGCACGCTCACGCGGTCGCCGATCCGGACGGTCCCGCGCTCGACGGCGCCGGTCACCACGGTGCCGCGGCCGGTGATCGTCAGCACGTTCTCCACCGGCAGCAGGAACGGGGCCTCCGTGTACCGCACCGGTGTCGGCACGTACGTGTCCACCGCGTCCAGCAGCGCCTCGATCGCCCCGGTCCACCGCGGGTCGCCCTCCAGCGCCCCGAGTCCGGAGACCCGTACGACCGGGGTGCCGTCACCGCCGTAGCCGTGCGCGGTGAGCAGCTCGCGGACCTCCAGCTCGACCAGGTCGGTCAGCTCGGGGTCCCCGGCGTCGGCCTTGTTGAGGGCGACGACGATGTGGTCGACGCCGACCTGCCGGGCGAGGAGCACGTGCTCGGCGGTCTGCGGCATGACCCCGTCGAGCGCGGAGACGACGAGGATCGCGCCGTCGAGCTGGGCGGCGCCCGTCACCATGTTCTTGATGTAGTCGGCGTGCCCTGGCATGTCGACGTGGGCGTAGTGGCGGGTGCCGGTCTCGTACTCGACGTGCGTGAGGTTGATGGTGATCCCGCGCCGGGCCTCCTCGGGGGCCCGGTCGATGCGGTCGAAGGGCACGAAGGAGGCGCCCCCGCGCTCGGCGAGGACCTTGGTGATGGCGGCGGTGAGGGTGGTCTTGCCGTGGTCGACGTGACCCATGGTGCCGATGTTGAGGTGCGGCTTGGTCCGCACGAAGGCCGTCTTGGCCATGATTTCTTCCCGTAGCTCGAAGCCGGAACGGGACCCCTGGATCCAGCCGACCCTCCCCCTGCGGGGTCCGCCGGACGATCCGGGAAGGGTCAGCTTCGTGCGCCGTCGAATGCGGCGAAGGGGAATGCCTCGAACGCCTCTGCGAGGACGGCAGCCTTCGGCGCGTCCGCGACTGCGGACGGTGCGACGGAGAAGGCGAACCGGGACATGGCCCTGATACTGCCCGACCGGCCCGGGTCCGTCGAACGAATTACCGCGCCGTCAGAGGTTCTTGAGCGCCTCGCGCACGGACAGCGGTGACAGCGAGCCGCGTTCGGCCTCGACGAAGGCGCGCACCGCCCCGGGGTCCGTCTTCGCGTACTCGCGCAGGGCCCAGCCGATCGCCTTGCGCAGGAAGAAGTCGGGGTGCCCGGCCTGGCGGCGGCAGTAGGCGAAGAGCCGGTCGGCGTCGGTGGCGTCCTTGTAGCGGAGCTGGTGCAGGAGGGCGGTGCGGGCGAGCCAGAGGTCCTCGTCCCCGATCCACTCGTCCATGACGGCCGCCGGCGCCGGGTCGGCGGCCACCAGCGGGCCGACGGTGTGCGCGGCCAGCAGGTCCACGGTGTCCCACCAGGGGACGGTGACGATCAGGTGCCGCACGACGGGCAGGAAGCCGGAGGAGCAGCGGGAGACGTGGCGGCGCAGGTAGTCGACCGCGAAGTACTGGTACTCGCGCTCCGGGAGCCGCCAGCAGCCGAGGGCGAGCGCCGCACAGTCGGATTCCGAGGGCCGGGGGGTGTCCTTGGTCACCGCCTTGGACAGTTCGCGGCGCTGTGGGGTGGGGATGCCGAGGAAGGGTGCGACGTCCTTCATGTACGCGGCCATGGCCTTGGCCCGCACGGGATCGGCGGCCTGCGCGTACGTGCCGGTCAGCCGCTCCAGGAGGGTGTCCGCGAGGGTGGTGCGGGGAACCCTCGGGGGTCGCCGGTCGTTCGACAGCATGAGGCCCAGATTACGGCGCGATGCCGCGAAGGTCGGTTACTCTCCCGGGATGTCCCTCCTCCTCGCGCCATGGGCCCGGCTGTCGCTGCTCGTCGTGCTGCTCGTGGCGGCCGGCGTGTGCGTGCTGCTGTACGAGCCCCAGCGGCTCCTCTCGGAGGGCTGGCCGCCGGGGCTTCCGATGGGCACGGCGGTGGTGCTGTTCGCGGCCGTGTACGGGGTGTGCACGGCGGCGTTCGTTCCGCGCCCCCTGCTCAACCTCGCCGCCGGGGCGGTCTTCGGCAGCCAGGCGGGCCTGGTCGCGGCGGTCGCCGGCACGGTCCTGGGCGCCGGGATCTCCTTCGGCCTCGGCCGGGTGCTGGGCCAGGAGGCGCTGCGTCCGCTGCTGCGCGGGCGCTGGATCCAGGCGGCCGACGGGCAGCTCAGCCGGCACGGCTTCCGCTCGATGCTCGCCGTCCGGATCTTCCCGGGAGTGCCGTTCGCGGTGGCCAACTACTGCGCGGCGGTGTCCCGCTGCGGCTGGCTGCCCTTCCTCCTCGCCACGGCGGTCGGGGTCGTCCCCAACACCGCGGCGTACGTGATCGCGGGCGCCAACGCCTCCTCCCCCGGTTCGCCCGCCTTCCTCGTCTCGTTCGGCTTCATCGTCGTCTCGGTGGCGGGTGCGGGCGCGGTGGCCTGGCGCAAGCGGCACCGCCTGGCACCACCCCGGATCCACGGAGCGGCGTACGAGCTGACGCCCCAGCACCCCCCAGTGGTCACCGCTACTCCACACGGGCCCTAGCATCGGGGGCGAACTGCCCGACGATCACAAGGACGAGCGCACCCCGACATGAGCTGGTTCGAATCCCTAATCCTCGGTCTCGTCCAGGGGCTTACGGAGTTTCTCCCGATCTCCTCCAGCGCCCACCTGCGGCTGACCGCGGCGTTCGCCGGCTGGCACGACCCGGGAGCGGCCTTCACCGCCATCACGCAGATCGGCACCGAGGCCGCCGTGCTGATCTACTTCCGCAAGGACATCGCGCGGATCGTCTCCATCTGGTTCCGCTCGCTGTACACCAAGGCGCTGCGCTCCGAGCAGGACGCCAAGATGGGCTGGCTGGTGATCGTCGGCTCGATTCCGATCGGCGTCCTCGGCCTCGTCTTCAAGGACGCGATCGTCGGCCCCGCTCGCAACCTGTGGCTGACGGCCACCACCCTGATCGTGATGGGTGTCGTGCTCGGCGTCGCCGACCGGCTGGCCGCGCGCGACGAGGAGGGCGGCCGGCACCGCGCCGTCCGCGAGCGCAAGACGCTCAAGGAACTGGGCGTCAAGGACGGTCTGATCTTCGGTCTCTGCCAGGCCATGGCCCTGATCCCGGGCGTCTCCCGCTCCGGCGCCACGCTCTCCGGCGGCCTGCTGCTGGGCTTCACGCGTGAGGCGGCGGCCCGTTACTCCTTCCTGCTCGCCATCCCGGCCGTCCTGGCCTCGGGTGCGTTCGAGATCAAGGACGTGGTGGAGACGCCGGGCCACATCTTCTGGGGTCCGACGATCTTCGCGACGGTCATCGCCTTCTTCGTGGGGTACGCGGTCATCGCCTGGTTCATGAAGTTCATCTCCAGCAAGAGCTTCATGCCGTTCGTGATCTACCGCATCGCCCTGGGCATCGTCCTCTACGTGCTGCTCGGTATGGGCGAGCTGAGCGCGGAAGCCGGCGCATCGGGCTCGTAGCCGCCGGCTCGCTCACCGCTTCGCGTGAACCGCAGGCCGTTCGGGAACGTTCCCGGGCGGCCTGCGCGTCGTTCTCCCTGGAGAGGGTCGAAGGCAAGCAGCAGGGGGTGTCCCATGGGTCGAGTGGTGCTGGAGCGGTTTCCGGCCGGAAGTCCACGGGGGAGCTGGCCCGCCGAGGAGTACGCGGCGCAGCGGTTGCGGGAGGGGGTGCCGGCCGAGGTCGTGATGGACCTGGACAGCGACGCGTTCCTCGTCGTGGTCCGCCAGCGGGAGGCGCATTCCGGTCACTGACCGCCGGTACGGAGATCCCGTCGGCGCACGCCCCTTGGACTCGCGGCCCCGCGCCCCCACACTGTCCCGATGACGCAGCGTGTGGACCTCGCGACGGTGATGGACCGGCTGGCGATCGACGAGGTGGTCTCCGGGTACGCGGTGGCCGTCGACGACGGTGACTGGGAGCGGTACCGGGCCCTGTTCACCCCTGCCGGGCGGGCGGACTACAGCTCGGCGGGCGGGATGGAGGGCCCGGCCGGGGAGGTCGCGGAGTGGCTCGCGGAGGCCATGAAGCTCTTCCCCGTGCGCCAGCACCTCATCGTGAACCGGCTGATCCGGCTGGAGGACGTGGACGGTTCGCCCGGCGACGGTGCCGAGGTGCGCGCGGACTTCCTCAATCCGATGCGGCTCGCCGGGGACGAGTTCGACGGGACGGTCACCGCGCCCAATTTCGTCGCCGCCGGGCGCTACACCTTCGCGCTCGCCCGCACCTACGACGGCTGGCGGCTGACCCGGGTCACCGTGCACGAGAAGTGGCGGCACATCTCGGCCTGACTGCCACACTGGAAGCGGAGGCGCCCATGGTCTCGCTACGCAACGGGGGGTTCCCCCGGTGGTCCCCCGGGTGGCGCGCGCCGGCCGCGGTCGGCTCCGGCGCCCTGCCCGCCCTGGCCTTCCCGGCGCCCGCGCTCTGGTGGTTCGCGTACGCCGCCCTCGTGCCCTGGATGCTGCTGCTGAGGTCGGCCCCCACCGGCCGGCGGGCGGCGTGGGAGGGCTGGCTCGGCGGCGCCGGGTTCATCCTGGCCGTCCACCACTGGCTGCTGCCGAGCCTGCACGTCTTCCTGCTCCCGGTGGCCGCGCTGCTGGGCGTGCTCTGGATCCCCTGGGCGCTGCTGGTGCGGGAGTTGCTGGGCGGGCGCCCGTCGGCGGGCCGGGCGGCCGCGGCGCTGGTCCTCGTGCCGGCCGGGTGGCTGCTGTCGGAGCTGGCCCGGTCCTGGCAGGGGCTGGGCGGGCCGTGGGGGCTGCTGGGGGCGAGCCAGTGGCAGGTGCCGCCCGCGCTGCGGCTGGCCTCGGTGGGCGGGGTGTGGCTGGTGAGCCTGCTGGTGGTGGCGGTGAACTGCGCGCTGGTGCTGCTGCTGGCGGCGCCGGGGGCGCGGATCCCGGCGGTGGCCGGGGTGACGGGGTGTGCGGTGCTGACGGGGGTGGTGTGGCTGTGGGCGGAGCGGCCCGAGGTGTCGGGCAGGCTGCGCGTGGCCGTCGTACAGCCCGGCCCGATACCGGACGGGCCCGACAGCGCGGAGCTGCGGTTCGCGGCCGGGGAGCGGCTGACGCGGACGCTGGCCGGGCAGCGGCCGGACCTGGTGGTGTGGGGTGAGAGCAGCGTCGGCGCGGACCTGGCGGCCCGGCCCGACCTGGCCCGGCGGCTCACGGCCCTGTCGGCGCAGGTCGGGGCTCCGCTGCTGGTCAATGTGGACGCCCGCGGGCCGGACCGGCCCGGCATCTACAAGTCCTCCATGCTCATAGGCCCCCAGGGGCCCACGGGCGACCGCTACGACAAAATGCGCCTCGTCCCCTTCGGGGAGTACGTGCCCGCCCGCGCCCTCCTCGGCTGGGCCACCTCGGTGGGCCGGGCAGCCGACGAGGACCGCATGCGCGGCAAGGCCCCGGTGGTCATGAGCCTGCCCGGCGGTCTCCGCCTCGGACCGCTGGTGTGCTTCGAGTCGGCCTTCCCGGACATGTCGCGGCACCTCACCCGTGACGGGGCGTCCCTGCTCGTGGCCCAGTCGGCGACGTCCACCTTCCAGGACAGCTGGGCCCCGGCCCAGCACGCTTCGCTGGCCGCGCTGCGGGCGGCGGAGGACGGCCGCCCGATGGTGCACGCCACCCTCACGGGAGTCAGCGTGGTGCACGGGCCGTCCGGCGAGCGGATCGGCCCGGCACTGCCCACCTCCGCGAGCACGGCGGCGGTGTACGAGGTCCCGCTGGCGACGGGCACGACCCCGTACGTCCGGTTCGGGGACTGGCCGGTGGGCGCGGCCCTCGCCGCGCTCACGGCCTTCTGCGCGGCGCGGGGCGCCCGCTCGCTCAGGAGGCCTGCTCCAGAGCCGAGTTCACCACCCGCTCGCACAGCTCGTGGGTGAGCAGCGCGTCCCGGGCGCTGAGCGTCTTGCCCGCGGCGACGGCCTCCAGGAAGTGGTCCACGACCTGCTCGATGCCGCGCTGGCGGGCGACGGACACCCAGTCCCCGCGGCGCCGGACGGTCGGCTGTCCCTTGTGGTCGATGACCTCCGCGAGGTTGACGACCTGCCGCTTGGTGTCCTGCCCGGACACCTCCAGGATCTCCTCGGTGGAACCGGAGAGCCGGTTCATGATCCCGAGCGCGGTGAAACCGGCACCGGACATCTGGAGCACCACCTGGTGCATCAGCCCCTCGCGCACCACGGCCCGGACGTCGACGTGGTCGGCTTCGCCGGGCAGCAGGAACCGCAGGGTATCGACGACGTGGATGAAGTCGTCCAGCACGAGGGTGCGCGGGTCCTCGGGGAGCCCGACGCGGTTCTTCTGCATGACGATCAGCTCGCGCGGGTGGTCGGCGCACTGCACGTACCCGGGCGCGTGGCGGCGGTTGAAGCCGACGGCGAGCGAGACCCCGCGCTCCTCGGCCAGTTCGACGAGCTTCGCGGAGTCCGCGAGCTCGTAGGCGAGCGGCTTGTCGACGTAGGTCGGCACGCCCGCCTCCAGGAGGCGCTCGACGATCTCGGGGTGGGCGGTGGTCGGGGCGTGCACGAAGGCGGCGTCGAGGCCCTCGGCGAGCAGCGCGTCGAGGCCGGTGTGCAGGCGGCCGGCCGGGACGCGGTGGATCTCGCCGACCCGCTCCAGGGTCGCGGGGGTGCGCGTCTGCAGGTGCAGCTCGATCCCCGGCCGGGTGGTGAGCACGGGCAGGTACGCCTTCTGCGCGATGTCGCCGAGTCCGATGCAGCCGACCTTCACGCGCGCCTCCTGGTGTGTTCCTCGTGGGATGCCAGCAGCTTAATCCCTGGTGGCGGACAGCCCCGTTCGCCGAGGATGTGCCCATGACGATCACCTCCGGAGCACATCGCGAAGAGCCCGCCACCACCGCCGACGAGCGGGAGATGCTGGACGGCTGGCTCGACTACCACCGGTCCACCCTCGCCTGGAAGTGCGAGGGGCTCGACGACGAGCAGCTGCGCCGCACCCCGCTCGCGCCTTCGGCGCTGAGCCTGCTGGGTCTCGTACGGCACATGGCGGAGGTGGAGCGGTACTGGTTCCGGGAGGTGATGCTGGGCGAGGACCTCCCCGAGCTGTACTCCACCCGGGAGAACCGGGACGGCGACTTCCACTTCACCGACGAGGGCACCTGGGCGGAGGCCGAGCAGGTCTGGCAGACCGAGGTGGAGCTCGCGCGGCAGGCCGCCGCGGGCCGTTCCCTGGACCTGCGCTCGCGGCCCGAGAGCCACCACCGCGGCGAGGTGTTCAGCCTGCGCTGGGTCTACACCCACATGATCGAGGAGTACGCCCGCCACAACGGCCACGCCGACCTGCTGCGCGAGCACGTGGACGGCGCCACCGGCGACTAGGGGGTGTCCTGCGGATGTCCTGCGGGGCGTCCGGCCGTCACCCGTGCGGGGTGAATATGGCTTCCGGGTTTCCCAACGCGGTCCCCGCCCCGCCAGAGTTGCGTGAGTGCATCCAACCCGAACCACGACAACGCTGCTGCTCGGAGTCGCCTGCGCCGTCTCCGCCGTCTCCGGCTGTGTGAATGTGAGCCCCGCGCCCGGGACGCCGGCCACCGGCCCCGCCGCGGGGTCCGCGCCGCGGCACGAGCCGCGCGGCGGGCCCGGAGCCTCGCCGGTGGTCGTCCAGGCGCCCGCGCTGGAGGCGCTGGAGGCGGCACCCGAGCCGTCCGCGACGCCCACGGCCCCCGCCTCCGCGGCCGCCGCCCCTGCGTCCCCGCGGCGGAGCGCGCAGGCCCCGCCGCCGGTCCCCGACATCCCGGAGCCGCGCAAGCCCGCCGATGCCGCCCCCGGCCGCGCGGGCGCCGGCCACCCGCATCCCCCGGGGCCCGGAGCGACGGTGGAGCGCGAGCTGATGCGGGAGCTGCCGGTGCGGCCGGCCGACGTGTGCGCGCTGGGCCGCCGGCACGGCCACTGGCACCCGGACAGCCCGGAGGCCCGTATCTGCTCGGGCGTCCACGGCGGCTGACGACGCCGGGCGCCCGCCACCGGCCCTACGGGGACTGCTCCGGGAACGGCGGGGGCCCCGCCTCCGGTCCGGCGGCCAGGCGCCGCTCCAGCCGGGCGATGGCGGCCCGTACGCCGTTCCCGTACCCGTCGTCGGCCAGCGCGGCGGCGGCCGCCCGGGCCCGGGAGAGGTGCACCCTGGCGGCCTCCGGCCGGCGCAGCTGCGCGTAGTCGTCGGCGAGGCTCAGGTGGAGGGACGGGTAGAACCCCCGGGGGACCGGCGGCCCGTCCCCCGGCGCCTCGGCGGCGGACAGGGCCCTGAGGTCCCAGGCCAGCTCGTCGGCGGGGTCGTCCTGGGCGTCGGCCATGTAGTGGGCGAGGGTGCAGCGGTGCAGGGAGTCCCCCTCCTCGCCCAGCTCGGACCAGATGTCGCCGAGCCGGTTGCGGGCCTCCTCGCGGTCCCCGGCGTGCAGCAGGATGACCGCCTGGCCGATCCTGGTCATGACGGCGTCCTCCGACGCCTCCTGCTGCTCCGTCACCGCGGCCTCCGGCTTGCTCTGCCAGACCTGCTCCGGTCTGATCATCAAGAAGCTAGCCGGAGGCACCGGCAATGGCGCCGAGGCGCGGTGTGGCGTCAGCCGAGGTCCGGGATCCGCCAGTCGATCGGCTCATGCCCCTGGGCGGCGATGGCCTCGTTGATCTGCGTGAAGGGCCGGGAGCCGAAGAACTTCTTGGCCGACAGCGGGGAGGGGTGGGCGCCCTTGACGACCACGTGCCGCTCCTCGTCGATCAGCGGGATCTTCTTCTGGGCGTAGGCGCCCCACAGCACGAAGACGGCCGGGTCGGGGCGGTCGGACACGGCGCGGATCACCGCGTCGGTGAACTTCTCCCAGCCCTTGCCCTTGTGCGAGTTCGGCTCGGCCTCGCGGACGGTGAGCACCGCGTTGAGCAGCAGGACGCCCTGCTCGGCCCACGGCATCAGGTACCCGTTGTCGGGGATGGGGAGGCCGAGCTCCTCCTTCATCTCCTTGTAGATGTTGCGCAGCGAGGGCGGGGTCTTCACGCCGGGCTGCACCGAGAAGCACAGGCCGTGGCCCTGGCCGGCTCCGTGGTAGGGGTCCTGGCCGAGGACCAGAACCTTCACCTTCTCGAAGGGAGTGGCCTCCAGGGCCGCGAAAACCTGCTCGCGGGGCGGGTAGACCGGCCCGTTCGCCCGCTCCTTCTCGACGAACTCGGTGAGCTCTTTGAAGTAGGGCTGGTCCAGCTCCCCGCCGAGGACGGGGAGCCAGGACTCGGGCAGCATCTGGGTCACGGCACAACCTCCGGTACAAGTTCTAGCGACTGATCAAGAACCTACCGGGGGCCACTGACAACGCGGCGGCCGCCCGTCCCGGCGGCCGCCGCCCGAGCCTCGCTACCAGCTGGTCTTGCGGTAGAACTCCCACATCTGCATGACGGTCTGCGGGTCCAGGGCCCGCTCGGCGCCCGCGATGTCCTCGCGCGCGGCCACGTACAGCTTGCCCTGCCACAGCGGCAGCAGCCGGACGTCCTCGGCGAAGATCTGCTGGGCCTGCTCGAAGTCGTGGACACCGGCGGAGCGGTCGCCCTCGCGGCGGGACCTGGGCAGCAGCTCGGTCAGGATCTGGGCGGGCTCGTACGGGGTGCCGACCGCGTTCTCCTTGCCGACGAACGGCGCGATGAAGTTGTCGGGGTCCGGGAAGTCGGGGAACCAGCCGCGGCCGAAGACCGGGTACTCCTGGCCCTTGTAGCCGGCCTGGAAGGCCTTCCAGGGCGCGCTGCGCAGGGTGACCTTGAACAGCTGGCTCTCGTCCAGCTGGCGCTTGATCTCGGTGAACTCCTCCGCGGTGGAGGAGCCGTACCGGTCGGTCGTGTACCAGAAGATCAGATCGACGGGCTGGGTGATCCCGGCGTCCCTGAGGATCTTCTTCGCCTTGGCGACGTCCGCCGGGCCGTACTTGTCGTAGAAGGGCGTCTTGTGGCCGACGACCCCCTTGGGGACCATCGAGTACAGCGGCTCGGCGGTGCCCTGGTAGACCTTGGAGACGAGCGCGCCGCGGTCGATCACCTGGGCGATGGCCTGGCGGACCGGGAGCTTGGCGACCGACGGGTCCTTGGGGTTGAAGACGAGGTAGCGGATCTCGGAGCCGACGTTCTCGACGACCTGGACACCCTGTCCGTGCGAGGCGGGCGTCTGGAGGTCCAGGACCTCCGAGGCCGACAGGCCGCGGTAGATCGCGTCGATCTCCTTCGCCTTGAGGGCGGCGGTCATCTTCGGGGACTCCGCGAAGTAGCGGATGGTCACCCCGGAGTTCCGGCGCTTGGCGAAGCCGTTGTAGCTCTCGTTGCTGTTGAGGACGGCCTCGCCGTTCTCCTTGTACGACTCGAGCACGTACGGGCCGGAGCCGACGACCTTGCCGTCCTCCCGGACCTTGCCGGCCGGGTACTCCTTGGGCGCGACCAGCGAGGCGGCGGGCGAGCCGAGGACGAACGGGAAGGTGGCGTCGGGCGTGTTCAGGTGGAAGACGACCGTCTGCGCGTCCGGGGTCTCGATCTTGTCGAGCGAGCCGAAGAGGTCCTTGGGGCCGACGCTGGAGTTGATGGTCCTGATCCGGTCCAGGGAGTGCTTGACGGCCTTGGCGTCGAGCGGGTCCCCGTTGGAGAACTTCAGGCCCTTGCGCAGGGTGCAGCGGTACGACTCGTTCTTCGCGTCCGTGAACTCGCAGTTCTGGGCGGCGTCCGGCTGGGGCTTGGTCGAGCCCGTCGGGAAGGCGACCAGGGTCTGGTAGACGTTCCGGTACAGCTCCCAGGAGCCGTCCCACGCCGCGGCGGGATCGAGGGTGCTCGGGGCGCTCGTCGTGCCGACGACGATCCGCTTGGCATCGTCGCCCTTGTCGTCCGAGAGCAGGCCGCATCCGGCGAGCAGGGATATGGACGCAAGGGCCGCAGTGATCTGCAGGCATCTGGTCCGGATGAACACGTGCACGCTCCCTCGATCAGCCATGGGTGCGGCAGACCCTACCGCAGTGCCCCACGAATCCAATGGGCAGGTTTCGTGGGGCAGATGACCGGTTCCGTGCGTATTCGTGATGCATTTACCTCCTCCCAGGAGGCAAATGCGTCCGATTATCGGTCAGTGCACGCCGGCATTCAGGAACATTCCCCCGTCAACGACGAGAGTTTGCCCCGTAATCCATTCCGCTTGTGCAGATGTAAGAAAGGCCGCGGCCCCTCCGATGTCCTCCGGGACCCCGAGCCGGCCCAGCGGGTAGGCGGCCGCCGCCTCCTGCTCCCGGCCCTCGTAGAGCGCCTGCGCGAACTTGGTCTTGACCACCGCGGGAGCGATCGCGTTGACCCTGACCCCGGGCGCCATCTCGTGGGCGAGCTGGAGGGTCAGGTTGATCATCGCCGCCTTGCTCATCCCGTACGCCCCGATGAAGGGCGAGGCGGAGACGCCCGCGATGGAGGCGATGTTCACGATCGCCCCGCCGTTGTCCTTCTGCCAGGCGTGCCAGGTCCGCTGGGCGAAGCCGAGCGCCGAGATCACGTTGGTCTCGAAGACCTTGCGCGCGACCCCGAGGTCCAGGTCCGCGATCGGACCGAAGACCGGGTTGGTGCCGGCGTTGTTGATCAGGAAGTCGACGCGGCCGAAGGCCTCCATCGTCCGCTCGACGGCGAGGGCCTGGTGCTCCTCGTCGTGCGCCTTGCCCGCGACACCGATCACCCGGTCGGCACCGAGCCGCTCGACGGCCTCCTTGAGGGCCTCTTCGTTGCGCCCGGTGATGCACAGCCGGTCGCCGCGCGCGACCAGCGCCTCGGCGACGCCGTAGCCGATGCCCCGGCTCGCGCCGGTGATCAGCGCGACCTTGCCGCTGTCCGTTCCTTCGTACGTCATGGCGTACGCCCCTGCCTCTCGTGGTCCGGTCAGTTGAGGGGGCCGCCGGCCACGTACAGGACCTGGCCGGAGACGAAGCCGGCGGCCTCGCCCGTGAAGAAGGCGATGGCGTTGGCGATGTCGTCCGGGGTGCCGACGCGCTGGACGGGGATCTGGGTGGCGGCCGCGGCCTTGAAGTCGTCGAAGCCCATGCCGACGCGGGCCGCGGTCTGGGCGGTCATCTCGGTGGCGATGAAGCCGGGGGCGACGGCGTTGGCGGTGACGCCGAACTTGCCGAGCTCGATGGCCAGGGTCTTGGTGAAGCCCTGCAGACCGGCCTTGGCGGCGGAGTAGTTGGCCTGGCCGCGGTTGCCGAGGGCCGAGCTGCTGGAGAGGTTCACGATCCGGCCGAACTTGGCCTCGACCATGTACTTCTGACAGGCCTTCGCCATCAAGAACGCGCCGCGCAGGTGCACGTTCATGACGGTGTCCCAGTCGGTGTCGCTCATCTTGAAGAGGAGGTTGTCGCGCAGCACGCCCGCGTTGTTGACCAGGACGGTCGGAGCGCCGAGCGTGCTCGCGACGCGCTCGACGGCCGCCTCCACCTGCGCGCTGTCGGACACGTCGCAGCCGACCGCCAGGGCCTTGCCGCCGGCCGCCGTGATGGCCTCGACGGTGTCCTTGCAGGCCGCCTCGTCCAGGTCGAGTACGGCGACCGCGCGGCCCTCGGCGGCCAGGCGAACGGCGGTGGCGGCGCCGATGCCCCGGGCCGCCCCGGTCACGATCGCGACGCGCTGCTCGGTGGTGGACATGTGGATCTCCTCGCCCTTGAGAGACGGCCGCCCAGAGGTGAGCAACCGCTTAGTAGCTTCAGCTGAGGAGACGCTAGGAGCCGTAGCGCTGCGCTGTCAACGGGAGCTCGGTGAGCCGCGGCGCCTCGTCCGACCCCGCCGGCGGCACATTCGGCCTCGCCGGCGTTTGAGGCGCGGGGGTCCGGGGGCAGAGCCCCCGGCAGCGGCGCCGCACCCGCCCACCGCCCGGACCCCGGTTCACCGAACCAACAGGTCCAGCAGCCTCTCCACCTCCACCGCCGCATCGGCCGTCAGGCCGGTATGCACCGGCCCCGGCTGCACGACAGTGCTCCGCGGCGCGATCAGCCACCGGAACCGCCGCCCGGCATCGTCGCCCGCCGCCTGCCCCGCCGCGGCGCCCCCCGCGCACACGCCCTCGACCCCGTGCAGGGCCGCCCGTACCCCGGCCACGTCCGCCCCGGGGTCCAGCGCGAGGAGCTTCGCCTCGTCGAGGTGGGTGCGCGCGGCGACGTACCCCTGCGCCCGGCAGTAGACGATCACTCCCGCGTTGAAACACTCTCCGCGTTCCATCCGGGGCACCACGCGCACCAGCGCGTACTCGAACACGTCCCGCTTGGTCACTCGTTGTCGCTCTTCTTCTTGGTCTTGTGGGGCCATTCCGGCAGGTGGTCGGTGAGCCAGCCCGGCGGCTTCGACGGGGCCTTCACCTCGGCCTCCAGCGAGATCCTCTCGTGGATCGTGGCCGCGCGCGGCAGCAGCGCCTCCACGTAGGCGCGTCGCAGGGCGTCGGTCGAGTCGAATCCCGGCTCGTCGACCAGCCACTCGTCGGGCACGTCGGCCGCCACCTCGGTGAGCAGTTCCTCGGTGACCAGCGGCGCGAGCGCGGCCGCCGCGCTCGCGATGTCCGGCCCCACGGGGGCCAGTACGTGGTCGGAGGCGTTGTACGGCTTGGCGGCCGCGGCCGCGGCGGTGGGCCAGTTGTGGTGCCAGATCATGGTGGCGCCGTGGTCGATGAGCCAGACGTCCCCGTGCCAGACCAGCATGTTCGGGTTCCGCCAGGACCGGTCGACGTTGTTGATGAGGGCGTCGAACCAGACGACGCGCCCCGCCTCGACCGGGTCCACCTGGTAGGCGAGCGGGTCGAAGCCGATCGAACCGGGCAGGTAGTCCATGCCGAGGTTCAGCCCGCCGCTGGCCTTGAGCAGCTCCTGGACCTCCTGGTCGGGCTCGCCGAGCCCGATGACCGGGTCGAGCTGCATCTGCACCAGCCGCGGCACCCGCAGCCCGAGGCGCTGGGCGAGCCGCCCGCAGATGACCTCGGCAACCAGGGTCTTGCGGCCCTGGCCGGCGCCGGTGAACTTCATGACGTACGTACCGAGGTCGTCGGCCTCGACGATTCCTGGGAGCGAGCCGCCCTCACGCAAGGGCGTGACGTAGCGGGTCGCGATCACTTCGGACAACATCCGCCCAGGTTACGGCGGTCAGCTCGCGGTGGCCCACTGATTGATCAGCGCCTCGGCGGTGGTGATGGTCGCCACGAGGGCGAGGGAGTTGCGGATCACCTCGGCGGTGCAGGAGGCGGGCACCCCGGCGATCGCGTCGGACGGGACCACCACCTGGTAGCCCAGGTTCACTGCGTCGAAGACGGTGTTCGGGATGGCGATGTTCGAGGAGACCCCGGTGACGACGAGGGTACGGACGCCGAGGTTGCGCAGCAGTGCGTCGAGGTCGGTTCCGGCCATCGGGGACAGTCCGTGCAGCCGGCGGACCACCAGGTCCTGTTCGGCCAC
Source organism: Streptomyces sp. NPDC091371 (assembly GCF_040684275.1). NCBI lineage: Bacteria > Bacillati > Actinomycetota > Actinomycetes > Kitasatosporales > Streptomycetaceae > Streptomyces > Streptomyces sp. NPDC091371. The sequence continues at coordinate 111,913 of NZ_JBFBFP010000024.1, forward strand.
GGCGATGGGCGCGGCGACCTCCACGGCCCCGCTGCCCGTCAGCTGGCGGACGGGCAGCTTCCCGGCGGCCCGGAACAGCCGCGCGTTGGTGTTCGCCCCGCGCCCGTCCGGCCGCCGCTCGGCGACCGCGTGCAGCACCTGTACGCCGGCCCCGCGCGCGGCGTCGGCCAGCGCGGCGACCCGCTCCAGCATCCCGGAGTCCCTGGCCTCCTTGGCGAGCTCGGGCAGCGCGCTCTCCTCGCCGACGACCCCGTTCTGGCATTCGACGGTGAGCAGCGCGGTGGTGGCGGGATCGAGTTCCGGCATGGCTCCCCCTGGCGTGACGACCGAACAGCCCGCATGATTCCTGACACACAGTCAGATGTGAAGGGGTGCGGGACGCATGGACGAGACGCGGTCGACAGCGGCACAGCGGCGGGGGCGCCGCATCATGATGAGCGACGCGGAGGTGGACGCCTTCCTGCGCGAGCAGCGGACCTGCCGGGTGGCCACCGTCTCCCCGGACGGCCGCCCGCACGTGGGCGCCCTGTGGTTCGCCTGGGACGGCACCTCGCTGTGGCTCTACTCGATCACGCGCAGCCGGCGCTGGGCGGACCTGCGCAAGGACCCGCGCATCTCGGTGGTCGTGGACTCCGGAGAGGCGTACGACGAACTGCGCGGGGTGGAGCTGTCCGGCAGCGCCGTCTTCGTGGGCGAGGCCCCGCGCACCGGCGAGCCCTGCCCCGAACTGGCCGAAGCCGAGCGGATCTTCCCCGTCAAGAACTTCGGCATCGAGGAGATGCCGCACGACGGCCGGCACGCCTGGATCCGCCTCACCCCGGAGTCGGTCGTGTCCTGGGACTTCCGCAAGATCTAGTGCTGTGGCCGGAAAGGTTTGCCGGGTCGCGGTGTCCGGTGCGGTGCATCGCAAGGCGGAGGGCCGCGGCTCGTACTGGACGTACTTGCGCGGTCCGACAACGCAGCGAGGTGCCGTGCCGGGCGCCGCGACCCGGTGAACCTTGCCGGTCACAGCACTAGCGCTGTGACCGGCGGGACCTGCGGCCGCGCCGTGCGTCCAGCGCGGTTGCCCGCCGGACCGGGCCTACCCGATGCCGGCGGCCGCCTCGCGCAGGGCCTCGACGGCGGCCCTGATGGAGGGCCGCCGGTCGGCGTCCGCGCGCCAGACCGCGTACACGTGGCGGCGTACGGTGTCGCAGACCGGCAGCAACCGGACCCCCGGCGGCACCGGGCCGCGCCCCAGCTTCGGCGCCACGCACACGCCGAGCCCGGCCTCCACGAAGGCGAGCTGGGTGTGGTGCTCCTCGGCGATGTGGGCGATGCGCGGCTCGATCCCCGTCCCGCGCAGGGTGGAGACGAGCCATTCGTGGCAGAACTGGCCCTCGTTCCAGGAGATCCAGTCGTCGTCGGCGAATTCGGCCAGGGCGATCCGGTCCCGGCCGGCCAGTCGGTGGCCGGCCGGGACGGCGATGTCGACGGAGTCGTCCAGCAGGTGGGTCCGGGTGAGTTCGGCCGGCACCGGCATGCGCTTGTTGTGCCAGTCGATGGCGAGGGCCAGGTCGAGGTCCCCGCGCACGACCGCCGCCATGCTCTCCTCCGGCTCCCGCTCGCGCACCAGGGCCCGCAGGTCGGGGTGCCCCTCGCGCAAGGCGGACAGGGCCCGCGGCAGCAGTCCGCGCATGGCGGTGGGGAAGGCCCCGATGCGCAGCTCGCCGACGGCGCGGCCCCGCTGGGCCTCGACATCGGCCTGGGCCAGCTCCACCTGGGAGATGATCCGCGCCGCGTGGTCGGCGAGCAGCCGCCCGGCGTCGGTGAGCCGGACCCCGCGGCCGTTCTTGGCCAGCAGCGGCTGGCCGACCTCGCGCTCCAGCTTGGCCATCTGCTGGGACACGGCGGAGGTGGTGACGTGGAGCCCGTCGGCCGCGCCGCTGACCGAGCCGTGGCGGGCGAGGGCGTCGAGGGTACGCAGGCGCTCCAGGTTCAACATGTAAGCGATGCTACGCCGTCACCCCCAGCAAGTCTCGCTTGTCCTACGAAGTTGATGGGCGCAAAGTAAAGGCCATGAGCGCACCCACCGCCCCGCGGCCCACCCTCCCGACCGCCTCTGCCGCTTCCTCCCCCACCGCCGCCGCCACCGCCGCCGTCCGCCGCGTCCGCCTCCTCGACTGGCGGGTCCGCTTCGCGATCCTCTCGGTCGTCTGGGGCTTCAGCTTCCTCCTGATCAAGGTGGGCACGGAGGCCTACGCGCCCTTCCAGGTGGCGCTGGGCCGGGTCCTGTTCGGCGCGCTCGCCCTCCTCGCCGTCCTGCTGGTACGCCGCGAGCCGCTCCCCCGGGGCCGGCGCACCTGGGGTCACCTCGCCGTGGCGGCGCTCCTGCTCAACACGGCCCCCTTCTCGCTCTTCGCGTACGCGGAGCTGAGCATCCCGTCCGGCCTGGCCGGCATCTGCAACGCCACCTCGCCGCTGTGGGGCATGGCGCTGTCGCTGGTCGCGCTGTCCGAGGACCGCCCGACCAGGCGCCGCTTCGCCGGTCTGGGCCTGGGCTTCCTCGGCGTGCTCACCGTGCTCGGGGCCTGGCAGGGCTTCTCCGGCGTCGACGCCAAGGGCACCGCGTTCGCCCTGCTGGCCTCGCTCTGCTACCCCATCGGCTGGATCTACGTCCGCCGCACGCTGGCCGGCACCCCCGGATCCCCGGCGGCCCTGACGGGTGGCCAGCTGATGCTCTCCACGCTCCAGCTCGCCCTGGTCAGCACCGTGTTCACGTCCGCCCCGGCAGCCTTCCCGCTCTGGCCGACCCTGTCGGTGATCGCCCTGGGCGCGCTCGGCACGGGGATGGCCCTGCAGATGCAGTACGGCCTGGTCGCAAAGGTCGGCCCGACCACCGCGCAGATGGTCACGTACTTCATCCCGGTCGTGGCCACGACGGCGGGCGTCCTGGTGCTCGGCGAACAGCTCCACTGGAACACCCCGGTCGGCGCCGCGATCATCCTGGCGGGCGCCGCCCTCACCCAGACCCGCCCCGCCCCCACCCCCTCCACTCCGGCCGCACCCTCCACCCCCGCCGGCGTCTGAGGCGCGGGGTCAGCGGCGGAGCCCCGGGACGCGGCGGGGCGGAGGCCCGCGGTCAGACCGAGCGGCCACGCCCCGCCGGGTGCACCGCAGCGGCAACGGCATCCGCCAGCCCCGGCACCTCGGCCACCGACAGCGTCGAGACCGTCAGCCGGACGCCCGGCCCCGACTCCAGCCGATGGCGGGCGCCCTCAGCCACGGCCCACCCCGCGGCCATCAGCCCCGCCACCACCGCGGTCTCACCGGCCACGGCCACCGGCACCCACACGTTCAGCCCGCTCGCCCCGTGCGCCCGCACCCCCCGCTCCCGCAACGCGGCGACCAGCGCGTCCCGCCGCTCGTCGTAGGCGCGGGCCACCGCCGCCCGGTCCACGGCGTGCGAGGTCCACAGTTCCACCACCGTGTACTGGAGCAGCCGGCTCACCCACCCCGGCCCCAGCCGCTGCCGGCCGCGCACCCGGTCCAGCGTCACCGCGTCCCCTGTGAGCACCGCCAGCCGCAGGTCCGGCCCGTACGCCTTCGCCGTGGACCGCACCAGCGCCCAGTGCCGGGTCACCCCGCCCAGCGACCGCAGCGGGCGGTCGACGATCCCGTGGCCGTGGTCGTCGTCGATCACCAGCACGTCCGGGTACCCGGCCAGCAGCTCCCGCAGCTCCGCCGCCCGGTCCGCGCCCACCACCGCCCCGGTCGGGTTCTGCGCCCGCGAGGTGACCACCAGCGCCCGCGCCCCGGCCGCCAGCGCCCGGGCCACCGCGTCCGCCTGCGGGCCGTCGTCGTCCACGGCCACCGGCAGCACCTTCAGCCCGAGCGCGGCGACCAGGTCGAGCGCGCTCACCCATCCCGGGTCCTCGACCGCCACCGCGTCGCCCGGCCGCAGATGCGCGGTCAGCACCCGCTCGATCCCGTCGAGCGCGCCCGAGGTCACCGCCACGGGCCCGGCCGGCACCCCGTCCGCGTCGAACTCCGCCCGGGCCAGGCGCGCCAGCTCCGGCACCACCGGGTCCTCCCCGTAGAGGGTCGGGGCCTTCGCGTACCGGCGGGCGGCCCCGGCCAGCGCCCCGCGCAGCGAGGGCAGCAGCGACACGTCCGGGTTGCCCGTGGTGAGGTCCCGTACGCCCGCCGGCACAGTCATCGGCAGCGCGTCCCGGGGGGTGCTCGACGGGCGCGCCCGGACCCGGCTGCCGCGCCGCCCGTCGGTCTCGATGACCCCGCGCTCGCGCAGCGTCCGGTAGGCAGCGGCGACGGTGTTGGGGTTCACCCCCAGCTCACCCGCCAGCTCCCGCATCGGCGGCAACAGCGATCCGGGCGCGAGCGCGCCCGATCCCACGCCCGCTTCGACGCTGGCCGCGATATCCGATGCACGGCGCCCTTCGATCCGATAATCTCCTAGCACAAACCCAAGTATGCACTAATACAAAAGGCGCGCACAATGACCAGCACCCCCGCGACAGAGACCGCCTACGAGCCCACCGAGCGCACCGTGCCCACCCGCTCCCGGGACCGGGCCCGCTACGACCGCGAGACGGTGCACTCGATACTCGACCAGGCCTACGTCTGCCACCTCGGTTACGTCCGTGACGGTGCCCCCGTGGTCCTCCCCACCCTCTTCGCACGCGTCGGCGAGGCGCTCTACGTCCACGGCTCCACCGGATCCCGCCCGCTGCTCGCCGCCGGCAAGGCCGACCCGGGCCTCGCCGTCTGCGTGACCGTCACCCACGTCGACGGCCTGGTGCTGGCCCGCTCGGCCTTCCACCACTCGCTCAACTACCGCTCGGTGGTGGTCCAGGGCACGGCCTACCAGGTGACCGACGAGGAGGAGCGCCGGCTGGCCCTGAACGCCCTCGTCGACCACGTCGTCCCGGGCCGCTCCGCCGACTCCCGGCCCGCCAACGCCAAGGAGCTCGCCGCCACCGCGGTGATCCGCCTGGACCTGGCCGAGGTGTCCGCGAAGCTCCGCACCGGCGGCCCGAACGACGACGCCGAGGACCTGGGCCTGCCCCACTGGTCGGGCGTGGTCCCCGTCGCGCCGGCGTTCGGAGCCCCCGTGCCCGCCGCGGACCTGGCCCCCGGCATCCCCGTCCCGGACTACATCACCGCACTCTGAGGACGCTCCCGCACGACGGCCGGCCCGGCCGCCACCGGCCCGGGCCGAGCCGCCGGACGCCGGGCTTCCGCCACGATCAGCGCTCCCACCGCCGTCAGCAGCAGTACGGTTCCCAGCACCACCGCGGCGGTCAGCCGCTCCCCGAGCACGAGGACGGCGATCGCCGCCGCGCTCACCGGCTCGATCAGCATGATCACGGACACGGTCGCGGCCCGCACGGCGGCGGCCCCGGTGAAGTAGAGCGCGTACGCGAGCGCCGTCGGCACGGTGGCGATGTACGCCAGCAGCCACAGCACCCGCCCGAGTTCGGCGGTGTGCGGCAGCAGCCCCTCCGCCCAGGCGAGCGGCAGCAGGGTGACCGCGCCCACCGCGACCGACCAGGCGGTGGTGATGAGGGGGTCGCCGCCCGCCCCGCGCCGCCCGAGCAGGCGGGCCCGCAGGGTCATGGCCGCGTATCCGGCGGCCGACAGCAGCGCCCAGCCGACGCCGAGGGGCCGTACCTCACCGCCCCCGCTGCCCAGCACGAGGACGGCCAGCCCGGCCAGCGCTCCGCAGACGGCGGCCAGGCCGCCGCGGCCGAGGCGCTCGCCCATCCAGTACCGGGCCCCGAGGGCGATGAGCACGGGTCCGGCGCCGAGCGTGACGACGGTGCCGACCGCGAGGCCGGTCTCGCGCACGGCGGCGAAGTAGGCGGCCTGGAACAGGGTGAACAGCAGCCCGGTCCCGATCAGCGAGGCCTTGGACGGCCGCGCCCGACCCTCGTCGGCCCGGCGGCGCCCGCGTACGGCGAGCACCCCCAGCAGCACCGCGAGCCCGCCCGCGCACCGCCAGAAGGACAGGGCGAGCGGGCCGAGGTCACTGGCCAGGAAGAGGAGGGAGGCGGCCGCTCCGGCAGTGCCCCAGGCGGCTCCGGCGACGACGAGGTACAGCAGACTGCGCCCGGCAGCGGGCGAATGATTCGACACGAAAGTCTCCGCGCATGCGTGAAGGATGAAAGGTGCAGGTCATCGCTTCGCGGGCAGCGCGCATCGGCCCGGGAACCCCGGGCTCGGAATGTGGGGGTGCCGCCCGCGCCTAGTGCTGTGACCGGCAAGGTTCACCGGGTCACGGCGCCCGGCACGGCACCTCGCTGCGTTGTCGGACCGCGCAAGTACGTCCAGTACGA
>NZ_JBFBFP010000025.1:0-117922 GCF_040684275.1 Streptomyces sp. NPDC091371
CCGCTGTGGACCGCCTCCGTCAGCCTGGCCGGCGGCACCGCCGTGCACTACCGCTGCGACGAGCAGTCCGACTGGATGCCGGACCTCGCCGACATCGAGCGCAAGATCACCGACCGCACCCGCGCGATCGTGATCATCAACCCGAACAACCCGACCGGCGCCGTCTACGACGACGAGATGCTGCACGGGCTCACCGACATCGCCCGCCGCCACAACCTGATCGTCTGCTCGGACGAGATCTACGACCGGATCCTCTACGACGGCGCGATCCACACGAACACCGCCGCCATCGCCCCGGACCTGCTGACGCTCACCTTCAACGGGCTCTCCAAGAACTACCGCGTCGCCGGCTACCGGTCCGGCTGGATGGCGGTGTGCGGGCCCAAGAAGAACGCCTCGTCGTACATCGAGGGCCTGACGATCCTGGCGAACATGCGGCTCTGCGCCTACATGCCCTCCCAGCACGCCATCGCCACCGCCCTCGGCGGACGGCAGTCGATCAACGACCTGGTGCTGCCCGGCGGGCGGATCCTGGAGCAGCGCGACACGGCGTACGACCTGCTCACCCAGATCCCCGGCATCACCTGCGTGAAGCCCAAGGGTGCGCTGTACCTGTTCCCGAAGCTGGACCCGTCCGTCTACAAGATCAAGGACGACCGGCAGATGGTCCTCGACCTGCTGCGCGAGGAAAAGATCATGGTCGTGCACGGTACGGGCTTCAACTGGCCCGAGCCCGACCACTTCCGCATCGTGACCCTGCCGGGCGCGAAGGACCTCACCGACGCGGTCACCCGGATCGGCAACTTCCTCGACGGCTACAGCCAGCCCTAGAAAGATCGTGCGCCAGCGGGCAGAGGGTTTGCGGGGTGGCGGCGAGGTCCCTGAGCAGAAGCTACGGGCTCCAGTCAAGGGCGATCGTCGTTTCTGTGAATTGCAGAAGTCTGCAATTTCATAGATGCTGTGAGGGCTGTGTCTGCAGGTAGCCGCGGGCGCAGCACCAGCCGTTCGCCCCGGTGCCTGGGGCGGGAGAAGGGTGCGAGACCGTGCCGGTTCCGCTGTATCAGGCCAAGGCCGAGTTCTTCAGGATGCTCGGGCACCCTGTGCGGATACGGGTTCTGGAGCTGCTGCAGGACGGGTCGATGCCGGTGCGCGATCTGCTGGCCGCGATCGAGGTCGAGCCCTCCGCGTTGTCGCAGCAGCTCGCGGTGTTGCGCCGGTCGGGGATCGTCACCTCGGTGCGTGACGGATCGACCGTGGTCTACGAGCTGGCTGGCGGGGATGTCGCGCAGCTGATGCGGGCGGCTCGGCGGATTCTGACCGAGGTGCTGGCGGGGCAGCGCGAGCTGCTGGAGGAGCTGCGGGAGTCCGAGGTCCGGGCGCCGTGACTGTGAACAACTTCCTGACTTCCATGCTGGGGCGGGTCCGCTCGGTGCTGCCGACGCGGGCTGATTTTGCGGTCATGGGCCGCAGTCCCCGCCGGGATCTGCTGGCTGGGCTGACCGTGGCGATCGTCGCGCTGCCGCTCGCGCTTGGCTTCGGGGTCTCCTCCGGGCTCGGTGCGGAGGCCGGACTCGCCACCGCCGTGGTCGCCGGCGCGCTCGCCGCGCTGTTCGGCGGGTCGAACCTCCAGGTGTCCGGGCCGACGGGTGCGATGACCGTGGTGCTGGTGCCGATCGTCGCCCAGTACGGGCCCGGCGGCGTGCTGACGGTCGGGCTGATGGCCGGTGTCCTGCTGATCGGTCTCGCGCTTCTGCGGGCCGGGCAGTACATGCGGTACGTGCCGGCGCCGGTGGTGGAGGGGTTCACCCTTGGTATTGCCTGCGTGATCGGCCTCCAGCAGATACCCAACGCGCTCGGTGTGGCCAAGCCGGAGGGCGAGAAGGTCCTGCTCGTTGCCTGGCGGGCTCTCGTGGAGTTCGTGGCGTTCCCGAACTGGACCGCGATCGGTCTCTCGGCCGGTGTCGCGGCGGTGATGCTTGCCGGTGCCCGGTGGAGGCCGACGGTCCCGTTCTCGATCGTCGCGGTGATCGCCGCGACCGTGATCACGCAGGTGTTCCACCTGGGCGCGGCGTCCCCGATCGGTGACCTGCCCTCCGGCCTGCCCGCTCCTTCCCTGGCCTTCCTCGACCTGTCCGTCCTCGGCTCGCTGCTCGCCCCGGCCGTGGCTGTCGCGGCGCTTGCCGCGCTGGAGTCCCTGCTGTCGGCGACGGTCGCGGACGGGATGACGGTGGGACAGCAGCACGACCCGGACAAGGAGCTGTTCGGGCAGGGCATCGCCAACCTGGCGGCCCCGCTGTTCGGCGGAGTTCCGGCCACGGCCGCGATAGCGCGGACCGCGGTCAACGTCCGTACCGGCGCTTCCTCCCGCCTGGCCGCGCTCACCCACGCCGCGGTGCTCGCGGTGATCGTGTTCGCCGCGGCCCCGCTCGTGTCGAAGATCCCGCTGGCCGCGCTCGCTGGTGTGCTGCTGGCGACGGCGATTCGCATGGTGGAGGTCGGCTCGCTGCGGGCGATGGCGAAGGCGACGCGCTCGGACGCGGTCGTGCTGGTCCTGACCGCCGCCGCGACCCTGGTCCTCGACCTCGTCTACGCGGTGATCATCGGCCTGGTCGTCGCCGGAGCGCTCGCCCTGAAGGCGGTGGCGAGCCAGGCTCGGATGGAACTGGTCGACTTCCGGCCGGATGTGCCAGGTGAGCACAGCGAGGAGGAGCACGCGCTGCTGGCCGAGCACATCGTGGCCTATCGCATCGACGGCCCCCTGTTCTTCGCCGGCGCCCACCGCTTCCTCTTGGAGCTGTCGGAGGTCGCTGACGTGAAGGTGGTGATCCTGCGCATGTCGAGGGTCACCACACTGGACGCCACCGGCGCCCTCGTACTGAAGGACGCCGTGGAGAAGCTGAACCGACGCGGCATCGCCGTCATGACCTCCGGCATCCGGCCAGGCCAGCGCCAGGCCCTGGACGCCGTGGGCGCGCTCGACCTGCTGCGCCACGAGGGACGTGAATACGCCACGACCCCGGAAGCGATCGCCGGGGCCCGCAAACACCTGGAACAGGCGGGACTGCTGCCCCGTACGCATCACCGACCGCACCGCATCCGGAAGGGAGCACGATGACCGTCCCCGCCGACCGCCGCATGATCGAGGTCTCCGGCACCGAGGCCCTGTGGCTCCTCGAAGGCTCCAGCCAAGGCCGACTCGTCTACGTCCAGCGGGAGCTGGCCGTCGTGCGCCCCGCCACGCACGTGATGGAGTACGGGCGCCTCGTCGTCCGGGCCCCCGTGCAGGCCGCCAGCATTCCCGGCCGTGCGCTGCTGACCTACCAGGTCGATGAGATCCGCACCCCTGCCGGCACCGGCTGGACGGTCAGCGCGCACGGTCCGGCGGACGTCATCGCCAACCCCGACGAGGCGGCTCACTACCGGCGCACCCTGCCAGGCTGGGCCCACGGCCCGCACGACACCCTGCTGCGGCTGCACCCGCAGCAGGTGTCCGGGTTCCGCCTTGCCCGCACCGTGGCGGGGGCGGGCCGGTGAGTGTCCGGGTCGAGACGATGCCTTACCGGCACGTGTTGGACGTGCCCGCCATGGGCTCGGCCGTCCGCATCGCGCGCGAGACCACCGAGCTGGTCCTCATGGAGTGCGGGGTGGGCCTTCGGCATCCGAGCGTGGACCCGGCGCTGCTGATCCTGGCCGAGCTGGTCACCAACGCCGTCCGCCATGCCGCCGTGTCCTCGCCGACGATCACGGTCACCTACGCGCACGGACCGGGGGCGTTCGCGTTCGCTGTCCATGACCGCCACCCCTACCAGCCGGCCTTGTTCGGGGCGCTCGCCACCGCCCCGGGCAGCGGCCTGGCCATGGTGGTCGAACTGGCGATGGAGCTGGGCGGCACCGCCGCCGTGAGGCCGGACGCGGACTCGCGCGGCAAGGCCATCTGGATCACCCTGCCCCTGTGACGAGCGAACCGAGGAACGAACGATGACGATCGAATGGCGGTACACGACCCGCGAGGACCTGGGCGTACTGTCCCTGGCGGGCTACCTCGGCGCGGATGCCGTGGACCGGTTCACCGGCGCCATCGGCTGGGCGCTGGCCCGGGGCACCGGCCCGGTCATCCTCGACCTGACCGGTCTGCTGGGCTGGTCGGCCGGCGGACAGATCGCCGTCGCCCAGGCCGCACGCCGCCTCGCCGAGAACGGTCGACGCTTGGAGCTCGCGGCGATACCCGCGGACGGCTCCCTCGTACCGGACGCCACCTGCCCGCCCGTCGCCGTCCACTGCGACCTTGCCGCCGCCCTGGCCGCCCACGGGGCCCAGGACGCGGTCAGGCAGTGGCGTACCGATGACTGGCAGGACCCGAATCACCCGGCCACACCCGCCCTCACCTGAACACCAGCACCAGCTACGAGAACGGCAAGGACACCCACGCCATGAGCGACATCATCGTCAAGGACTCCAACGGCACCCCGCTCGCCGACGGCGACTCGGTCACCCTGATCAAGGATCTCAAGGTCAAGGGGACCTCCGAGACCCTCAAGCGCGGCACCCTGGTCAAGAACATCCGTCTCACGTCCCGTCCGGGCGAGGTCGAGTGCAACACGAAGAAGGTCAAGGGCCTGGTCCTGCGGACCGAGTTCCTCAAGAAGGCCTGACCGGCGAAGGACCCGCTCTCGGGGGTCCGAACGTCACGAAGGCCGCCCACGGGGTCCCAGGAGTTGCAGGGATCTGCAACTGTGGAGGTCGCAAGGTGTGAAGAGGGGCGATCGGATGCCCCTACGAGGGAATGGTTCCGGGTGGATGAGATGGGCAGTCAAGGCAGGGGTACCCAGGTGAGCACACCGCTGTACCAGCTGAAGGCGGAGTTCTTCAAAACGCTGGGGCATCCGGTCCGCATCCGCGTCCTGGAACTCCTGGCAGTACGCGAACACGCGGTCGCCGAGATGCTCCCGGAGGTCGGGGTGGAGGCGGCGAGCCTCTCCCAGCAACTGGCCGTCCTGCGCAAGGCCAACCTGGTGGTCACCCGCCGCGAAGGCTCCAACGTGTACTACCAGCTCACCCACCCCCAGATCGCAGAACTGCTGCGGGTCGCCCGCGGCATCCTCTCCGGCGTACTGGAAGGTCAGGCCGAACTCCTGGCCGACCTGCGCGCCACCAGCCACATCTAGGCAGCACACACGGCGCAGGCCCCACGAGGGCCGCGCCCCACATGCGGCGGCCGTCTTCCGTTAGTGCGGGTTCAGCGCGCTTCTGACACCGGAAGACGGCCGCTCCTCATTTCTGAGCGTGCTGGCCGAGATAGAACAGCAGGTACACGAAGCCGGCGAACAGGTGCGTGCCGAAGATGTAGAAGAAGGCGCGCAGGGCGACGCCCTTGGCCAGCCACCGTTCCTGTTTCGCAGCCTCGCTCTGCGCGGGCTTGTCGTCCGTCATGACGGCTGCCCTCCTGTCCGGGTGTCGGGTTCATGCTGGGCTGGGGCGTGCGGGCGGACGAGGATCTTCATGCCGTGCTCGCCGGCGTGCTCGATGACGGCTGCGACCCCACTTGCCTCTACGGTGCGGGTATCGGGGACGGCGCCGAGGTAGGTGATCTCGTAGAAGTGGACAGCCTGGGGCTCACTGCTGTTCATGGGGTTCCCTCGGGCAGGATGAAGCGGACGATGACCGTCTTGCCGCGCCCGCCGGTGGCGGGCTCGATACGGACGTCACCGCCGTAGGCGCGTGCTAGGTCGGCGACGGTGCGCAGCCCTTGCCCTGTGGCCCGGTCGGCGTCGGCCAGGGTTATGGGGCGCGGGTCCAGGTCTGCGACGGCTACGACGAGCATGTGGTCGCTCACGTGGAGGGTGACCTCGGCGTCCGGGGACTGCTGGGCGTGGCGGACGGCGTTGGCGATGAGCTCGCTGACCACGAGCAGCGCGGCTCCGAAGAGGGAGGAGGCGCTTCCCAGGCCGAAGAGGACCAGGGAGCGTTCCGTACGCTCGCGCGCGGCCCGTACCGAGCCCGGCACCAGCGGGACCGTCCACGCGTGCTTGCGCGTCTGCGGCAGCGCATGCTGCCCGCTGGGGTGCCCGGCCATTACCGCGGCCTCGGACGAGACCGTGACGCCATCGGCTTCACCGGCCATCCGCGCCGGTGGCCACGCCGTGATCGTGGGCCACGCGCAGCGCGTCCTCCAGCTCCTCCTCAGCCTGCGCCTCCTCGACGGCATCGTCAGCCTCCCGCGCAGCCTGGAGACGAGCCCGCGCCATGCGGACCCGTTCCAGCGCCGCTTCCTCGAACCCGGCCACACCACAACCCCCGTCCACCGAATCCAGAACTAGTAAATTGCATAACTCTGCAAGTCTAGCGGGTGCGGGTCCGCCCGGGGTTTCACAGTGGGCGGGGGTCAGCGGATCTGGTGGACTCGCTGGCTGGTCAGTTCGTAGCGGGCCCCGACCACGGCCAGCACGCCCGCTGCAACCTTGGCCGACAGGACGGGCTCGGCGGCCAGGCGGGAGCGCACCAGCCGCACGTTCGCCGTGATGGCCGCGTCCACGCGCGCCGCCCCGCGAAGGGTGCGGTTGAGCGCCGGATGGATTTGGTCGGCCAGGTACTGCATATGGCCGGGCAGTAGCTCGCCGTCCTCGGCAGCCTGGACGGCGGCGGTCACGGCCCCGCACGACTGGTGCCCCAGAACGACGACGAGCGGGATTCCCAGCTCGTGAACCCCGTAGGTGATACTGGCGAGGACCGCCTCATCGAGGACGGAGCCGGCCGAGCGAACCGTCAGCAGGTCACCCAGACCCTGATCGAAGACCAACTCCGGCGGGACACGGGAATCGATGCACCCCAGAACCACAGCGAAGGGATGCTGCCCGGCCACCAGTGTCTGCCGCACCGCCCGCGTCCGGTCCGGATTCCGCTCGTGAAACGTCCGCCAGCGGGCATTGCCCGCCGCGAGTTCCCGCAGCGCGGACTCGGGAGTCCGCGGCCGCAGGCCCTTCCCATCGGCGCGGATGGCGGTCGAGGTAGCGGTATCGGACACCAGCCCGGCGGCCACCGCCACCGCTCCCGTCAGCGCGCCCCGGACGAGCCCGCGACGCCCCAACGGTGCACGACGTTCAGTGTTATCTGTCATGCAGGGACAAATTAGGCGTATCCCGGCCGACGTGCAGGCTGCCGCCTCAGGCTTGGTCCGGCCTTGAGGAAGTCTTGGCCTCATCCGCCCAGGCATGGCCAGCGTGGAGGCGTGCGGCCTTGAGTAGCCCTCATCCATGGCAATCGGTCCAGGTACAGCGCGCCGTCTTCCAGCGAGGCGAGACTGGGCTGAGTGCGCATCCTGTCACTGGACTTCACTGCGGCCTGACGCAAACGCCCACACCGGAAGGTCTGAACGATCACGTGATTCCGTGATCGCTCACAACCGCGAACAACGTCGAAATCGCTTACACGCCGACGAACTCCTTCTGGCTCAACCGCATCGAGGCCCAGTTCACCGCCCTGCGCTACTTCACCCTCGACGGCACCGGCCAGACGCCGAAGGCAGCGGGCAACGCCGTCATCCGCAACTGGACCGACATCACCGATACATGGCAGAAGGATCCGCTCCAAGATGAGATTGCCGATGCCTTCATCTGGCAACCCCCAGCGCGCAGGACCGTCCGAGCTGGCTGACCGCAGTTACACGTTGGCGGCCGGCCAGCCACGACACGGTCCGTTCGACGACCCATCGGTGTCGGCCCAGACGCTGCGAGGACTCGACGCCCTTGCGGGCGACACGATGCCGGATCCCTCGCAGTCGGAGCCATCGCCGCAGGTGGTCGTAGTCGTAGCCCTCGCCCGCACCAGCCGTGACCGGCACAAGGCCTGAACCTCAGCTGCGAGATCACGCACTCAGCGGTCCACCCGGCCAGTCATCGTCCGCGACCACTGCGGCGACTATTGCGGCTGTCATTGCCTCGATGGATGCGGCACGGCCCGCTGTGGTGCCGTCGCGTGCGCCGCTACCGATGACGATCTCCCTGACGCGCCTCCTTTCGACGGGCGGCTCGGGGTTCCAGGGCGCGGAAGGGGTTCCGTCCGGTTCGAGACCATGGGGCCACGGGTTGTGCGAGAAGTCCACCAGGAAGTCACCCGAGCTGGAGTCGAGCATCAAGGCATCATCCCTGCCGGCGTCCACGGCGGCCCGGATTCGGTCCAGGAGCGCGCCGCGGTCCTTCCCGCGGTTCTTCCCGCGGGCTTCGAGCGCGGCGAGTCCGAACAAGGCTTCGGGACTCCCGGCATCCGCTGCTCCGTGGAGCAGGAGTACCGCCCCTTCGGTGTTCTCCCCGGCCTGCTGCCCCTCCAGTGCCAGGTGGTGCACCACCGCCGCCGTCTCGTCCTCGTCGGCCACCGCGCGTGCCAGCGCCCGCCAACCGTCCACGTCACCGTCGGCCTCGTACATGCGGGCCAGTTGTACGAAGGCGAGCGCAGCCGTGTTCTTGTCCTCCGCACCCGATGCGCGACGGTACAACGCCTCGGCTCCCGCCCGGTCCTGCGACGCTTCCAGCACACCGCCGAGGCGAAGCATGCCCTTGTCGTCACCGGCCTCAACCGCGCGCTGGTACAGCTCCTTCGCTTTCTGCAGGCTCCCGTTCAGGGCAGCCCGCTCTCCGAGCACGACCAGGGCCTTCGGGTTCCCGTGGAAAGCCGCGCGTTCATACAGGGCCAGAGCGTCTGCTTCCTCCCCTGACCTCTCCAGTATCTCGGCGAGCGCCGCCAGCGTAGCGGCGCTCGCCGGCCCGTCGGCTTGGTGGAGCAGCGCCGTCAGGCCCGGACGGCTGCCGTCGGCGGCTCGGAGGAGCGCCAGCCTATAGGCGGGCCACTCGCTGGACTCCTGCGCCGACAGGACGAAGGAAGCCGCTGCATCAAGACTGCCCGACTGGACGAGCCGGTCCGTCCACTGGTCGCGGGCGAACCAACTCCCCGCCTCGGCCGCCTGGTGCAGCAGAGTGTCGGCCTGCGCCGCGTCCCCGGCTTCCTCTCTCGCTCGCGCGATCGAGTAGAGCACTTGGCCGTTGCCCGCTTCAACGGCCAGGCAGCAGACCTCGGCGACGCCTTCCTCGTCGTTCATGCTCTGGCGCAGCAGACACATACCGACGAGTGCCCGGGTGTGTCCGGCATCCGCGGCCAGCCGGTAGAGCTCGTCGGCCCGTTGCAAGTCACCGGCCTTTGCACGCTCCTCGGCAACCTCGGCGAGATCGTCTCCGCCGAACGGGCCGGAACACCGGAGGGTCACGAACTCCAACACGTCCAGGCCGGTGAGCCCTCGGCGCAGTGCGTCGAGCAGTGCCCGTGCCACGTCGCTTCCGCTCCTGGCCGCGTACGCGCACAGGTCTTCGGCGCGGGCGGGGTGACCTTCCTGCGCGTACCAGTGCGCCAGGTGGAGCAGCGGGCCTTCCTCCCCGGCGTCGCAGGTCAGGCGCACTAGGCGGTCGGCGCGGTCGAAGTCTCCGACGGCTGCGCGGGACATGGCCAACGACATGGCGCTCTGGTCGTGTCCGGCCTCGGCCGCCCGTTCGATGAGCCGGTCCGCCCCCTCGACGTCTCCCGCCCGCCGCTTGGCCTTGGCGACCTCGACCATGGCCACGGTGTCGCCCAGCTCGGCCGCTCTCAGCCACAGCCGGTGCGACCAGTGCAGTCGCAGCCGCGACGCTGCCGCCCGGGACAGCAGGAGAAGGCTCTCAGGGTCGTCGACATGCTCGTACGCGGCCGACCAGAAGGACGCCGGCGGGCACAGAGCGCGGCGCTCGTGCGCACCGTGCTGCTCGATGTAGTCCGCCAGGCGGTACACCGGCCCGGACGTGTGGTCTCCCGGAGGACCGCCGGCGGACCGCGGACGCATCCGGCGCAGCGGTGCGAGGTCGCCGTGGACCGCCCGTCCTGTCTCGGTGAAGGCCCGCTCGTACCAGTCGTCTTCGAGGGTGTCGTACTCGTCGTCGGTGAGGTAGTCCTCCGCGGCCTGTGTAAGGAACGCGTACGGCAAGTGGGGGCCGACGCCGAGGCGGCGGGCGTCGACCGCCGCGCAGAGCAGGGCACGCGCCGCGGGCGAGGCGGCCCGGTACTTCTGCAGCAGTGCGGGCGCGCCCGCGAGGAACTGGGCCAGCCGTCCGTCCTGCGTGCGTTCAAGCGCCAGTCCGAGCTGCCGGTCGCCCTGCCCGGCCAAGGCTCGCGCCGCGTCCAGGGCCGGAGGGTCGAAGCGGTCGGGCAGCATGACGAGCCGCCCGGCCAGCAGCGCGCGGACCTGCGCATGGGGATCCTGGCCCAGAGCCGCGGGCCGGGTGTAGTCGTCCGCGTACCGGGGCCACAAGGTGCCCAGCACCAGGACGGGTCCCCGGCGCTGGTCGGCCAGGAGGGTGCGCAGGCCCGCGGCGATGCGTTCGCCGACGCCCTGCCCTGCGCCGAGGTAGTGCTGGGCTTCGTTGAGCCAGACGACCGTCCGGGGCCGGACCCGGGCCAGCTCCGCCTGCGCGGACTCGGCGCGGGTCGGGTCGAACGGGTGCCACAGCCGCCATCCCTGAGCGGCCAACGGCTGTACGGCCTCCCAGAGTGCGCGGGTCTTGCCGGTGGACGAGGATCCGACCAGTACGGCCATCCGGCTGTTCCCGGCGGCCGCGTCGGCGACGACCCCGGCCAACTCGGCGTCGTGAGGCCGTCGTACGTAGGACGGCATCGCGGGGACCGTGAGCCCGGGGTGCGGTTCGCCGAGGGGTGGCGCCGGTTCGACGGCCGGGTGGACTTCCAGATCGTGCGGGTGCCACTCCCGGATGGGGCGGCCCGCTTCGGGGGCCGGCGGCGGTGGAGCTGCGGCCGGTTCCGGCCCGGCCGGCGACGCCGCGCGGGCAGACGTACGCAGCTCCAACAGCGGGCCCGGTTCCAGGCCGAGCGCACGCGCGAGCGCGGCCACGGTGTGTGCGGAGGGAACGGGGGTGGCGTCCGAGGTGCTGAACGCCTGGCTGACGACCGTACGGCCCAACCCCGCCCGGCGGGCGAGCATGCTCTTGGTGAGCCCGGCCACGGCCAGCGCCTCGTCGAGGCGGGCACGCAACTCGGCCCACGCCGCGGGCCCGTGTGGGACCCGGGGTTCTTTGCCCTCCATGGCCGTCCGCGCCCCCTCGTTCGCCAATGCCGACCTGGTGTTCGTGATTGTTCATTGTTGACCGGACGCACCACGGCGAACAGCGGAAGCGCGACATTCGGTTCATCACCCACACGTGCCCGCCGAGCAGGCGCGCCGAGCCGAAGGGAACGACCCGTGTCCCAGCGAACCACGCTGATCCTGTTTGCGTCCGCCCTCGCCGTTGTCATCTGCGGCCTGGCGGGCGTGGGCGCCGCCTATCTCGCCCGCCGTGACGGCGCCTCGTACCCGCAGGCCCTGAGCCGGGCGGCGGGCACATTCGCCGCCGGTATCACCGTCGTCGCCGCGACGGCGACGGCCCTCGTCAACGTGATCGGTCAGGGCCCGTGAGCGTAGGTCCTGTCGTCAAAGTGGGGCCGTTCAGGCCCGCGGAGTCCGGCGCCGAGCATTGCGAGGCGCCTTCGAGCTGACGAGCCCGCTCTTCCTGGCCACCGGTGACCGAATCGCTTTCGAAGGTGACGGGCTTGTCGTCGTGCGGGCCAGTGGAGAGCGACTGTCACCGGCCGGCGACTGGTTCAGTCGTTGCGGAACCCGGGTCTCTGCGCCGCCGGTAGAAGGGGATGAGCCTGCAACATCACGATGCCCGGCAGGAGCCGCTGGTGGAACTGTCAAGCTTCCGGGGTGAGTTCTGTTCCTGTCTCACCGCTCGGGCAGATGCCCTGTTCGACGAGCCCTGGCCTCGGTGCTGCTCACCCGGTCGGCAGACGGCCGGCTGGTCCTGGCCGTCGATGTCACCTGCTGACTGCGGTCCGACGCCCACACCTCACCGCAGCGGATCATGTGTCACACCTACGGCCAGGGCAAGGACCAGCACATCCCCTTTCCCGGGTGGCCCTACTCGATCGTCTGCAGTTGCGCGAACTGGTCGAGCGGCTGATCACCGCAGGCCAGTGACAGGTCGACGACCCGGACGTCCTCGTCATCGCGGACGCCGGATACGACGCACCCCGCCTGGCCCACCTCCTGCAAGACCTGCCGGTGCAGCTCCTGGCCAGGATACGAACGGCATGAAACGACCCCGGCGTCCGTCAGGCCGCCGGGGTCGTCGTGAACACGGTGTCGGCGCAGCTCCTCGTCCGGGCCGGCCACCTCGCCCCTGGGCCTCGGCGGCGTCACAAGTCAGACGGCCACGGCCTCGGAGGCCCGCAGCGGCAGTCGTCACAGATCGGAGTTCTGACCGGGCGCGGGGGCGACCGGTCAGTGCTGCGAGCGGCGGTGTTCCGCCGGGCGTGATCACGGCACGCCACCGACGCCCTCCGGCCGGCCCGCCGTTCGGGGGCCGAGCCGGGCGGCGTCCAGTTCGTCCTGCCAGGCGCGGGAGGCGAAGGCGGAGGCGTACAACTCAGAGCAGGTCGCCAGGTGTTCGTTGAACGCGGCGCGCAGCCGGGCGGTGTAGTGCCGGCACAGCGCGGCCGCCGGGGTCCCGCCGGCATCGGCGTCGATCACGGCGGCGGCGAGGACGGCCGTACGCAGGGCTTGGGCGGTTCCCGTGCCGCTGAGCGGGTCGTAGCGGATGGCGCCCGCCCCGACGGTCAGCAGCCCGTGCGGCAACTCATCCGTGGGGGTCAGCGCCGGGGCGGGATGCAGCCGAGGGGCTGCCGGGATGGCGGCCACCGTATCCGGCGGGCGGCGCAGTACGTCGCCCGCCGCGGACTCGGTGAGCAGCCGGGCCAGCAGTCCGGCCGGGTCCTCGGCGGGGCCGGGCACCATGGCCTGCACCAGGCAGTCGCCCGCGCCGAGGGGGGTGAGCTGGACCCAGCCCAGACCGGTGGTGTCCAGCACGGCGGTGCGCTCGTCCCGGCCCGCCCGCAACGGGGCGGTGCCCGCCAGCAACCGCCGTCGCCCGAGCGTGTGGTGGGCCACCGGTGCGCCGCCCACCACCTGCGCCGTCACCGTCCACCGCGCCGGGCCGCCCGCGTCCGGCGTCGGCCAGGCCTCGAGCCGCTCCCGCATCCGGGCCGCCAGCACCGCCCCGTCCACCACCCGCCCCGCCTGCGCGAATCGCGCGGAGCGCACCCCGGCCCCCCACCGCACCCGGCGGTGGGTCAACTCCCACGCATCGTCGAGGAGTCCGGCTCCCCACACGGAGCGAAGCAGCTCCAGCGTCGGCCCGGTCAGCAGCAGGGGCCGGGTACCCGCCCCGGGTTCCGACGCCGCCAGCTGGATCCGATGCCCGCGCCCGACCAGCAGCCACGCGCAGGTGAGCTCCGCCAGCCCCGATCCGGCGATCGTGACGGGACTCACCCGTTGTCGCCGCCGTCGTGCATGGTCAGTGCGCCGAGCAGTGCCTCGGTGTCGCGGTAGTGGCGGACCACCGTCCTTCGCTCGCCCACCTCGACGAGGCTGAAGAGGGCCTCGTGAGCTCGGATGGCGGCGAGGGCCGCGGCCCTGGTGAGCTGCCCGTCGGCGAGGGCCACCCCGCCCGCGGGGGCGGGCTCGACGAGCCATTCGGGGAGCGTGAAGCGGGGTGCCACCCCGCGTGCGGCGAGCATGTGGTTGACCTCGTGCAGGTTGGCCATCGTACGGCGGGACTGCTCGATCAGTACTCCGCCCGCGCTGTCGCCCAGCATGAACGTGGGCTGCAGCGCCCCCAGCAGCATCGCGTAGTACAGGTCGCTGAGTTGCAGGAGCTGTGTGTGCAGGGAGCCTCCGTCGCCCGGCCCCAGGTCGCGCAGGTATTGGCTGGGGGTGAATTCCGCCAGATGGCCCTTGACGGCCTGGAAGCGCCTGAAGTGGTCGCCGCCCTCGTCGATGATCAGTTTGATCAGATGGGCGAGCCGCTCCGACTCCGGGAAGAGGTCCGGCCGCTTGACCAGGGTTTCGTGCAGCTTGACGTACATCCCGTCCACACCGGTGTCCACCTGCTGGCTGGGCGCCTCGACGTCGATGAACCATTGCAGCTGGGCGGCGTCGAGCGGGCGCAGTGCGAAGTCGTGTGCGCCGTCGCGATCGATCGTGCTCGCGCGGCCGAGGACCACGGATTCCCCCAGTGTCCCGAGTGCCTCGTTGACCCACCGCAGGTGACGCATCTCGTCGACCGCGACAGCGAACACCTCCTGGGCGGCCGCGTACACCTTCCGGGTGAGATCGCTCGGGTTCGCCGGCAGGCGCATCGGTGCCTGGAGCGAGTAGTGGGCGAACAGGTACTCCACGCACAGCGCGTGTTCGACCGTGGCCAGCGTCTTCAGCTTCTTGATGACGGCCGGCCGGTCCAGCGGCTGAACGGACGAAGGGGCCGGGATGCCTTCACTGTCGTCCTCGCGGTCGTTGAGGACCACGGGCAGCACGTTCCAGTTCGCGATCAGCCCCGGGTACGTGAACTCCAGCGCCGTGCGTACGCCGCGCGGGGAGGCCTCGTCGGCCGCGTCCGTGTCCAGATCGGGTACCGGCGTACGGTCTTTGCGCAGGAAGTTCATCTGGGGGACGCTGCCGTCCGAGCTGCTGGTGACGTCGGGCTTCGAGGCGGCCCAGTAGAAGCACCCGCAGTCCCGGAAGTCGTACTGCCACGGCGCGCACAGGCTGCGCGTGAGGTCGCCCGGCTGGTACACGTCCGGGTCGATCACCCCGTCCTCGTCCAGGTAGCGGGCCCGGTCGGCGACCAGAACGGCGAGTTTGAAGCCGCCGTTCGGGCCGCGCCGCACGAAGTCGGCGTTGTTCCTCCGCAGGTCGTTGACGTCGCCGACGGCCAGGGCGCCCTCCGACCACCTGCCCGGTCCCGGGCCGACCAGGACGGCGATCCGGCCGGGCAGCAGATCGTGTACCCGCCGCCACACGTCCAGGCCGTCCAGCCCGCTGCAGTCGATCACGGGGGCCTGGGCCTCCGTCTGATCCACGGTCGTACGTCCGCACAGCGCCCAGATGTACAGGGGGCTGTCGGGGTCGTCCACGTCGGAGGCCTTCAGACCCTGTGCCGCGGCGGCCCCGCCGTTCACGGCCAGGACCCTGGAACCGCTGCCGCGCTGGAAGTCGACTGTCAGGCCGGGGAAGAACGCCTTGTCCAGGTTGCGCTGATCGAATTCCAGGCCCGGGAAGCAGTTGTCGACACCGCTTTCCGGGCGGGTGCCCGAGGGGTTGCCGCGTACGACGTACTCGGCCCGGGCAGTGAGGTTGCGCGGGAACAGCTTCCCGTCGGGGGGCGGAAGGTCTGGCATGGACGGCTCCTTCAGACGGCGCTGGCAGGGCTGGCGGGGCTGACGGGAGTGGGGGTGGAGTCCGCAGCCATACGGAAGAACTCGGGTACGGCAGCGGACAGTTCGACGTAGGCCCGCAGGCAGAAGTCCAGCCAGCCGCGGATGTATTCACAGCCCGGCCGTCCCCGGCGGCTCACCTCGTGGTAACAGCCGCCGCCGCACAGGTAGCGGGCCCAGCAGGAGCGGCACGGCTCCTGACGATCGACATGGCGTGCAGCCAAGTGCCGGGCGCGGGCGGCGACGTCGGAGCCTTCCGCCAAGGAGCCCATGGCGAAGGCCGGGTCGTCGACCAGCCGGTGGCACGCGTACAGCCCTCCGTCGGCCGAGGCGCTGAGATATCCGGCGCCCGCGCCGCAGGGATACGGGCGATGCGTGCCCCGGTGGAGCTGGTGCATCGCGGTCTGGAAGTTGCCGAAGGGGTAGGCGCGCCCGGCCGACAGCTCGCGCAGCGCCTTCTCGCCGCACTCCACCATCCGCTCCAGGAACCCGGTGAAGGCCTCGGCGGTGATCTCGTACGCCGGGTCCGGCGCGCTGACCACGGCGGCGAAACCGACCTCGTCGAAGCCGAGGCCGATGCCGTGCTCCAGCACGTCGAGCAGTCGGCCGGTGTGCGGGGTGACACTCACCCGCGCAGCCAAGTGACGGGGGCGGCCGTGCCGGGCGAGCACCTCCAGGCCGGCCCGCAGACGGTCGTACGCACTGCCTCCGCCCGGCGCCCGCCGCAGCGCGTCGTGGCCCTCGCGGTCACCGTCCAGGCTGACCGTGACGGTGAAGGGGTGGTCCGCGAACAGGCGCGCGTCCTCGGGGCGTACGGTCGTCAGGTTGGTGGTGAGGGCGAAGCGGACCCGGTTCCCGGCGGCGGCCCCGGCCCGTTCGGCGTACGCGACCACCTCGTGCAGCAGGTCCCGGGCCAGCAGCGGCTCGCCGCCCATGAAGCCGACCACCACGTCCGCGCCGGGCGCGGCTTCGGCCAACAGCCGGTCGACCGCGTCGAACGCCGTCCGCCTGGGCATCGCGCGGGCGGCACCGCCGAACTTGCCCTCGTCCGCGTAGCAGTGCCCGCAGCTGAGGTTGCACGCCTGCATCACGTTGAGCGAGAGGGAGGCGAGCGGCGGCGGCTCGGCGGGCGTGCCGTCGATGCGCCGCTGCGCCCAGAGCGGTAGCGCGAGCTCGCGGGCCAGGTCCTCGAGCGAGCCCTCCGGGGCCGCCGTCCACCGCTCCAGCCGGGCGGCGGTCGGCTCGGGCAGGTCGTACACCCTGCTGCCGTCCGCGACGAAGAGGTGCGCACCGTGCGCGCTGCGGAAGACCCGGACCTCGGAGCTCGGGCCCGGGGGCGCGAGAGTGGTCTGCGCGTCCGCCGGCGGCGGACCGGCCGGGCGACGGCCGATCTGCAGCAGTACGGTCATGACCCGGGCTCCGTGTTCTCGCGCAAGGAAGCGGCCCAGCCGGTCAACAGGTCGTACTGGCGGCGGGTCAGGTGCAGCGGTCCGGCGTCGGCCCCGCGCATGGCTACGGGCATACGGCCGTCGAGGTAGTCGGGCGTGTCCTCGACCGGTTCGCGGATCACCCGTCGGATCAGGTCGGGCTGCTCCCGCAGCAGGTCCTCCAGTACCTCCAGCGCCACGTAGCGCCGGTGGCGGCGCCGACCGCCGTCGGTGAGCGCGAGCAGGACGCCGGTCAGAGGTTCGGGGACGGGAAGCGGGCCGCGGTCGTTCACTCCGTCGCCGTCGAGGTCCTCGCCATAGGTGTCGCGGACGCGCTCGTTCTGGACATCGACGTTGATGTTTCCCATCGTTTCCAGGATCCGCTCGAACAGGTCCCGGATCTCCAGGGTGGTGAGCGGTTTGTCGGCCAGGTACGCAGGGTCCTTGACGTCGGCGCGCTGGACCCGGTCCGCCAGCCCGTCTGCGAGCGAGACGAAGGGCCTGCGGTCCGGGGCGAAGTCGGGCGGGCTCACCACGATCCGGGCCGAGGCTTCGAGGCCCCCGGGGAGGGAGGCGGTGACCGTGCCGTCGCAGATGTCGTCGACCAGTCCCAGGCTCTCGTTCTTGTCCTCGATTTCCGCACCGGCGAAGAGGCCGCCCGGAACGGTCCTCGGGTCGTCGCTGGTGTCCTGGAGCGGGAACCCGCACCACCGGGCGTCCGGGTTGAGGATCAGCCGCTGCGGCGGCAGCGCGTAGTCGGTTCCGTCGGCGCGGGTCTCCAGATCGGTCGGGCCGTACACTGCCCCGACCCCTGGCCTGAACCGCAGCCGCAGCTCGGGGAGCGCGGCGTTCGGTGCGGGCACCTGTACGGAGCCCAGCGGCAGGCTGCGGCCGGCCGGTAGCAGCGGATCCGCGACGCCCTGCGGCGATCCGCCGGCCAGCGGACGGGGGGTGTGGTCGTTGCCCCGCACCTCGGTGAGCGCCTCGACCCGGTCACCGTCGGACTGGGTGTAGTGGTGCGCCTTGAGATTGGCCACCGCGACCTCCCAGCGCAGATCCGCCAAGGTCAGCCCGAACTCCGTCAGCACCGCCTCGGTCAACGGGCCGGTCCGGCGCTTCCCACCGGTGGTCCAGGTGCCGTGCAGCTCGAAGTACGGGCACACCGGCCGCCAGCCGCCCTGGTCGTCCTTGAAGCCCACCGCCTCGGGCATCCGCTCGGTCAGGGTGCCGTCAGGGGCAAGGTCGAGAGTAGGGGCGGGGACGACGGTGGTCTTCCCCGAACCGCGCGGCGACAGGTCGCTCGGCCCCCAGCTGTAGTTGTCGCACGGCACGGGGGAAGGCCCCAACCGGGCGATGGCGAGCGGCGGATGGAGCCAGATTCGGTCGATCACCAGCATCTCCTAGCGGTGGCGAGCTCGGGGAGGAGACGAGCGCGTGCGACCTCGTGGGTCGCGGGCCGGGCCTGCGAGACAGGACAGAATCACGGTACGTGATCAAACGTACGAGATTCATCACAATCCGTCACGTCCGACACGGGTGGTGACTTCGACGTCGCCGACGCCGGTGCCGACCGTCCGGTCCGATCGCGGGAGGCAGGTTGCGCAGGCAGGCGACGGCGGACACGACGAGCCGGCCCCGTCCGTTGCCGAGGTGGGTGATCCCTGCCGGTTCGGTGCGTCCGGCGAGCCACTCGGCCCGCTCCACGTCCAGCCGCCGTGGCGGGGCACACGGGCACAGAAGACCCACGCGGACCCCGACGACACGACGTGGCCGACCGGGAATCCGTCCGGACGGCCGTCGTCCGGCCTGTTGAGCGACGCTGAAGGTGTGGATGAAGGCGACGTGCTGGTTGTCGATGGGATGGGATGAAACGCCCCCGGCGGCCGTCAGGCCCCCCGGGGGCGTCGTGAGCACGGTGCCGGTTTCGTGCTCACTCTGTCGCGTGGGTCTCGGTGATGGCGGTGCGGGTGGAGGACTCGTCGACGATGCCTTTCTCCTCGGTGAAGGCGGCGATGAGGGACTGCCCGGCGATGTCTCCTCCTTGCTCATGGTGGGAATCTGGTAGCTGATCGAGATCCGCTGGGTTCAGGGCTGCCAGGACGCCGTGCTTCATGCGTGTGCGCAGGGTGGGCTGGCCGATCAGCAACACCGTGAACGGCGTGGTGGAGTCCATGTCGTAATTGGTGAGCATGCGGAACGCGTCCAGCTCCTGGTGGTCGAGCAGGTGCGACTCGTCGATCACGACGGCCGGCGTCCTTCCCCGTTCGTCGACCTCCGCGGCCAGCGCGGCGGAGGCCTGGGTGGCGAGGGCGGCCAGGTGGACCTTGGGGGTCTCGCCCAGGCTGGTGGCGATGTGGTCGTAGAGGCCGCGCATGCCGACCTCGGGGTTGGGCTGGTAGATGACCGTGAACCGTGCGGGGGCGAGTGAGGCGACGGCGCCTTCGAGGGCGACGGTTTTGCCGGAGCCGGCTTCGCCGGTGACCACGCCGATCGCGCAGTTGTTGATGCACCAGGCGATGCGGGCGGCGGCTTCCCGGTGGGAGTGGTGCTGGTGGAGCATGGACGGGGCCAGGTTTCGGCCGAAGGGGACGCGGCTGAAACCGAAGTACCCCTGAACGCGGTCGATCATCGTAATCCCCGCCCGTCGTCCATCAGGGACGAGTAGTTGACGCCCTTCGCTGTGTTCGCCGTGTGTGTTTCGTCGAGGATCTTCAGGTAGTCAATTCCAGTCGGCGGGGCCGGCTCCAACGGTGTCTCCGGCCTCGCCTTCGGATGGATGTGCCGGCCCACCCGGTGAACGCCTCCCGGAGATCAGCGGGGCTGGGCAGCGGCAGCGGCAGCGGCAGCGGCAGCGGCCGGGGAATCGAACCCAGCCAGCGTTCGATCGGAGGCTGCCCGGTCTCCGAGTGCACAGTGCGGTGGTAGACGGTCTCCACCCACGCGGTGAAAAGCCTGTTCAGCTCGGTGAGGTGCCCAATCTGGCCGACACGTTCGTCGTCGAGCTCGACCAGGAACTGGTCACGGACGGTGCGGAAGAACCGTTCGATTTTACCCGGCCCTGTGACCGTCCGGGCTTGGAGCGGGTGAGCCGGATAGCCAGGGACGCGCAGGCGCGCAAGAGCCACGTGTCCACGAAGGCCGATCCGTTGTCGACGTAGATCGGCTCCGGGACGCCGCGGGAAGACAGGGCCGGCCGCAGGACTGCGGCCAGGCGGAAGGTGTCCTCGGCGAACCCGAACCGGTGGCCCACGATCGCGCGGCTGTGGTCGTCGATGAACGCGAACAGGTACTCGCGGCGGGCGGATGCCGCCGTCCGGATGGTGACAGCTGGAGAATGGAGGATCTGTACGTACCCACTCTCCGAGGTCGAAGCGGGTTGCTGAGCTGATGACTGAAACGCCGTCCACGATGCACATGGTCTCCTTTGCGGCCTGGAGGGATGACGCCCTGCCCTCGGGCCGCCTGGCCGATCGGCGCTATGTCACCCTGGCTGAGCTTCTGGTCCGGCTGGGGAGTTACGGACTCGGGCTGACCTGGAAGGTTCAACTGTTCGACGATCAGCCGCACCCGGCGTTCGCGCAGATGACGAAGATGTCAGCGGGCACCGGAATCCCCACCCTCGAGTTGCTGGCCATGGACGCGCCTTACCTGCAGGCAGTCGACGGAGACTTCGAGGGCTACGCGGGCAGCGAACTCATGCTGACGTTGCGGGAGTTCGACAGTTCCAGCTGGGACGTCCGTACAGCCGACGCGTGGGTGCTGAGTGAGATCCAACGGCACTACCCAGACGCCAGGCCAATGACTTCAGACGAATGGGACACCACGAACTGATCTTCTGAGGAGGGAGCGGCCGAGCCTGTGGCCCCGTCGCCTGGCTGTGCATGAGCAGACCGACGCTGGTTGTCCACGGCGTCGATCAGGGTGCCGTCGACGTCGAACAGGACGTACCGCTGGGGGCCGGGCGGGGGAAGTTCGCTGGTCACGGTCCCGGTCCTGCCATCCGACGCCGCGGGCGGATGGGCCGGCCCAGGCCGGACCGCACAGGGGTCGCACGGTCCGGCCCGAGCTTCAGGGGTGTGGTGTCAGCGTCTGGTGACCCGTGTGGTGGTCCTGTCGGTGTTGTTCGCCGGGTTCTGATCAGTGGTACGGGAGGTGGCTCCGGCTGTTGCGGTGATGGCGGGGCTTTGGGTGGCTCGCACCGTGACGTGGAAGACCCGCTGCTGTCCGGCGCCCAACGCCTTGACGCGCCAGGTCACCTGCGTCGGATGATGCCGGTCGGCACCTGGAGACGCCCCGGTGACCGGCACCCCGCGCGGTCGGGTCAGCGTGACGGCCGTGTCGGCGGCGCTGAAGGGCCCGTTGTTGGTCACTGTGACGTCATAGCTGTACTCGGCGCCGCCGCGTACAGTGGCCGGTGCGCTCAGCCGGACCGCCAGGTCTGCCCTGGGCGGACCGGCCCCGACCTCCAGTCGCCCGATGTGGTCGCGGAAGAGTTCGGTGAACCACACGTTGCCGTCCGGGCCCGCGGTGATACGGATCGTGCCGCTGCCGGGATTGGGCAGCGGGTACTCCTCGATGTCCCCGTCGGTGGTGATCCGCCCGATGCGGTCGCCGACCTGTTCCGTGAACCACAGATTGCCGTCGGGCCCCGCGGCGATTCCGTCGGGACCGGGACCGCTGTCGGCGTTGGGCAGGGTGTACTCGGTGACGGCGCCCGCAGTGCTGATCTTCCCGATCCGGTTGGTGAGGATCTCGGTGAACCACAGATTGCCGTCGGGCCCGGCCGCAATGCTCAGCGGGAAGTTGCCGGCGCTCGGCAGATCGTACTCGGTGACCTGTCCGGCGGTCGTGATCTTCCCGATCCGGTCAGGCGAGTCCTCGGTGAACCACAGGTTGCCGTCGGGCCCGGTGGTGATGCCGAACGGGGAACCGCTTCCGGCGGGCAGGTCGTAGAGGGTGATGACACCCGACGTGGTGATCTTCCCGATATGCCTGCCGATGAACTCGGTGAACCACAGATTGCCGTCGGGCCCGGCAGTGATGCCGAACGCATCGGTGTCCTCGCCGGGCAGCTGGTACTCGGTGAGGTCCCCGTCAGGGGTGATCCGACCGATCTTCCTGATGCCCTGCTCGGAGAACCAGAGATTGCCGTCGGATCCCGTGGTGATCTCGCTGGGAGAGGCGCCCACGGCGACGGGGTACTCGACGACGTCCCCGACATCGGCACGTGCGGGGCGGAGGCGGAGGCCGCGGGCAGGATGACCAGACTGAGGAGCAAGGCCGCCGCCAGCGGGTAACCCCAGCGCGAGCGGCGGTGTCGCGGTGTCGGGGGCGGGGGCTCGCACAGGGTGCGGGGGGACATGGGGAGGCAGACCTTTCGGCCGGAGGTCGGGGGCGGCCCGCCATGCGGGCGAGACCTCGCCGACGGGTCTGAACGCTGTCGGGCGGCGCGTGAGGTCGCGACAGCGGTTGCAGCGTAGGCCTCCGGGTGACGGCATGTCAGGCACCTGCGGGGCGACAGGCTGACAGCCGAGGGTGGGTTCCCCCCGCCGGGCGGATCCGCGGGAACCCTCCGGCCGCGCGGCGCGTCATGTGCTGTGCAGGGCAATGGAATCGAACGCAAGGGGGAACCATGGGTGAGAGCGACTCCACTGAACCGGCCTCCCAGGAAACGGACAACGTCCAGCACGCCGACTGGGTCGGCCCGACCGCGGCCCCGGTCGACCCCGAGACGGACTCGGACCCCGACGCGGAGACGGCCGCGCCGACGGAGACGGACTGGATGGGCCCTGGCTGACCCGCCACCCGCTGGCGAGCCCGGCGAACGCCCGGGTGAGCGGGCAACGGATTGTCGATCGCTATCAGGGATACATGCCACTCCATGGTGCAGCCGCCCCCTGTCAGGAAGAACCCAGAGGCCGGTGGCCCCCATCCTGGCCGCTGGTCATGGACGGCGGTTGCGCAGGGCCAGTCCTGGACGTACCGGTGCGGGATGCTGCGCGGAATCAGTGATGCGAGGCCGCCATCCCGCCCGAATCCTCCGTCACCGATCTCGGTGTAGATACGCCGAAGCAACTCGGGCAGCCGATACCCGAGCTTCTGTTCCGCGTGCTCGACTTCGGCGATCGTGACAGGTGGGAAGGGCTTGTCCGAGAGGCTTCCGCGGAAGGGGATCACGCTTCCCCCTCCCCATGCGAGTGCCTGCAGCCTCTCCAGGAGCGCATCGTCGTCCGCAGCGGTGCGGTGGCTGGCGTCGGTCACGATCCGGAACTGTAGTGGGGACACCGAGGCAGCCCCGGGTCGGTGTCCTGACGGGCAGGGGGGTGCGCGCTGGTCGCCGCCGACCCCGTCTGGTACCTCGTCGCCTACGACACCGGCCTGGAGGAGTGTCGGCTGTTCCGCGTCAACCGCCTCAGCGAGCCCGCCCCCACCGGCCACCGCCCACCCCGCGCGAGCTGCCCGCCCCAAACGCCGCCGCCTACGTCGCCGCGCGCTTCGCCACCGCCCCCGCCCGCTGCACCTCCACGCCACCGTGCCGGCCGACGCCGACACCGCCCGCACCCGCACCTTCTCCCTGCCCGGGACGGGGTTACGCCGTCGACGACCGCACCAGCACCCTCGACCTGGCCGCGAACGACCCCGACCCCGCATCGCCGCACAGCTCCTGGGCATCGACCTCGGCCCCACCGACGCCATCCACGGCACCCGGAACTCGCCCCCACCCGGAGCGGTGCGGCAACCGCCTGCTGCGCGCCGCCCGCGCCCACACCCGCCGAAGGAGCGAAGAATGACCCCACAGCACCGCGGGCAGCCGCACGCGGCCGCATTGCAGCGCGGTGCTGCGGGTGCACCGCCTAGTAGTGCTTTGTTAGCTGGTGTCGTGGGGCCTTGGAACGGGTTGTCGGCAGGTGGGGCAGGTTCCGGTCCAGGTAGCCGGCAGGTGCTCGAGGAGTCCAGGGCCTGGCAGAGGGTCAGGCCCTGGCAGGGGCTGGGCGAACTCCCGGTCAGATGAGCAGCGCCCGGATCGGCATCACGAGGTACAGCGCCGGCAAGCCTATGCAAGCGACCCCGATGCCGAGGACGTCGTTCCCGGACGCCGTGCCGGACAAGAACGGCAACGCGGCCAGCAGTACACCTGTGACGGCGCAGGCGTGCACGGTCTGGGTGACCGGGGACCACGCCAGTTCCTGGAGCCCGTCGTCCTCCGCCGCGATCGAGACCGGGAGCATAGCGGCCAGGATCAGCAGCAGGACGATCGCCCCGGGGGCGATCCCGCTCAGAGTGAGGCCCCAGTCCCGGTCCAGGTACCTGCCCAGGTCCTCGCCATCGTCCACCAGACCGCCCAGGCCCGGTGCGGTGGGCGCCCAGAGCACGTGGACCCGGCTGTCCGGTTTCGGTTCGTAGCGGGTGGAGGTGTGTTCCGCGCGGACCCGGCCGCCGCCCGGCAGGGCCAGCAGCAGCGTGGAGTGGTACCCGACGACCTCCCCTTCGGAGCGGCTTTCCGTGAGGTCGGCCACTTCGGCCACGGAGGCCGGGCCGTACGCCGCTCCCGCCCGCAGCAGGGAGCGGATGTGCTGCGACCCGTGCGAGTCACCGAGCCCGACGAGCGCCACGAAAGCGACCGGGAGCAGCAGCCAGACCGCGCTCTGCCGCAGGTACACCCACCACACGCTGTCGTAGTGGTAGGCCAGCACCCTGCGCAGCACACCGGGCCGGTTCCGCCGGGCCCGGCCCGCGCCCTTGGCCAGCGATACGGAGCGTACGGGGGCCTTCCGACGGGGCTCCTCGAGCGACACCCAGAAGTACTCGCCCTGCAACCGCCCGATCCAGAGGGCGACGACCCGGAGCCAGACCAGCCCGATCAGCGTCCAGGCCAGCCCCACCAGACCGGGCACGGGCAGCGGAGCGCCGCTGGGCAGCCCCGCCGTCCACAAACTCAGCACCGCGGCCGCCACGTAGGCGAGTGCCGCCGACAGCCGAACGCACCAGACCACCACGACTTCCCCCCGAATGATCGCTGGGGGAAGACTACGGTGGCACTCGCCGATGCGGAACGCGGGAACTCCCCGCGCCGCGCGCCCCAGGACCGGTGGCTAGGCCCTGTCTGATGGGTCTTTCGGAGCTGCCACCACGACAGACGTGGGAACGCGGAGTCGCTCCTGGCCGCCTTGGGAGGGTTCAATGCCCAGGTGGTGAACTGGGCACACATGCGCGACTGCAGGTTCAACGTCGATCGCGTTCCCGAGCTCTTGGAACGGGTGGAGCGCCAGGACGACCCTGAAGCATGGGAGGAACTGGGCTGGCGGCTCGTCCTTGAGCACGACCTGGTCTCTCCGGCCAGTTTCGCCGCCTTGCCCCACCTGGTGCGCCTCGCGCCACGCAGCGCGCAGGCGCGCGGCCTGGCCGGGAAGGTCCTGGAGCGCGCGGCAGGGAACGCGGCGACGGTGACCGTGCCGTAGAACAAGCAGGCCCACAGTCAGACGCCCAGCCGTCTCTTGCGTGATCAGCTACGGGCGGCCGTGGCATGCTCCCGTCTCCGGCACGCCGGGGACGGGGCACGGACGACAGCCCCAGGTCGATGCGCTTGTCCATCTCCAGGCGGAAGGTGCCGTACGGGTCAACGTTCGACCAGAACAACGCGGTCAGCCCGCGCCGGTCCTCATCCGGCAGCTTCGTTGCCCAGGCCGGATCCGCAAGAAGCTGCTGAAGCAGCAGGGTGTTGATGTGCACGAGGCTCGACTGGAGCAGGTGCGGGGCGGGCATCGAGGTCTCTGCGTGTTCCTTGTCCGGGCCGGTCAGGGCGCCGTCCTTGCCGTAGTGCAGGACGTCGTTCGCGCTGTTCCAGTTCTCCACGGCCTTGAGTCCGCCGTGGATGTCGCGGCGCAGGTCGGGGCTGGCGAAGTAGCCGCACGCGCAGATCGTGTGTACAGCACGGCCGTGTTCTTCGAGGGCTGCGTAGGTGGGGTGCTTGGGACCTCCATGGGTGAAGCGCCGCAGGACCTGCTCGGCCTCGGCGGTGCCCGGGCGCAGGACGGTGGCGTACTTGACCATCTGGTCGTACTGCTGCTCGATCAGGTCCCGCTTGATGGCCCCGGGTCAGGGAAGCACCGAGGGCCGGCCAGCCGGGCGGGGTGTCGTCGGGGCGGCCCAGGCGGATGCTGCCGATGTTCTTCAGTCGGATGATCGGCGGCATGTAATGCCAACCGGCCCCGCGGCCACCCCCACCAGGCCGGGCCCTGCCACGGCACCGCCCGTCACGATCCTCAAAAGGGGCTTCATGCAAGGGCGCGGCATAGGCTGGTCACGCTGCGGCGGGGCAGGTAGCGCGGAGGTAGACGCGCCCTCTTGTCAGGAGGGGATGACGGTGGTTCGAATCCGGCCCTGCCCCCGCCGCGCACGACCAGAGCCAGGTCTTCGATCCGGCGGGTTCACGAAGACATCGGACGCATGTCAAGCGTGCAGCCGGTGCCCACGCCGCTTCTTGACCCAACCGGCCCTCTGGAGGCGCCGTAGCCACATTCTCTCAGGGACCCCGACTCAGGGCACGCACATCCCCGAAACCAGGCCGCAAGCACGGGCCCGACTCACTTCGGAAAGGGGCGCTATCCCTTGTCGGCCAGCGGGATCAGCGGGCCGGGGGACTGCTCCGGCCGGGCCCTGCCCTGAGCAGAGAGGCAAGGACATGTGGCGCTGGCCTGACCCAGCACAGACACCACAGGGTGATACCGATGTGCATCCAACTGACCAGGCACTACGTCAAACGTCAGCGCGGAAGCGGCTGCGCTGTCAGTGGGAGACCTCAAGCCGCACGCCCCCGACCAGGGGAAAGGTCCTGACGTCCATGCCGGGGATCGGCGTCAGGACCGGAGCACGAATCCTCATCGACATCGGCGACGGATCCAGCTTCCCGTCCGCCGCCCACCTCGCCGCCTACGCTGGCCTCGCCCCGGCGACCCGTAGCTCGGGCTCCTCAATCCGGGGCGAACAACCCTCCAGAAGAGGAAACAAGCAGCTCAAACGCGCCTTCTTCCTGTCCGCGTTCGCGGCCCTGGCCGACCCGACGTCCCGGGCCTACTACGACAAGAAGATCGCCCAGGGCAAGCACCACACCCAAGCCCTCCTCTGCCTCGCCAGACGACGAGCCGACGTGCTCTTCGCCATGCTCCGCGACGGCACCTTCTACGAATCAAAACCGGCTGCGTCAGCCTGACCACCCAGGGCCTGCCTCGCCCGAACCCACACCTGCTCGAACTCCTCACCGGAGAGCTCGTCGGCATCCAGTTCGTCCTCCCAGCCGTCAAAGACTCTGCCGTCCGCCAGCACTCCGTACTGCTGCTCATACCGGCTCATCGCCGCCCGATCGCCGTGATCACGCAGATGCAGGACCTCCTTCAGAGAGGCGGCCGTCACCGGCCGCGCATCCACCCCCCGAATCTCAACCTGACGAACCGCCCAGCCCTCACCATCCGCCTCGAAGTACTGCCACAGATCTTCATCCTCGAAATAGGCACGGAACCAGGTCGTCATGACGCCATCCTCGCCTCACCACCTTGACCAAACCCATAGGGGCACCCCCTCGTCCCGGCTGACGCCCACCCAGTACCACCACCACACCCGTTTCACAGCCGACTCGGTTCGTTGAGACAGACTGCGAGTCTGGGGCCAGTGCGCTCAGCGAGAGTCCGCGGATGCGTCGTCGAGGGTTGCCGGGGCGAAGCCGGCTTCGGTGAGGACTGCGGCGGCAACTCCGCGGCCGAGTTGAGCGAGGCCGATGAGGAGATCGTCGCAGTCGATGAGGTCGGATCCGTTCTGCTTGGATCGCGCCTCGGCAATCGAGATTGCCTTGCGGGAGTACGGGGTCCAGGCGATCCGCTCGGCTGCTTGCGAGGCACCCATGCTCAGCCGGGTTCCGACGGACTGGTGGACCGTCTCCGGAGGGACGCCAGCGGCTTGAAGGCAACGGGTGGCGCTGTTGTCTTCCGCGGTGAGCCCCCAGAGCAGGTGCTCGGTGCCGATGTAGTTGTTGCGGTGCTGCACCGCTGCCCTCTTCACGTGGGCCATCGCCTCGCGGAGGTCGTCGGTCATCGCCTCGGAGCTGTAGCGCTTGTGCGGGGCGTGGAAGCGTTGTTGGACCGCTTGCCGGGTCACTCCCAGGGCGGTGCCGACGTCCGTCCAGGTGGAACCGTGCATCCGGCAGTGCTCGACGTAGTCCTCGACCAAGTCGTCTGCCAGGGCTTGCAGTTGGCCTGCGAGGTGTGCGGCGACCGTCAGCAAGGCGAGCCAGTCGGGCTGTTCCTGACCGCCGGGGCGGTGTGCGGTGTCGCATCTCTTGTCGACTTCCGCGATGAGATCGTCCAGGTCTGGAAGAGTCATGAGGCAAGTACGCCTTGACAATTTGAACTTGTCAAGGCGCACTTGCCTTTGTGTCTCTTGTCGGTAGCTGTCGACAACTCCCCCGGCAGGCCCGTCCCGTCGTCGAAGGCCTCGTCCAACGCCTTCAACGGGCGATGCATGCTCCCGACCAGCAGGCGCTGAGCAGCATCACCACACCGGCCGCGAGTGTCAGGGCCAGACCCGCGACCGCGTACCCAGTCCAGTCCGCCCACCACCCGCACGCCGCCAGGACCAGCCCCGACCGGCATGCCTCCCCAAACACGGCGCTGGCTGCCCTACATCACCACCCCGCCACACACCTCTCCCCTGCCCGAGCCCGCACCCTCATACGTTCGCCGGGCGGGGGGAGGGCGAGGTCAGCGGGAGCGATGCGGCCGGGCTGTGCGGCCGGTGCGAGGAGGACGGGCCGGCCCGCGACCGGCGTGACATGGCGGAGCCCCGGGCCGGTGCCCGGGGCTCCGCCGTGGGCATGGCGTGCTCAGTAGCCGCCGGCGTGGACGAGGTGTCCGTAGTAGCGCCCGCTGACGGGCGCGTTCGGGTCGCCCGCGAAGCCGTACGCGGCGGGCTGGGCCGCGGCGTCGTCACGGAGCTTGGCGGCCACCTGTGCCGGGGTCATGCCCGCGCACGGCCCGGTGAGGCACAGCGCGGCCGTGCCGGCCACGTGCGGCGAGGCCATCGATGTGCCGGAGTAGACCGTCGTGCCGATACTTCTGCGGGTGGACTCGATGCACACCCCAGGTCCGGCGATGGTGTGGGCGGCGTCCGCGGCGCTCACGGCGAAGTTGGAGAAGTCCGCAGCGGTCTCGTCGGTGCCGGTCCGGCAGGTCGCAGCGGCGCCGCCGCCGGGCTGCCCGTTGAAGTCGGCCACGGCGGTCACGGTGAGGACCTCGTCGAAGGCGGCGGGGGCGTGGTCGGTCATGTCATCGGCGTCGTTGCCGGCCGCGACCACCATCGTGACGCCGGCGTTGTTGACCACGTGGCAGATCGCCTGGTGCTCGGGGTCGTTGTTGGTGAACCCGCAGTTGCCGTCGTCTGCGCCGTCGCCGCCCAGGCTCATGTTCGCGACCTTGATGCCGAGCGGGGCGGCGTTCTGCGCCAGCCAGTCGAGCCCGCAGACGATGTTGGAGGTGGAGCCGCTGCCGGAGGCGCCGAGCACCTTCACCGCGTAGAGGCGGGCGCCGGGCACGACCCCGACCACGGCGTCGCCGTTGTCCCGGGCGGCGACGGTACCGGCCACGTGGGTGCCGTGGCCGTGGTTGTCCCGCCACGCCTCGGGGCGCCGGGGGTTCGTGCAGTTGAACCCGCCGGCCACGTTGAGATCAGCGTGCCGCTCGTCGATGCCGGTGTCGAGGATCGCCACCGCAGTGTCGACGGTCCCCGTCCCGTTCCCGGAGGCCGTACTGCTCACGTCGGCCTGGATCCGGTCCACGCCGGTCGGCAGCACCTGCTGGGTGGCGTGCACCGGCAGGTCGGGAGCCACCGCCTTCACGTTCGGGTCGCCCCGCAGCGCCGCCACCTGGGACTCCGGCACCAGCGCCGAGTACCCGACCAGCGCATGCCGGTACCGGAAGCCCGCCAGGACCCCGTGGTCCCGTCCGTGCGCCCCCACGACCGCGTCGAGCCGGTCACGGGCCGAGTCCTGAAGGACGATCACGTACCGCCCCACCACCGCGCCCGTCCGCCCCGTCGCCTCCGCCCCCGTGTGACTCCCCGCCAACAACGCCACCACAGCCGCGGACACCGCCGCGAGCCGGTATGCCGGACTCGCGACCCGGACTCGTCCCGCCATGCCGAACACCTCGTTTCCTTGCGTGGTCAACGAACGCGAACTGGTTCGCGACGACCACGTAACCGGGACCGCGAGGCGCGTGCAGCGCGGGCGCGGCGGATGGACCAACAGGCCACCCAAACCGCGTTTCACCCGACCAGAGGGGGGTCAGGGCACCTCGCCCCGGCCGGTCGGGTTCGCGTTCGAGGCGGAACAGGGCATGCCGGCCCGGGGCTGGTCAGCACGACACCCGCGCGAGGAGCGGGTCGTGGCCGTGACTCCATCTGCCGGCCCGGCGGAGCACCGCGGTGACCCAGGCCGGTCGCCGGGGCCTGCGAGACAGGGAGGCCCGACAAAGGCCTGTTCGACAGAGGGCTCGTGTATCCCCTCATCACCGCCCGCGCCAGGCGGCGGAGCCCGTCGTCGAGGGCAGGGCCGGCGCCATGGTGGAGGTGGCGGGCCGGTACGGCATGACTCGGGTGACGCTTTCGATGTCGATCACGGACTGGCCGCGGAAGGCCCAGGCGGCGAGGTAGGCCCAGGCCTCAGCGTTGCGGTCGGTGAGTGGCTCGTTGTACTCCGCAATGCCCGGCCGGGTGCTTACCGGGAGGGTGTCGCGGACACCGAGCCACTCGGGCTGCAGGGCGTTGATCTCCTTCAGCGCTGTACGCAGAACCTTCAGGTGCCACTCCCGCCGCAGCGAAGCGCTGCTGGTGGGCAGGTGGCCCAGCTGTGCTTCGGCAAGGTCGAGGAACGCCGCCGCGGTGGAGCGCACGGCGCTCCCCGCAGACCCTCTGACGGGGTGTGTGAGCTGCGTCATGGGCACGACGTTGAAATCGCTCACGGCACCGGACGCGGCAGTTGGATCAGCGGCTGCTGTTCAAGGCCCGGAGCCACATGCCGGCTCCCTCCCGTTTCTTGATCGCGAACACCTCGCTGGCCTGTTCGGCCCTTCGAAACAACCGGCCGACCCGGCAACTCAGACTGCCGTAGCCCCGCCGACGAAGGCGGAAGACGGTGTGGGCTCTGCCGTGAGTGGTCAGCGCATGCGGACGGTGATCTCGGGGAGCGGTATGTCGGACAGGTTGAGCTGGAGCCCGGTCATGGTCAGGTAGGTCTGCGAGTCGCTCAGGGTGTTGGACGGTGCCTGGGTCTTCCCCCGCGTGCTCACCAGCAGGTACCAGCCCCCGCGTTTGTAGCTGCGGGAGGCGTCGGCGCTGTCGCCGTTCGGGTTGAGCACCCAGCCCTGACGCTCCAAGTCCGCACAGATCGCCTTCATTTCGGACTGTGCGGCGGCCTTCTCACGGACGGCCATCCAGCCCGTCCTGTTCAGGTTGGATCCGGCCGGGACCGTCGGCTTGCCCTGCTCCGGGTCGAGGCCCGCCGCGCGGACCGATGTCCGGATCACTTCGTCCACCTCGTCCCGCGTGAGGGGTGGCGACGTGGGTTGAGGCTCCGGCGCGGGCGCCGACGCCGATCGGGACGGCTTGGGCAAGGGCGCGCCCAGGTGCACGCGCCCGTCGTCGTCGATCTGTACCTGGTCCGGCAGGACCACGGCGGCCAGACTCACGATCAAAGTCGCGGCCAGTCCGATCCACACCCTCTTCAAGAACGCGTTCAACGTGAAACTCCCCCGAATGATCATTCGAAGGGAGTCTCACACATCCCGTTCGGCGCCGGCACCCAAGCCCCCGGGAGCGGAGCACGCGCCCGCTTCGGCAACACCGCTGCCGGCACCACCGACGCCGGACGGCTGCGCCACCTCACCGAGGGCCTGCCCCCCGCCTACGCCGCCCGCATCGCCGAGGCCGATCGACCAGCGGGGCTCGCGGGCGACCGACCTGGGCATGCCGAGTCGCGCCGCCGGTCTTGTCCACAGCGCCACGCCCGCTCAGCGCCGCACATGACCGGCGGGTCGTCCAGGAGCCGCCATGACACTGACGCTGCGACGCGGTTCAGGCCACGAGCAGGCGGAGGCCGAGATCTGCCGCGTCGAGGCCGGTGAGGTCGCGGTTGCGCGCGGCCCACCGGCCGGACTCGAGGTCGTCGCGGAGGCTTCGTACCGCCCGCTGCTCGGCCTCGGGCCCGACCCTCGTCCACACCGACATCGCACGGCGGACGTGATCCTCCAGATAGGCCCCCGGCCGGCGCCAGTACGCCTCGAACAGGCCGTCGGCGCAGTCCCAAGGGACGGGCACCGGCTCGGCGCGGGCGCCGATCGCGTCGGCCATCCCGGCGAGCGGGGGAAAGCCCGCGAGGACGGCGGCGAACTCGGGCAGGTAGTCGCGGGTGAGCCAGAACCGGTCCTGCCACCCGGGTTCGTCAGTGTCGAACGTGAGCACCACCACGCGGCGGGCCACGCGCCGCATCTCGCGCAGCCCCGCCATCGGGTCCGCCCAGTGGTGGACGGTGGAGACGGCCATCGCGACGTCGAAGGAGCGGTCCTCGAACGGCAGGCTCTCCGCGGCGGCGGCCACGCACGGCGCCGAGCCGGCGGGCCGCTGCCCCAGCATGACCGCCGACGGCTCCACCGCGGTCACGTCGCGGTCGGCGGGCTCGTAGGAGCCAGTGCCGGCGCCGACGTTCAGCACCGTCCGCGCGTCCCCGAGCGCGTCCCAGATCTGCGCGGCGATCCGCGGCTCGGTATGCCGTGTCGCGGTGTAGGCGCCGCCGATCGCGTCGTACAGCCGGGCACCGAGCATCTCCAGCTGCTCCTGCGGTGTCACCTTGAGTCCCTTCGCCCGTGCCGCTAGTTCTCTGTCGATGGCCGCCACCATGGCGTCGGCGCGCTCACGCCGCTCCAGCAGCAGGACGCGCAGCCGGCGCAGGTGCGCGACCGCGTCGGTGGACGGGTCGCCGACCAGTTCCGCGACCTCCCGCAGCCCGAAGCCCAAGCGCCGGTAGGCCAGTACCTCCCGCAGCCGCTCCACGTCGGCCGCCGAGTAGGCCCGGTACCCGGCCGCGGTCCGCGCCGACGGCCGGACGAGCCCGATCGCGTCATAGTGGTGCAGTGTGCGGACGCTCACGCCGGCCAGCTCGGCCACGCGTCCCACGCTCCAGTGATCATCCATGGCGCCGACTATGCGGCCTGACGTCACGTGAGGGTCAAGAGCCGCACGCGAAGCAGCGGTCCGAACGACTTCTGCAAGCCAGAGCGAAAGGTCTGGCTTGCAGAAGCCTGCGTACGCTGCCCCGTCCTGCGGCCGGACCCGGCACAACGTGCCCGGCTGGCGGAGATCCGCGACAACCTCTGCAACCGGATTGCCGAGGCCTAACGAGAAGGCCGGCTCAGCGAGATCAAGGGACTCGAAGTCAGTCTGGCCGGCGCGAAGGAGAAGCTGGACCAGCTCGACGCCGAATCAGCCCGCAGATCCACGGCTGTCGATCTCGGCATGCCATCCCTCAGCGAGATGGCCATCCGCACGACAGACACAAGGAGAACCAGCTCGTAAGTCCGGGGGTGCCGGTAAGACCCGCGCAACCCGGCCGCCCGATCACCTCAGCCACCTGACCCGCCGCCGGGCGTAGCCCCGGTGATGGCCAGTGTCTCCCGCTCGCCCATGTCCTGCAGCGGCACGCCGTCGGTGTTGCCGAGGATGACGCCGACCCAGCCGGTGTACGGGTAGATGGTCCACTTGGCGGCGACACCGGGGTTGCCGCCGGCGCGCTGGTACTTCCACTGGCCATTGACGATGGAGACCGGAATCCCGTACGCGCCGAACGATGCCGGTCCGTGGGGGATCTTGGGCCCGGTGAGCACGTCGGCCCAGGGCCGGTCCAGGAGCGTGCCGTCGCCCAGCGCGTGCGCGAACCGGACCAGATCCGGCGCGGTGGCGAAGCCACCGTCCCCGGGGGCATCGATGAAGGCGCGGCCCGGATTCTTGCCGAGTACGTTCGGGTGGGGGCTGCCCTTGTCCAGATTGCGGACGGCGTCGACCTGGCCGGCGTCGGCCCGCGTCATGTACGGGTGCGCGATGCGCTGGTCGGTGAGCCACTGCGGCCTGGTGTGGAACGCCGTTCCGGTCATGCCGCAGCGCTTGAAGATGTGTTCCTCGGCGTAGCCCCAGTACGTCGTGCCGGCCACGGCCTCCACGATCAGCGCGGGAATGGTGACCTCCGCCTCCGCGTGAGCGGTGCCGGGGGTGCCCGGGACGCCCACCAGTCTCGCCTGCCGGGCCCGCTGCTCGTAGTACTTGTGCACCTCATCCCGGCTCCGGAGAGCAGGTGGTGGATGGTCACCTGCTCGGCGATGTCCTTGGCGAAGCCCTTCAGATGGGTGCCCACCGTGTCCGACAGCTTCACGTTGCCCTGCTGCGCCAACTGCAAGATGGCCACCGCGCCGAACGGCTTGCCCGCCGAACTGAGGCTGAACGCGATGCCCTCGTGATTGCGGATCCCCTTCTCCTTGTCGGCCATGCCGTAGCTGCGGGACAGCACCGTCCGGCCCTGGTGCGATAACAGCACCACGCCCGAGAACTTGCCCTCGGCGGCCAGCTGCGCCACGTACCGGTCGTAGGCTCCGCCGGGACGGGTGTCCGGTGGGATGTCGGGGTCGGTTGAGGCCGGACGGTGCTGTCCGGCAGCTACGGCATGGCCGTGTCGGGCGGCCACCAGCGGCGCTCCGGTCGCCACCACACCGGCGGCCGCCAACCCGCCCCACCCGAGCAGCCGCCGCCGGTCGATACCACGTACGGAATCCGAGTCCATGATCACGATCCCTTCCCGATCAACAAACCGACCGTTGCAGGTCTGCTGCGGTCCATGCCTCCACTGAAGACGGAAGACTGTTGCGGTGGCGTCTGGGATTCTCGATACGCCCGCGATGCATCGGAGCCCCGCCATCAAGGAACCAGCGCAAGCCGGCGTCGCTCCCCACCTCCCCACATGGTTCAAGAGTGAACGAAGTGAAGAGAAGATCGCCGCCGGCCGATCCGAGGGCTGTGACCGCGCTTCCGTGATGACTACGGCTGGATGAGGATTCGGGCTCTCAGTACGTGGAACGAGGCTCGGCCGTACATCTGCCGTTTGATCGTTTTGATGCGGTTGACGTGGCCTTCTACGACGCCGGAGCTGTATTGCAGGGTCAGGCCCGCGGTGACAGCGTCGATGTCGAATTTCATGAACCGGGCGAATCCGCGGATCGGCTGGGGCGCGTCACGCTCCACTTCGCTGATCCAGTCGGGCAACAAGTGACCTGTGCGTTCGCGGACCAGGGCGGTGAACCGCTGCGCGATCTCGCGGGCGCGGGCGATGTCCGGGCAGACCAGGCAGACCTCGTTGAGCTGGACTTCGTCGTCTTCAGTCAACGACTCAGGGCGGCGCATGATCCAGGATGTGATCGCGCGTGGGCTCGGAATCGGGGATGGTGCGGGTATGGCAGTGCCGTCTCGGAGCGTCGCGACGTATCGACGGACTGTCTGAACGGTGCCCCCGAATCCACGCTCGCGGACTTCGCGGAAGAGTCGGCTGGCGTCCGTGCAGCCGTTGAAGAACCGGGCTTGCAGGTAAGGGTGAAAGGGCGTGAGGAGCCCCGTTCGACGATGCCGGGCGGACTCGATGAGCACGGCGACATCGGTGTCCCGGAAGTGCCGCACCGTTTTGCGGTCCATGCCCAAGCGGCGCGCGATCGCGCTGATCGTCCATCCTTTGTCCACCAGATCGAGGATGTCGGCGTGCCGGTGGAGGGTCCGCTCGACGATCGCGGTCTTCGGCAGCGCGGCCGGCTGATCCAGCACCCAGGTGTCAGGAACCGGCGCGTCAGGTTGAGCCCGCGCTTGGGCGTGTTTCCGCAGGCAGTTGCGGTGCTGGTGACATGTCTTCTCCACCACGACAGACAGGTTCTGCAGCAGATGCCATCGGTCGGCCACCTCGATCGCCCCGGTGGCGGCCTGCTTGATCGCGCGGGTGTAGCCAGTTGCCCGATCCCGGCAGATGATCTCCGCTCCGGGATGGGCCTCCAGCCAGGCCAGGAAGG
Source organism: Streptomyces sp. NPDC091371 (assembly GCF_040684275.1). NCBI lineage: Bacteria > Bacillati > Actinomycetota > Actinomycetes > Kitasatosporales > Streptomycetaceae > Streptomyces > Streptomyces sp. NPDC091371. Next base: position 35,903 of record NZ_JBFBFP010000025.1, read on the forward strand.
TCTCCGAGGTGCGGTCGGGCAGCACATCGAATGGCTTGCCCTTCTCTACGTCCACGAGCACCGTTCCGTATGTATGCCCCCGGCGGAAGGCGAAGTCATCCACCCCCAGGACCCTCGGAGCCCAGGCCGGGACCTCCGGCGCCGAGAGCAGGCGGATGAGTGACGTCCGCCGGCCGGACAACGCCAGCCGTCGACAGAGGCGTTCTCCGGGGCGACCCCCGAGTTCCACGGCCACGAAGCGGGCAAGGTCACGCATCGCCACAGACGACTGACCGTGTGACCTCGTGAAACCTTCGATCTGCTCGACGAAAGTCCGTCGGCGGCACTTCGGTACGTCGCAGAGGAATCGCCTCACCTGTAGTCGGACGAGCACCTCGCGACCGCCGACAGGCCGATCAGGCAGCCGCCGCCAGTACCGACTGTGAACCCTTCGTGCGCCGCTGCCACAGTCCGGACAACGGCCGGGAGGACCGGTACCAACCGCGTCCACAAACAGGGTGCGGCCCGCGACATGCAACCGCTCCATCCGCACCCCGAGGCCGGGAAACAGGACATCCGACAGCTCACGCAACCCCATGCAGAATCTCTGCCGCAGCGAAACGATCCGGCATGCCAGCCCTCTCGGAATCGCGTTCCGAGAGGGCTGCTCGAGATGCCGACTACCCCCTTCACCCGTGGCCGGACTGGCCCGGCTATCTTCGTCGTCGCTGGTCAACACGACGTTCGAGCGAGGTGGGGTACGTGTCAGACCTTGACGAGTTGAAGCGGCTGTTGGGAGAGCCTGCACCAAGGCCGCACTCGTCGAGCGACTGGACTGAGGTTGAAACCCACCTCGGCTCGTCGCTGCCGAGCGACTACAAGGCCTTCATGGACGCCTACGGCAGCGGGATCATCTCCGAAGAGCTCATGGTCTTCCATCCCCACGGGTCGACCCCGCTCCTCTCACGCATGCGTGAGGTACACGAGCGCGCCAGCCGGTCCCGCGAGCGGCGCCCAGACGACTTTCCCCACCCGTTCCACCCTGAGGAAAACGGTCTCATCTATTGGGGGTACGACTTCGGCGGGGATGAGCACTTCTTCATGCCGTGCAGCCCTGATCCGAACCAATGGAAGATCGTCACAGCAGTGCATGGATCCAGCTGCGTGACATTCGACGGCCCCTTTGTCGCCTTCGTCCTTGAGTTCGTCACGACCCTTCAGTTCATGGACGAAGCGGGCAACATCGGGCCCGCGACACCTAGCTTCGAGTCCGCCTGACCTAGCGTCCACGCCCGTGAGCGGCAAGGGCCGTAGTCATCACGGAAGCGCGGTCACAGCCGATCCGAGAGTCGGCCTAGTCTTCTGAGTCAGGAATTCTGTTCAGATATGAGGCGAGGCGTTCGAGGATCTCGTCCGCGGTCTTGGTCCAGATGTACGGCCTGGGGTCGGTGTTCCAGGCTGCGATCCAGGTTCGGATGTCATTCTCCAGGGCCTGGACGGATCTGTGGACGCCTCGCCGTATCTGCTTGTTCGTCAGCTCGGCGAACCATCGTTCCACCAGGTTGAGCCAGGACGATCCGGTCGGTGTGAAGTGCAGGTGGAACCGGGGGTGAGCCAGGAGCCAGGTCTTGATGGCCGGGGTTTTGTGGGTGGCGTAGTTGTCGAGCACCAGGTGGACCTCAAGGCCGGCCGGGACTTCCTTATCGAGCTTGATGAGGAACTTCTTGAACTCCTCTGCGCGGTGGCGGCGGTGCAGGGAGCCGATGACCTGGCCGGTGGCGACCTCGAGTGCGGCGAACAGTGTGGTGGTGCCGGCGCGGACGTAGTCATGCGTGACGCGTTGCGGCACTCCGGGCATCATCGGTAGCACCGGCTGCGAGCGGTCCAGGGCCTGGATCTGCGACTTCTCATCCACGCAGAACACCAGTGCCCGCTCTGGCGGGTCCAGATAGAGACCGACGACATCGTGGACCTTGTCGATGAAGTACGGGTCCGTCGACAGCTTGAAGGTTTCCGAGCGGTGCGGCTGCAGACCGAACGCGCGCCAGATCCGCGACACGGTCGACTGCGACAGGCCCAGTTCCTTCGCCATCGAGCGCGTCGACCAGTGGGTCGCGTTCTTCGGAGCCGACTCCAGCGTCCTGGTGACCAGCGCAGCCACCTGCTCGTCCGTCACTGTCCGCGGGCCGCCTGGGCGCGGCATGTCACCCAGACCGGCGATCCGGTGCTCGACGAACCTCGCCCGCCAGCGACCCACCGCGTGGGGAGTCGAGCCGAGGCGAGCCGCCACGTCCTTGTTTGAAGCGCCTTCGGCACAGGCCAGGATGATCCGACATCTCAGAGCCCACGCCTGCGGCGTGGAACGGCGCCGCACCCACCCCTCGAGTGCGGCCCGCTCCTCATCCGACAACGTCAACTCGGCCTTTGGCCGCCCAGTCCGCGCCACACCGCAAGCCTACACATCTGAACAGAATTCCTGACTCAGAAGACTAGATCGTGTTTTAGACCTCGCCGACCTGCCTGGTTGGCCGTCCGGGGAAGTCGCGGGCGGCCATCCAGATGGTGAGGTCGCGGGCGATGCCGTTGATGCCGGCCGACGTGGTGACCTCGTGCTCGTTGCGTGCGGTGTCGTCGGCGGACGATCTCGAAGCCACCTTCGTTTTCCAGGACGGCCACCGATAGGGCGCTTAGACCACTTCTAACCCTCTTTATGTTATTTTGCGTCAAGTGGCTGATGAGGTCAGAGGGAACCGCGGGCACGATGGGGCGGCGGAGGCTGCGAAGCCGCCGTTGCGCCCCATCTGATCCTGTTTCATCCCAAGGGGCACCGGTTCACGCCGGATGCTTCAGGTTCAGCCTCGCACGCCCTACCGGGCTGAGCACGCGTGGCGCGTCCTGGCAGTATGAGCGAACGTCGCCGCTATCCCAGCGACTTGTCCGATGCCCGGTGGGCCCTGGTGGAACCGCTGCTGACGGGCTGGCGGAACGACAAGGCCCGCCACGGACTGAACATCGGCACCCCGCCGCAGCACAACCTGCGCGACCTCCTCGACGCGATCCTCTACGTCGCCGCACCGACATCCCCTGGCGCTACCTCCCGCACGACTACCCACACTGGAACACCGTCTACGGCTACTTCGGCCGGTGGGAGAAAGACGGCATCTTCGAGCACCTCAACGCGCTGCTGCGGCGCCGGGTCCGTGAGGAAGAGGGTCGGAACGCAGAGCCGACCGGCTTCGTGATCGACACCCAGACCGTGAAGACCTCGAAGTCGTCCGCCGCACCCCCGGCACCAAGGGCTTCACCGTCCTGCCCCGAAGGTGGGTCGTCGAACGCACCCTGGGTTGGCTCATGCACCACCGCCGCCTGGCCCGCGACTACGAAGCACTCCCCACCCGCTCCACCGCCATGATCTACATCGCGATGATTGCCCTCATGACCCGCCGCCTCACCCACGAATCAACACTGACCTGGCTAGGTGCCTGAATCACGATCAAACGCCCACTTCGGAACCATCCAGAGGGATGCTTGTTGGCAACTGATTCTCGGTGTTCTTGCGGGAAGCGCTGCGCGATACTCGCCCTGTGGAGTGGTACGAGCAGGCACAGGCAGCAGAACAGATCAGTGACTGGGATACAGCCATCCAGCTGGTGAGCGCTCGTGCCGAGTGCTACTCCGCCGATTTCTACGCGCACGACAATCACCTGTGGCACATGGATTTGCTCGTCCGTGCGGAGCGGTTCGATCAACTCACTGAACTCGCGGTCACAGACGTCCACGGACGTCGGAGACTCAACAGGTCGCTTCACGAGCGGGGGATGGACACAGCACTGCGCCATCGTGCTGAGGCCGGCGACCGTGATGCCCTCTATCACCTTGTGAAGTTGCTGTGCGAGAAGGGCCGGCTCCAGGAGGCCTGCGAAGCGGTTCAGGGCCTCGGTCCGGAGGATGAGTACGCGCACCAGCTCGTGGCCGACTTTCGAATGTCCTCGGGCGGTGCGCGGTAGGTCTCCGCACCTGCCAATCGGACTCGTCTACGTCCGTGAATCCATGGCGCCTCCGGGTGAACTGTTGGCAGAACCCTCTAAGCGAACAAGTCGCCCGCTGCCCCTGGCACATCACCCAGGGCCAACTTCGACCTGCACGACAGCACTGCCGGCCTGGTCCAGTCCTACACAGCAGCCACGTCATCGGCCACGTCGAACAGATCCCGGGCCGTCTGCTGAACCTCCCGAACCCAGTCAGAGAAAAGATCTTCGGCCAAGACCACGGCCAACCTCTCGCGGGCCGCCGTCGCATTGCCGAGTAGCCCAGCGGCCACGCCAGCGTTGAAGCTCTCCCACAAAAGGCCAGGTCGAGCCGGTCGGGACAGCAGGGAGTGAGCCACGGAGTCCAGGTCGGCGAACCGGTCCCTGATCCCCGCCACCTGCTCTTCAGCAGTGCCGGCGAGTTCCGCAGCCGTGGAAGCGAACTGCGTCTCGTTACGGAACGGTTCCGTCCCCTTGGCTCGCTCGACGAAATCGAACGTCACGTGGCCTACGCCCTGCCACAGCCACAGGTCATGTCCCTTGTAGTGGTGTAGCCGATCTTTCGGTGGTGTCGGGCAAGCGGGTCGCGGTGTCCGGATAGAGGCTGTCCATGCTTTCGATGGAGAGGTAGCGGCGGGGGAAAGCGACCCATTCGTCGTGGAGTTCGGTGAGGACAGCGGTGGCCAGGCGGCTGACGGCGGCGGTATTCGGGAAGACCTGGACGACGTCGGAGCGTCTCTTGATCTCCCGGTTAAGACGCTCGAGCGGGTTGGTCGACTGGATCTTCTTCCAGTGCTGGTGGGGGAAGTCCGCGAAAGCGGTCAGGTCCTCCTTCGCCTCGAGGAGCATGGCCTTGACCTTGGGAAACTGCTGCCGAGCATGTCGGCGACGGTGTCGAGGTGGGTCCGGACGGCTTCGGCGGTGGGCTGGGCGAACAGGGTGCGGATGGTCGCGGCGACCATCTCCGCGGAGCCTTTCGGGATCACGGAGAACACGTTGCGGACGAAGTGGACGCGGCAGCGTTGCCAGGCGGCACCGATCATGACCTTCCGGATCGCCTTGACCAGGCCGCTGTGGCTGTCGGAGATCACGAGACGGACGCCTGTGAGACCGCGTTCGCGCAGGTGACGCAGGAACTGGGACCAGAAGGCTTCGGTTTCGCTGTCGCCGACCATCACGCCGATGACTTCGCGGCCGCCGTCTTCGGTGACGCCGGTGGCGATGACGATGGCCTGGGAAACGATGCGGTGCTCGACGCGTGCTTTGACATAGGTGGCGTCGAGGAAGACGTAGGGAAACCGGATGTGATCGAGGGGCCGGGTGCGGAACACCTCGAGCTGTTCGTCGAGGCCGGCGCAGATCCGGGAGACCTCGCTCTTCGATATACCGGTGTCCGAGCCGAGGGCTTTGACCAGGTCGTCGACGGAGCGGGTCGACACGCCATGGACGTAGGCTTCCATGATCACTGCGTAGAGGGCCTGGTCGATCCGGCGTCGGCGCTCGAGCAGGCTGGGAAAGAAGCTGCCGGCCCGCAGTTTGGGGATCGCGAGTTCCAGGTCGCCGGCCTGAGTGGTCACTGTCTTGTCCCGGTGCCCGTTGCGCCAGCTGGTGCGGGCATCGGTGTGTTCGCCCCACTCGGCGCCGATCCTCGAGGTGGCCTCGGCCTCGATCAGTTCCTGCAGCAGGCGTTCGGCGACCTCGCGGACGAGTTCAAGACCGTCCGCCGAACGTAGTGACTCGAGCAGGCGAAGTAGGTCATGCTGGGACAAGGCCACCGTGCACTCCTTGGGTTGAACTGCCCGTTCACCAAGGACATTTGCACGGTGGCCTGCCCAGTTTCAGGGAGCATTCACCAACAGCCGATGCACACGGGCACACCATGACGGCGCACATCCCAGCCAAGATCAGTTACACCACTCAGCGGGACACCATCCAGCCACATCACCCCGACCCTCAGCCCACTGCCCTGGCTCCACTGCGGCGACGGGAACTCGACGACGCCAAGCCACCACCCGTGATCACCGAGCCAAGCCGCGATCGGCCCCGCTGGCGGAGGCCGAGAGGACGAACTCGTTCCCGAGCTGCCGCGGCGGGACCAGTCGTGACGCAGGAGAGATGGCTGCCGTGCCCAGCATTCTCGTCTACCCGCACATCCTCATCAGTGCCGATCCCAACAAGCTTCAAGGATCAAGGAAGTGAGGCGAGAGGCAGCACCGGCCGTTTCCAATCCAAAGATCCTCATCATGGCGACGGTGTGACGGCTGCTGAAACGACACGGCCGGTTCTGGCAGGCATCCGCCCCCAGAGCCCTGGAGCGTGACGAGCACGTGGTGGAGCTGTGGAAGGTCCTGTGTAGCTCGGAGAGTGTCAAAGTCCTACCGAGCAACGGGGAGGCCCTGTTGTCCCAGTCTGTCGTGCTCAAACAGCTTGCGTCCAACTTCCGTGTGTCGGCGTGCGATTGCCTCGCCCACGTATACGGGAACGCGGCCGACCGACCGGAGAGACAGCGGCGGTATCCGTCGGACATGACCGATGCGGAGCGGACCGTGGTCCGCGCGTCGCTGACGGTGCCGGGGCGGTCGGCCGGAGGCTCAGCCGAAGGCGCTCGCCGAGGAACCGATCGTCGCGGACTTCTGCTCTCCCACGCGGCACTCATCTGTGGCTGTACGTCGAGTGCCAGTGGCCAACGAGGCCGGACGGCCGCCGGGCAGCTGCGCGTACCCCGCGATCCGGTCACAGCGTGAACGGGTTGCCGTCCACAAGTCCCGCCTGGAGCTGAGCTGAGCCGCTGTGCAGGTCAACGCGGAGCAGGAACGCGTAGGGGCGCTGGCCGCATCGGCGGGCGATCCGGCGCCAGTTGGCGAGAAGGAAGTCGACGCTGGCCAGTGTCGCGATGTCGCTGCTGCCCGCGCAGATGGTCACCCGCGGGCCGTCGGTGCCGGCGGTGAAGGACTGGACGGTGGCGATCTCCGTGTCGGGTACCGTGCCCCTGCCACCAAAGAACTGACCGGCCATCGGCCCGCTGCGTATCCGCAGACCCCACTCCCCGGTCGGGTTCACCTGTTCCGGCACTGCCTGCACGTCGGGATGAAGAAAGCCGAGACTCGTCAGATGGTTGTAGGCCGGGCCACCGATGAGCACGAGGCTCCGTCCGGACAGTTCACCCGGCAGGTGGGTGAACGGGTCGGCCGACGCTTCAGCGACCGTAAAGGCGGTGCTCGGAGGGCAGGTCTCGGTCGCCTCGACCGCACCGGCGGAGCCAATGCGGCCGGCCGGCATCAACGATCGGCGCGGTTGCAGCAGGCGTACCAGCGGATCAGTCAGGGCGTCCCGCAGCGCGACGGCGGCCTCGAACTCCCCCCGGGAGACGGCGTTCCCGGTGAACCCCACGCGGCGGTAGGTACCGACCGTTCCGCCTTCCCTGATCCGCATGTCGGGTAGCACGATGATGAGCCTGCGGTTGCGGACGGCGCCCAACAGCCGGGCGAGGCCGCGGTTCTGCCGGCGCAGGAGCAGGTAGCCGACCAGCAAGGCCAGGAGCGACCAGACCACGTCGGCCGCGAGATTCTCAGCGATAGCCATCACATCCATCGGTCAGCCCCGTCGCCCGCCGGCGTCACCAGATGTCACCCGCGCGCCAGTCGGCCGCCAGGTCGCCGGCCGGGTCGATGGTGCTGCCGGGAGGCAGGCGGTACATCACCGCGCCGCGCGCAGGTGCCGCAGGCCGACGGCCGTCGGCGGCCACCACATAGGTCTCGCCCGGCCATTTCAGCCAGCCGAGGCGCTCGTAGAAGTGGTACTTGCTGGCAGCGAAGACACCGATCTCGTGGTGCATGAGGATGTCGGCGGTCGCGGCGGCCAGCACGATACTGCCGAGTCCGCGACCGCGCAGGTTCGGAACTGTTGCCATTGACTCGCCGTAGAGCCCGCGCAGCTCCCGCCCCGCCTGCTCGAAGTGGCGGGGGATCAGGGCCCCGTGCGACACCAGCTGACCGCGGTGGCGAAGCAGGTAATGGGTCCCGCCCAGGCAGTGTGCCCATGCACTTTCGTCGTAGCGCGGGCTGAAGCAGTCGACCAGCATGTCCCTGAGTTCTGCAAGCTCCCCTGCGGCCATCTCGTCCGTGTGACGGACGTCCAATGCCAAACTCATGGATGCCGGCCCCCTCCCGCCCTGGGCTACGCATTCCCCCCGATCGGTAGGGAGAACCGCAGCGGGGTGAACATTTCTGCGTAGGTGTCGCCGCAGCGGAGCCCGTGCAGGCGCGCGCGAGCCCGGATTCCCTCGTCGGTCAGTTCCGGCAGCCGTGCGAGCTGGGATGCGTGAGCGGCCAGCAGTTGCGTCTTCGCCTCGATGAACTCGGTGATCCCGACGGTGATGCCGGTGGACTGGATCGGGGACCTCGGCGACTCGAACATGAGCACGTTGGCCTGTCTACGGGTGGCGACGGCCGTCGCCCGGTGTGTCTTCACGTGATCCTGGTGGGTGTCCTCGGGGAGGTGTGAGTACACGAGGTCGGGGGCCACCTCGTCGGCGATTTGCTCAAGGCGCGCCACCAGATCGGCCAGGCTTCCGAGGCGGCCGTCCGACAGCCCGAGCATCACGACCTTCGCGCCGATCAGCCGGGCCGCCCGGATCTGCTCCGCGCTGCGGAGCTTCGGGTCCCCGCCCAGCGCGCCATCGCTCACCACCACCATCGTGATGTCCACCCCCTGGGCGGCGTGGCGCAGCAGGGTACCGCCGCAGCCGAACTCGATGTCGTCGGGATGGGCTCCAATGGCCAACACCCGCTTCCACATATCCCCTCCACGAGTGCAGCGCCTTGCAAGGCGCTAAATGCCGTGCGGTCCAAGCATATTGACGATCGGCACGCGGTCTGGGTCCAGCCACGTCGGAGGCCGACGACGTTCCCGAGACCGACCCGGCCAAGGCCGGTGAGACCGGCACCGAGATCGACGCCTCCGGCTTCAAGACCGCCTGGCGCGCCCTGGCGGCCTTCGCTGCCCACGAATCCCGGGTAGTCGGCCGGATCACCGAGCTACCCACCCGCCGCTCGCACCCGAAGCACGGCGTCTCAGCAGGACGCGGGCGAGGCAGGTGAAAGCGGTTGGCCTATTGCGGGTTCCGCGGCTGCCCGGTTGCGCGGCCCCTGCCCCGGGCTTCGCCGGGACGCGCTCCCGGCGAAACCCTTGTCGGAGGCAACACGGATGCGGTCCGCCAGATGGCTGGCTCCGGGGGTGCGGCCGGGTGAATCTCAAGCGGATCAATGGTCGCGCATATGCCTGCTCACTGATCGTTAGCTGGCTCTTTGGTCCATGACGCCCAGCAACCCCATGGGTGTAGCGCCCGCACCCCTTCTGGAGGTCTTTCATGGGAAGTTCGCTGTTCCGCCGTGCCCGCCGGATCGCCATCGGAGCCGTGCTGTTGGCGCTGACGGCGTCCACGAGCGTAGGCGCCATCGCTGCCGAGGTTCCCTCCCAACGACCGGCGGGCGCCCTCCACACCGGCGCCCTGCGTTTCGGGTACAAGGCGTTCACCGGCGGCTGGGTCGACGTCAGGCCGGGCACCTCGAACTGGGGTTCTGTCCACTGCCCGCCAGGAACGAGTCCGTCCGGGGGCGGTGGACACGTCGATAACAACTCGATGTTCATGCTGACCTCCGATCCGGTCATGGAGACGGGCGCCTGGGTCGTGCAGTTCGTCAACACCAGCCCCAACACGTGGGGGCGGTTCTACCCCGTGGTGCTGTGCACGAACGGGGAGTCGTACGCGCACAAGGTGGAGAGCTGGGTGAATCCCAACCAGGAGACGACCATGACCAGCTGGTGTGCGCCGGGTGAGCGGCAGAGCGGTGGCGGCTTCGACTCCTGGTCCACGGAGGTGCGCATTAATGACGCGTTCTCCGTCAACGACGTCACACAGCAGGTACGCGTCACCAACGAGACCGGGTGGCAGCCCGAGGTGGACACCTGGGTGGTCTGCGGGAGGGACAACTACATCGTCCGGACAGCGTCCATTACCCTCCAGGCGCAGGAATCGAACTGGGTCCGGGCGTACTGCCCCAACGGCTGGGTTCCAACCGGCGGCGGCGGCCGGGGCGGGCAGTACACCTACCTGCAGCACAGTGAGCCCGCAGCCTCCGGCTGGGAGGTGCGCAGCAAGAACACCGGGCGGTTCCCCGCGACACTCACGGCGCAGGTGATCTGCGCCGTACCTCGCTGACGACACGACCGGGTGGTCCACGAACATGGCTTGTTCCAGGTGCACCCGGCGCCCCTCCCGGGACGACTCCTTGCCGCCGCATTGCCGCCGACTGCGGCGAGGCCGGCCGGTGACTCGTCTCGCTGAAGCTTGACCGGTGTCGCGACGAACCCTGCACAGGAGGCCTGCAGGACACCGACCAGCAGGCGCAACCAGGTGCCATCGATGGCTCAGTTCCGCAGCCTCGTGTGAACGCCGTTCCACGAGCCGTACTCAGCGGGTAGGTGCACCCGCTGCGACCCGGTCTGGAGCTTCCATGCGATCGCATCGGTCACTTGCCGGTGATCACGCCACCGACCACCTCGCCTCGGTGTCCGGTCAGGCAACAACGGCTCTACCCGCGCCCCCACTGCGCGTCGGTTTACGGCACGGCCAGACCAGCGATCCGGTGATCGGGAAGAAACTCCCGGCGAACGTCCGCCCCGCGGGAGTGACCAGCCGTGGTTCGTCCGCGTTCTGAGGACTCGCCGACGACGTTCGGGGCCAATCGTCAAGGTGAGAGGTCAGCCTGGGGTGCGCAGCCCGGCCAGGAGCCTGTCGAGTGCCTGCTCCGCGGCCTGCGGGTCCCCGCCGCGCGCGATCCAGAGTGCGGCCTCGTTCATCGCCCCGGAGAGCAGTCGGGCCAGTGGCTCCACCGGCTGGTCGTCGATGATCCCGGCTGCGGCAAGCGCGGTCAGGGCCTCCGCGAGGTGCCGGGCAGATGATTCCTCGTCCAGGGCCCGCCATTCGTCCCAGCCCAGCACGGTCGGCGCGTCGACCAGCAGGATCTGTCGAACCGCCGGGTCTGTGCCTGCCGCCAGGAAGGCCCGGGAGCCGGCCCGGAGCTGGTCCCAGAGGTCCTCGTACCGCTCGGCCGCGGCCGCAACCCGCTCGCCCAGTTCCTGTTGGACCTCGGCGACGACGGCACGGAACAGCCCCGCTTTGCTGTCGAAGTGGTGGTACGCGGCCCCCTTGGTGACCCCGACAGCCTGCGCCACTTCGGCCAGCACCACATGGTGGAAACCGTCGGCGGCGAAGCGACGCCGCCCTTCGGCCAGCAGCGCTTGCCTGGTTGCCGCCCGCTGCTCCGCCCGGCTGATCGCCATCACGCTAACCGCCCTTCCCTTTTCGCATACCCCAGGTATGCTAACCCCACGTTCGCATACCTGGGGTATGCGAAAAGGGATGTGGAGGACCTCTGCCATGGCGAACCGACCCACGACCAAGCTCTCCGGCTTCTACCCGGTGCTCGCCACCCGCGACGTTGCCGCTTCCCGCGACTTCTACACCGGCCACTTCGGGTTCGAGGTGACCTTCGAAGCGGACTGGTACGTCAGCCTCCGCCGCCCCGACGCCCCGCAGTACGAGCTGGCCCTCCTCGACCACACCCACCCGACCATCCCCGAGGGCCACCGGGACGCACTTCGGGGCGGCTTGCTGCTGAACTTCGAGGTGGACGACGTGGACTCCGAACACCAGCGGCTCGTGGCAGAGGCCGGCCTGCCCGAGGTACTGGCGCTGCGCACGGAGGAGTTCGGTCAGCGCCACTTCATCGTCGCCGCCCCTGACGGAGTGCTGATCGACGTCATCACCATCGTCCCGCCCAGCGCGGAGTACGCCGCCCAGTACACGCCCGCCTGACCGGGTGGGCCGTGCCTCGGGGACAGGAGCAACTCGCGGACCCGAGACCGACCTGTACGGCCGTAACCGAGACTCCACCACTGTCGACCTGATCCACTGAGAGGGGCCGCCAGCAGGTCATCGGATGCGGGGGCTTCGAGGCCGGCCGTCCAATCGGTAGCGGGTCCGGGCGCGTCGGATCAGGTACCGGACGGCGATGATGACGCCGGCCGGGGCGATGAAGAACTCGACAGGGGTTCTTCATCGCTCGGTGCAGCGGCGGAGCTTGCCGAAGTTGTCCATCCAGGCGTTCGTGCGCTCGACCACATAGCACCCGCAGGCCTGGATCGGGGTCTTGGCGCCGCGCCCGGCGATCTTGCCGGTGATCCGCCGGATGTCGACATCCTGGAGGACCATGCTGTCGTCGTAGTCGGCGTCCAGGGCCGGGCGGGAGTGCTCGGGCAGCGGCCCCAGAGTCGCCTCCAGGGCGGCGAAGCAGACCGTCGGCGAGCTGCCGGCGCTGGAGGTGCGGCTGCCGGAAGACTTTCTCTCCCAAGACCGATGAGTTCATGCAGCGGCGGCGGTCAAACCTGAGAAAGCAACGACAGCCGACCTGGGAGACCTGAAATGTCCAGCACCGCCAACGCCGCCGCCACCATCACGACCACCGCCGCGAAGTCCGGCAAGGCCGTGGTCCGGGTGGTCTGGACGCTGCGGATCCTGCTCGCGCTCTTCTTCGCCCTGGCCAGCGCGCTGCCCAAACTGCTCGCGCTCCCCGCCTCCACGACCGTCTTCGACGCCATCGGCGTAGGCCACTGGTTCATGTACCTGACCGGACTGGTCGAGCTGGCCGGAGCCGTCGGCCTGCTGGTCCGCCGGCTGGCCGGGCCTGCCGCGACGGCGCTGATCGTCTTCCTGGCGTTCGCGTTCGTCACCCAGCTGACCGCGATGCACGGCGAGAACGCCGGGACCCCGTTCATCTTCATGGTGCCGCTGGCCGTCATCGCCTGGAACCGGCGCGCCGAGACGGCCGAGCTGCTCGGCCGCTCGCGCTGACCCGGTGTTTGGAGGAGTCCGTCAGCAGAGGGCCGTCCCGCAACCGTGTCCCCGCCCATGGACCCGGCCCTGACCTGGACCGCATCCAACTCCCCCGCTGTCCCACTGAGTACGCGTACTCAGGTGCCGTCCTCCGGACTCCTCCATGCTGGGGCGCGAACGCCGACCGTCTCAGGGAGACATACCCATGGACCACGCCCTGCAGCTGCGCACTGCCACGCCTCGGGATCACGACTGGATCCACGAACTGCGCCACCGGGTGTACGCGGAGGAGCTCGGCCAGCATCCGGTGGATCCGTCGGGAAGGCTGAGCGACGGACTCGACGGCGACAACGTGTATCTCGTGGCCGCGCGCGGCGAGACGCGGATCGGCTTCGTCAGCCTCACTCCGCCGTGGGTCGGCCGCTACTCCCTCGACAAGTACCTGACGCGCGAGGAGCTGCCGGTCCTGACCGAGGAGGCGCCGTTCGAGATCCGCGTCCTGACCGTCGAGGAGCGCTGGCGGTCCACCGCGGCGGCGCCGCTCCTCATGTACGCGGCGCTGCGCTGGGTCGCGGCGCGGGGCGGCCGCCGGGTGGTGGCGATGGGACGCACAGAGCTGCTCGACATGTACCTCGCCGCCGGGCTGCGGCCGGTGGGGCGTACGGTCCGCTCGGGCGCGGTCTCGTTCGAGGTCCTCAGCGGCTCCGTGGCCGAGCTGACGAGGACGGTCGCGGAGCGCCACGGCCGGACCCTGGAGCGGCTGAGGACGGGCCTCGACTGGCAGCTCGACATGCCCTTCGCGCCGCGTGCGGACGGCTGTGAGCACGGCGGGGCGTTCTTCTCGGCGATCGGCACCGACTTCCGGACGCTGACCCGCCGTCACGAGGTGGTCGCGGCGGATGTGCTGGACGCCTGGTTCCCGCCGTCCCCAAAGGTCCGCGCGGTCCTTTCGGAGGATCCGGGGTGGGCGGCCCGGACCTCACCGCCCACGGGCGCGGAGGGACTGCTCGCAGAGATCGCCAAGGTCCGCGGGCTGCCGGTCGAGTCGCTGGTCGTCGGGGCGGGCTCGTCCGATCTGATCTTCCGGGCGTTCGGCCGGTGGCTGACACCGGGGAGCCGGGTGCTCCTGCTCGATCCGGGCTACGGGGAGTACGCCCATGTCACCGAGCGGGTGATCGGCTGCCGAGTCGACCGGCTCCAACTGCGCCGGGAGGACGACTGGCTGCTCGACCCGGCCCGCCTCGCCGCCGCGACCGGCGACGGACGGTACGACCTCGTGGTGGTGGTCAACCCGAACAACCCGACCGGCCGCCACGCCCCGGCCGACGCGCTGCGCGCGGTGATCGCGGCCTCGCCCGCGCGGACCCGGTGGTGGATCGACGAGGCGTACCTGGGCTACGTCGATCCGGCGGACTCGCTTGCCGGGCTCGCCTCGGCCGACGCCCGGGTCGTGGTCTGCACCTCGCTGTCGAAGATGTACGCGCTGTCGGGGATGCGGGCCGCGTACCTGGTGGCCGATCCGGAGACGGCCGGGGAGCTGCGCCGCTGGACGCCGCCGTGGCCCGTGAGCCTGCCGGCCCAGCTGGCTGCCGTGACGGCGCTGCGCGACCCCGCGTACTACGCGGAGCGCTGGGACCGCACCCATGTGCTGCGCCGGGAACTGGCGTGCAGCCTCGTGGAGTTGGACGGCTTCTCCTCGGTCGACGAGGGGGTGGCGAACTTCCTCACGGTGACCCTGCCGCCGGACGGACCGAGCGCGGCGCGGTTCGTCCGCGAGTGCCGGCGGCACGAGGTGTTCCTGCGTGACCTGTCGCCGATGTCCCCGGCGTACGAGGGGCGCACCGTCCGGATCGCCGTCCGCGACACGGCGGAGAACGCGCGGATCGTGGCGGCGTGCCGGAACGCCCTGGAGGCGCTGCGCGCGCCGGCCGCGGTGGTGTCGGGTGCGCCGGGGCGGGCCTCCCGGTGACGACGGTCGCCGGTCTCGTGCCGTACCTCGGCGGGGCGCTGGCGGTCGGGGGCGTCGCGGTGGCGGCGACCCGGCGCCGTGAGCTGATGGTCCGCTGGTGCGTGTGGGCGCTCGGAGTGCCCCTGGTGACCGCCGCGTTCTGGCTCGGTCCACCGGGGATCGCGGTGCTCTCGGCCGTGGTCGGTGTGGTCGCGGTGGCGGAGTTCGGCGGGCTGCTCCGGCTGGGCCCGGTGGACCGGGCGGTGCTGGGCGCGGCGATCGTCGGACTCGTCCTGACCGCCTGGCTTGCCCCCGGGGAGGTGCTCAGGGTTGCGGCGGCCGGGGCGCTCGCGATCGCCGGAGTGCCTCTGCTCGCGGGGGACGCGGAGCACGGGCTCCGCCGCCTGGGGGCGGGCCTGCTGGGGCTCGTGTGGCTGGGAACCCTGGCCGGCCTCGTACCGTCCGGCGCCCTCGGCCTCGTCCTGTTCGTGGCCGTGTCGATCGCCGACATCGCCGCGTACGCGGCGGGTCGCCGTCTGGGCGGCCCCCGGCTCTCCCCGCTGTCGCCCGCCAAGCGGTGGAGCGGCACGCTGGCCGGGGCCGCGGCCGGCCTCCTCACGCTGGCGGTGCTGTCCTGCCTGACGTGGCAGACGGCGGTGGCCGTGGCGGTCGGCGGCCCGCTCGGGGATCTGCTGGAGTCGATGGTCAAGCGGGGCGCCCGCGCCAAGGACGCCGGCCGGTGGCTCCCCGGCTCCGGCGGCCTCCTCGACCGGATCGACTCCCTCCTCGTCGCCCTGGCGGTGCTGTTGGTGCTGGAGTGAGCCACGGGGCGGGGTGAGCGTGAGGCCGGCTGGGGCCGGGGCCGGCGACGCACGCTCGGTTAGGCCTTGACCGGGGAGGGACGTCAGCCGCTGAGGGCAGTCCTGCGAATAATCTCCGGGGTCGTTCGGGCACGCCCGGTCGCGTGGGCGCCTGCCCGTCTATCCCGCGAGGGCGAGGTCGCTGCTTCCGGGCTGGCAGCCCGGTCTGCGTTTGGCTCGTCGGTGCGGGACGACCAGGTCGGTGCCTTGATAGCTGCCGTCGCCGATCGTGGTGGTGTTGCCGACGGCCGCCTCGGCGGGGCCGGACTGTCGGCCCATGGAGGGCAGTCGTCGCGGTTGCCTGGCAGAGGTCGGCCGACCATGACTACCGAGCGGGTGTCAGCGTCGATGAGACTCGGTGGTCGGTGGAGTATCAGTCGTTCCTGGACTGTTCGGCGACGGTGTGGTCGCGAGTGAGATCAGGGTGCCGTCCACGATCAGCACAGCGTCCTTCGCGAATCGCTTGCGCGGTTGGAGGGCCGGCTGTCGGAGCGTGAGACTGGTTCGCCGGCATGCGCAGCCACCAGCAGCACCCGGTACTCCCGGCGCCGTGCTCACACCGGCCACGGCAAGAGCATTGCACGGGCAGAGACAGCGGCGGGGAGTGTCATCCGAACCGTGCGATTCCTCTCGGATGCCGGCGGGCAAGAGGTTTGAGCCGACGGTCCAATTGGCGCTGCCGGGGCCTGCGAGAGTACGCGCTCCATCTGGCGGCCATGGGCGTCAGGAGTGGGAAGCGGCCTCATCCCGCTTCAGGTAGCCGCCCGCAGGGCAGCCGTCGTCCGGGTCCTTCGTGGGGCACATGCTGGGGTCCTCCCCATCACCGAAGTGTCCGTAGAGGTAGACCCACACCGTGCACCCCGGATCATCCGCGAACGACAACTCGAGATCGTTGCCTCGCGTGGCGGTCTCGTCGGGAACGATGCTTCCGTTGCCCTCGGGGCTGACGTAGAAGGCCCAGCGACCAGTGGACAGCGTCTCGCGGTGAGCGCAACCAGCCATCGCCTCGACCTTGTCAAAACCCGTTCCGGTGAACGTGTGATCGTTCGAGAAGGTCAGGGACGTCCCGGCGGAGCTGGTCCACGTCCCCACCAGCTGCTCCTGCGGGATCTCCGCCGAGTGGATTGCTGCGGCGTACCCACAGGACGCCGTGAGCACCACCCCAGTCACCGCGAGAACAATCGCACGCCATCCGCGCATGTCCACAGAGCTCCCCCATCGGTTGGGCGTCCGGCCCCGCGGCCGCACACCCATATTTGAACATGCTCAAATCCAATGCCCTCCCCCGGGTCCCCACATCCGACACCTCACAACAACCGCATGGGCACGGCAGCGGACCACGAGGCGACCGTGCACCGCGTGGACTCGGAGACCGAGGAGGGGACGAAGTAACACCGGTGACACCGCGATTCACTGAGAACGACGCGGACAACCTGCCGACCCGGCCGTCGCCGTGGGTCCGTTGGCTTTGGCGAGGGCGATGGCCTGCCAGTAACCGAGCATGGACGTCCAGAACATGACCATGCCGATCTGGTACGTGCGCGCGGCCAGGCCGGGTCGTCACCCCGGTAGTCCGTACCGGTCAGCACTTCGAGGGTGGACTGGTGCGCCTCGAACACCTCGCGCGGCCCGCTGTAGAACGTCGACGACTCGGGCTGTCCGATGCCGGAAGGCGGGACGGTGACGCCACCGGTGAGGTGGACTGCGCCATGCTCGGACACCCACCGCGCTCCGGCCCGGGTCTTCTCGGGCGTATCGGAGCTGAGGTTGACGAGCACGCGGCCGGTCAGGGCGTGAGACGCCGGTTCCGGCACGGTGGACAGGCCGGCACGCGTGACCGGATCATCACCACCGCATCGCGCCTTCTGCAGCGCCGGGGCTACGTCGGCACAGGCATCAAGCAGATCGCCAAGGAGGCGGGGGCCACACTGGGCTCGTCTGCCACTTCTTCCCGGGCGGCAAAGAAGCCGTCGCAGTCGCCGCCATCAAGTACAGCGACCAGGAGTTCGCGACGGTCCTCCGCGATGCTCTGGACAGCGAAGAGGATCCCGGCGCAGCCGTGGAGGCCTGCGCCAGGCAGCTCGCCGAAGGGCTGCGCGAGTCAGGTTGGATCGAGGACTGCCCTGTCACGGCAGCGGCGCTGGAGACGCTGGGGACCGAATCTGAGATCCAGCAGGTATGAGCCGACGCGCTGCGCAACTGGCAGCAGATGGTCACCGACAAGCTCCTGCGCTCCGGCTTCCAGGCCCCGGAAGCCCGGGAGCCGGGAGCCGGGAGCCGGCGACCACCATCATCAGCGCCATGGAAGGCGCCGAAGTGACGGCCCAGGTCAACCGCAGCGAGGAACCACTGCGGTGACGGGCCGACAGCCGGCCCGCTTGGTGGGTTCGTACGGAGTGTCCGGGGCATAGGGGTGCGCCCCGGCACACACTGTGCCGGGGCGCCTGTTGCCGTGATGTGCCGGCCACGCGGTCCGGAACCGCGTGGCCGGCTGCCCGGGGTCAGCCGCTGTAGGTGGCGGTGATGGCCACTGCTCCCGGCGCTGCAGGCAGGCCCATGAGGGGTGCCGTCACCGGCGCGTCCCACGTGCGGTTGGTGTGGCGGGTGGTGTGGAGGAGCTTGCCGTCGGTCGTGGTGACGGCGACCTGGACTTCGCCGTTGACGGTCGCGGCGGATACGGACTTGGCGGTCACCACGCCCAGGACGTCCTTCAGTTCGCCCCAGGTGGCCCAGGTTCCGTTGAAGTTGCGGATGGTGTGGTACTGGCGAGTGCCGTTGTCGGTGGCGATGACGAAGTGGGTCTCGTCGCCGGAGCCGGCCATGCCGAGGGAGGTGACGGGCCCGGTGGGGCCGACCGCCTGGGTGACGTCACCCCAGCCGAACCAGTTCCCGTTGGTCTGTCGGATGGTGTGGTAGGGCTTGCCGCCGCTGATGAGACCGACCTGGAGCTCACCGCGGACGCTGGCGGTCGCCGCGGCGGTCACGTTGGTGAGGGAACCGTTGATCTGGCGGAAGGGGGTCCAGTTGCCCGCACCGGTGCGGACGGTGTGGAAGGCCTTGCCGTCGGCGACGGCGACGACGTGGAGGTCGTGACCGATGGAGACAGCGGAGACCTGGGTGAGGCTGCCGAGGGCGTTGGCCACGGAGAACACGTCCCCGAAGCTGCTCCAGGTGCCGTCCTGCTTGCGGATGGTGTGGAAGAGCCCACCGCTGTTGCTGATGGCCAGTACGTGGGTGTCACCGTTGATGCCGGCGGCGGCGGAGCTGCGGATCCCGCCCAGGTCGCTGGCCTTGCTCTGGACGTCGGCGTATCCGGTCCAGGAGCCGTCGGACAGCCGGACGCCCTGGTAGAGGCTGGTGCCGGACTGCACGAGAGCCTTGGTCTGCCAGCCCGGCGTCGCGGCCCGGACCCCGTCGATCCACTCACGCAGCCCGTCGGTACGGGCCGCGATGGCGCCGGTTCGGGTTTCCGCGGGGTCGGTGGCCAGGCAGCCGCCCTGCCAGGAGCGGCTGTTGATGCCGACCAGTTCACCGGCCGCGTTCAGCAGCGGGCCGCCGGTGTCGCCCTTGCAGATGACGTCGGTACCCTTCCCGGTGATGGTCAGGGTGGTGGCGTCGGACGTGTTGAGGGTGAACGCGCCGGTGTGGGCCTTGCCGGGCGCCCACTCGGTCCGGGTCCGTCCGAAGCCCACGGCGGTCAGGTCGGCGCCGGCTGCCGGGGCAGCGCTCGCCTGAGTGATGCCCGCGGCGCCGGCGGCGGGAGTGGTGAGGCGGGCCAGGACGACATCCCGGTCGGTGCGCGGGACCAGCTCGGCCACCTCGACGCGCTTGCCGTCGCTGAGGGTCACGGTGGTCTTCAGCGCGGGCGCACCGGCCGGCACCGCAGTACCAGGCGTCGCGGCGAAGCAGCTCGCGGCGGTCAGGACCCAGGAGGCGTCGACGAGGGAGCCGGTGCATCCGCGGAGGTTCGCCTCGTCGCCGATGTTCAGCTTGACGACAGAGGTGTGCTGGCCGGCCGCCGCCTCCGGGCCGGAGACGGCTTGGGCGGAGCCGGCGGGAACGAGGCCCGCGGCGACCGCGGTCGTGGTGACGAGCAGGCCCGATATCCGCGCGGTGCGGGGACGGTGTGCAGACATGTGCGATTTCCTTCAGGAACAGGATTCGGTGGGCGTATACGCCAGAGTTCGGTCGTGCTGTGCGCGGCCCGGTGCCGTCTGGCGATGGTGGCCCTTGAGGGGAAAGCCATCGGTCGAGACGCCGGTGCGGAGTGTCGAGCGTCTCCACATCAAGCGGCGACCGGGCCGCGATTCTCTATTGCAAGGCGGCGTGGGCTACTTGGTGACTCGGATCTCGACCAGCACGTGCTCGCGACCGTCCACGGACTCGCCGACCCCTTCCCAGGTCTTTGCGGGGATGTCGTATTCGACGCGGTCGTCGCCCTCGGCGGTCATCGCCAGGTGCGTGTTGCCGGAATCGGCGGTCCGCACCCCGTGCACCGACTTGATCTCCAAAGTCAGGAAGCCCTCGTCGCCGGTGACCTTGAAGCACACGTCCGCCCGATCGCGGGCCAGGAACTTGAGGAGGTTCTCCTCGCTTCCGCAGTTGGCGAGCACGATGTGGCCGTCACCTCGCTTGAGGACGATGCCCTGTTCGGCCAGGATCTTGTCGGCGTTCGGGTAGTTGTAGTCCTCGATGGCAAATCCGGGTCCCGCGTCGGCGACGGGCCCGATGGCGGTGGCTTCGGAGGGCTGGCCTCCGGCCGTCACGGCCCATGCCAGAACACCGGCTGCGGCCGCGGTCCCCAGAATGCGCGTCCATGCGTTGCGTGACTTCATCACAGTCCTAACCGTCCTAGAAATAGAGATCAATCAAAAAAGGCTGGTGGGAGGGGTTCTCCGCTCCGGTGATCCGAAGGGCATCCGCCGATCGCGGATTCGCTCGGCGGATGCCGGCGGTCGTGCCGAGCCCGCCGTTCTCGACCGACAGGTAGATGAAGTCGCTGGACGCTTGCTCATCGAGCCACTCCCATCGGCCACTGAAGTCGGCGGGGGCGGAGAACCCGTCCGTCACCACGTCGGTGGCCGAGAACCTTCCGTCGGAATCGAGCCGCAGCTCGGCAGCCGCCAGGCAGGCGGCAAGCCGCCCGGCTCTCGCCCTCCCGCGCATCACGGTCCCAGCGTGACGTCGAACTCGATGACCTGGGTCTTGGGCGACATCGGACCGGAGTCGCCGATGATCTTGTCGATCACGGAACCGACGTTGTCGCTCCACCAGTCCGTGTATCCGATGACCGGGGGGTGGGTCGCGGACTCGATGTCCGACTCGTTGTACGCGGTGTACCGCCACACGACGGAGCCGTCGGCGTTCTTGCGGATGGGCGTCATCCGGACCTGGTGGGAGCCCAGGAACGTGTACGCGAGGTTGCCCGTGAGACCGGCCGTGGTGAGCGTCCCGTAGTCCTGAAGGTACTTCCACGCCCCGTCGTAGCCGCCGAGCGAGTAGTCGAACCTGAGTGTGCGGCCGAGTTCGTAGTTCCCCGTACGCGTACGGTCTGCGAAGAAGGCCATCGCCTCCTGTGTGCGCTTGTGCTCACGGTAGATGCGGGTGAAGTCGTCGTTCGGGCCGAAGCACTGCGACCGGGGGCCCTTTCCGGTCAGCCAGCTCCAGCCCAACTCCCACGGGCTGGTGCTGTTGCCCGACTCGATGGGGCTGCCGAACGGCGTCAGGCAGCTCTCGGCACCTGCCGGAAGGCCGCCCTCGGCCGGGTTGATGGGAACCTTCGCGTTGTCCAGCGCCTTCTGGATCGCCTCGCGCCTCGCGGCCTCGATGACGAGCTGCTTGGCCTGCAACGCCGCCTGCGCGGCCGCGCCGGCGCTCTCTCCGGCGGCGAGCGATGCCTGGCGGGCCGCCGAGGCCGAGGCCGC
Organism: Streptomyces sp. NPDC091371; assembly: GCF_040684275.1. Lineage (NCBI taxonomy): Bacteria > Bacillati > Actinomycetota > Actinomycetes > Kitasatosporales > Streptomycetaceae > Streptomyces > Streptomyces sp. NPDC091371. The sequence continues at coordinate 57,538 of NZ_JBFBFP010000025.1, forward strand.
GGCAGCCGCGGCGTAGGAAGCGGCCTCAGTGGCGGACCGTACGGCGCGGGTCGCCGCGCTCCGCGCCACGCTGCTCGCCTTGCGTGCCGCGGCAGCCGCCTGACGTGCGGTCTCGGCGGAGCGCGCGGCAGCGGCTGCGGACCCTTCGGCGGCCTCGGCGTTCTTGCGCGCTTCCTCCGCGGACAGCTTGGCGGCCGCGGCATAGCCCTTGGCGCGCTCGGCCCACTCGCCCGCCTTCTGGGCGGCGTCGCGTGCGAGGGCCGCCGCCTCGGACGCCCGTGAAGCGTTCTCCTGCGCTTCCTGGGCCACCTTGGCCGCGCCCGCGATCATCGCCCGGATCGCGCTGATGTGCGTGGCGTGGTCGTGGTCGATCCGTGCGAACTCGTACTGCGTGGTGGCGATGAACTGGCGCAGCATGTGCGCGTCACCTTCGAGCGCGATCTTGGCGGCCGCCTTGACGTAGGGGCCCCCGTTCGCCAGGAGGGTCGTGGCCTTCACCCGGTCGTCCTCGCGGACGGCCGCGGCACGCTCGACGTGCAGGAAGACGTGCAGAGCCTGGGCGGTGTCCTTCTCCAGCGCGGCCACGGCCGCACGTCGCTCCGCGGAGCCGATGGTGTTGTCGGCCAGGACCGTTGTCACCTCGACCCGGTTGTCCTCCTTGGCCGCCTCGATCGACCCGCTCTCCAGGAACGTCCTGACTTTCGCGGCGTCCTCGGTCTTGAGCACCTCGGCGGCGGCCAGCGTCACCTTCTTCGTCGAGATCGCCGCCATGGCCGCGACGTTCTCGACGTTGTCCTGCTGCAGAGCGATGAGACGGTCGGCGTCGATCCAGTGGACGACGTCCTCGTCCGAGCCGGCCAGCGCGAACTCCGCGGCCTCCCGGGTCCATGTGCCGGACCGGTCGATGAGCTGGATCGCCGCCTTGCGCCCGGCCGCCACGGCCTCCGCGGTCCTGCCGCCCTTCAGCGCCGACTCCGAGGACGCGATGAGCGCGAGCAGTTCCTGGGACAGACGCGCTTCCTGCGTCCGCTCCCGGTTGTACCGTTCGAGCTGGTCCGTCTCCGCTTTCGCCGCGAGCCGCGCCTGCTCGATCGCCTCGGCGGTCTCCTCGGCCAGCCTGTCGGTCTCGGCCGCACGAGCCGTCTGCTCGACCGCGCGTGCCTTGTCGACCGCCTCGGCAGCCTTGTTCGCCGCCTCGACGGCCGCGTCGGCGGCTGCCGTCGACCGGTTGGCGTAGTCGACCGCCTGGCCGGCGTGGTTGGCCGCCTCCAGAGCCGCCGCGGCCGCCTTCGCGGCGTGATCGGCGGCGCTGTTGGCCGCGTCGCGCGCCAGGCGGGCGGCAGCGGCCGCCTCTCCGGCCAAGGTCCGCGACTTGCCCGCGGCATACGTCGCCCTGGCCGCGGCGGCCTCCGCCACGGCGGCCTCCCGCTGCGCGGCGGCGGCCTCGGACTGCGCGGCGCCGGACGCCGCGGCCGCGTCGGCCGATGCCCGAGCGGCGGCGGCGGCCTCGACCGCCGAACCGGCGGCAGCGGCGCCCGCTGCGTCGGCCGCGTCGGCAGCCTGGGCCGCGAGGTCGGCCTTCTGCGCCACGGTGCGGACGAAGTTGACCATCGCCGTCGCGGCCTGCGCCGCCGCTCGGGCCGCGTCCGCCATCGACGCGTCCTTGGAGGCACCGATCGCGGCCTGGTACGCCCGAGCCGCGGCGCGTCCCGCCGCAGCGGCCGCGGCCGCTGCGGCCTGCGCGGCCGCCACCGAACGCTGGGCTGCGGCCTGCGCCGTACGCGAGGCCGAGACCGCAGTCGCCGCGGCTGCTGCCGCGCCCCTGGCTGCCTGTGCCGCCTTGTTCGCGGCCCTGGCAGAGCGCTGGACGTCGTGCTCGGCGGCCTCGGCCTCGGCCTTGGCCTCCAGCGCCGCCTTCTTCGCGCTCTCGGCAGCCTTGACCGCCTGCTGGGACAGCTCGATGGCCTCGTCGGTCTTCCGGCCGGCGCGTTGCCCCTCGGCCTCCACGACCTTGACCAGCTGCTGAATGGTCGCGGTCTCCTCGTCACGGGCCCGGGCGATGTACTGGCCCGTCTCCAGGAACCACCGGATCGCCCTCGGCGTCCCGTCGTCCAGTGCCCGCTTGGCGTACTCCCGCACCTGCGGCGACGCCGTCACGAGGATGGACGTCACCTGCACACGCTCGTCCTCTTCCTTGGCGGTGAACTGTCCGCCGCTCAGGAAGGCACGCAACGCGAAGTCCGACCCGGCCTCCAGGGCAGCGGATCCCTCACGCTTCACGGCACGGGCACCGTGCGCCATGACCGTGGTCACGGCCACCCTGAGGTCCTCGCGCACCGTGGTCTGGAATCCGCCCTGGAGGTAGGCCTCGACCGCCGCCGTTCCGCCGGACAGGGCCGTGCCGATGCTTTCGCGAGTCGCCCTGCCCGCCATCACCAGAGACTGCGTGAGCGTGAACCTGTTGTCCTCGGCCCTGGCCGCGGGCAGCCTCTCGTCGAGGAACGCCCGGATGTCCGCCGCACTTCCCACCAGAGCCGCGGCGGCAGCGGTGCGAACGGCGCGGCCGCCCGTTCTGTACGCCCAGACGACCCTGCCGCGTTCGGTATCAGGCAGACCGGATCCCTTGGGCAGAGGGGCGGCTCCGGTCCCCTCCGCCGCGTATGCGGGCCGGCTGAGCACCGTGCAGTTCGGCAACGCGCAACCGGCTGCCACGCCGGCGAAAGCGGCGAGTATCTGACGTCTGCTGAATTGTCGTGAACGCTGTGCCATCACGACTCCCTTCTAGTGCGCTGATCCCGACCAGGACGTTCTCCCGGCCTGACGGACTGTCGTGGTCGGTGGTCCGCACCCGGTATGCCGCGTCGGACTCTGGGATCACGTCCTGTGGCGACGTGTTCTCCGGTGGCGCCGGCCGGGTTCACGTTTCGCTCCCTGGCGGCGATCACCACTTTCGGCGCACCGCGAAGGTGAAGGGAAGGGGATTCGGATGGACGGAAGCGTCCCTGACCCGATCCGGCCCGGGTGCGCTTCCAGCGGCACCTTGCGGGCAGCACGTGCTGTGGCTGCACCTCGGCCCGCATCACGAAGTCGTCAGCCGGCCGGGAAGTCGTCAGCGGGTACGGACCACCGCAGACGTGCTCCATCCCGCAGAAGGGGCAGACCGAATCGAACAAGGGTCGGGAGGCGTCGACGGCCGGCAGAAGAGCGGCACACGCCGGGACGCTCCTCACCCTCGCAAGGGCATGGGGGCATTGGGGGCGAGACCAGAGGACAGCCGATGCACTGGACGCTTGCGGCCCAGGCCCCTTCATGCCAGCACCCTCAACTTCCGCAGGCGTCGGGAAGCGGAAACACTCGGCTCTGTGACGACAACGCGCATACGGCGGCGCCCGCCGGACCCCCTTCGCCGGCCGGCCAGGGCGATCGCTCCGGCCGGCCACGTGGACGGCAGCGCCCCACCCGGGCTCGGAACCACACCACCGCCATGGCAAGGGCGCCGCGTCATCCGAGGAGCCCTCGCACAGGCCGGTCGCGAGGGTCCCCGGCGAGGCGGACTCAGCCCGGTTGCGCGGGCAGCCATCCGTGCTGGACCGCCCGGACACCCGCCTCGAACCTGCTGCGCGCGCCCAGCCGTTCCATGAGATCGTTCGCGATCCGCCGGGCCGTACGCGTGGACACCCCCAGCCGCTTGGCGATCGTCTCGTCCGTGTGCCCCTCGGAGAGCAAGGAGATGACGGTGGCCTCCTGCGCACTCAAGCCGTGACCGTCCCGGACAGGGGCCTCACCGAGCGGCTGCGCCACAGCCCACACACTCTCGTACAGCGCGCACAGCGCGGTCAGCGTTCCCTGCCCGGTCAGTACCACAGCGCCGCCCGCGCTGTCCTCACTGCTCACGGGTATCACCGCGGTCGACCGGTCCACGATGATCAGCCGAGTGGGCAGGGAGGCCACGGTGCGGACCTGGCCGCCCAACGAGGCGGTCCAGCGCGCGTACTCCACGGTCGGCCTGTGGTGGCGGACACTGTCCAGGTACACCACCCTGGTGCGCACCCCGCGCCCCAGGAGCTCGGCGTCCAGTGGTCGCGACGCGGCGATGTTCCCCTCCGTCTGGGGCCCTCCGGGTGCGAACGTCATGACTTCGTGGCGGACTTCACGGGTCAGACGTGTGAGGCGGTCCCGGATCTGGTCCAGGCCGATCAACTGCTCGACTCCCGGGCTGACGGTGGCCGGCCGCAGGTCGGCGTACTCGGCGATCAACTGGGCGGCGACCGCCCGCGAGGCCTCCAGCCGCTGCTGTTGGGCGGCGATCTCGGCCTGCTGGCGGGCCATCAGGACTTCCATCCCGAGGTCCGGCGAGACCGCGCGCAGCCCTCCGGTCTCGGCCGAGGGCCGGACCAGCGCGAGCTCGCTGAGGGCGTCGAGTCCGTCGCGTACCTGTTGTTCCGTCGTGCCGACGCGGGCGGCCAGGGCCGCGACCCCGCCCCCCGGATCAGCCAGCATGGCTCGATAGACGGCCTCCGCCGTTGCGTCAAGCCCCAGTGCAGACAGCACTAAGTTCCCCCAAAACATGCTCATCTTCAGCATAAAAAAGATCATCATATGCCCGCGGCGGGATGCAGAAGGAGGACCCATGTACCTCGTACACGCGCGCTTGGAACCGTCGGCCCAGGGCGGCGAACTACCGTCCGACCTGCGTGCCCTTGTCTACGAGTCCACCCGTCCCGAGGACGGCGTCGAGCACGTCAGCGTGCACGGTGACGTGCCCTCGGCGCCGGTGCTGGGCCTCTTCCTTATGGCCGGCTCGCTGGCCCAGGCAGAGGCGAACGCGGCGGCCGTTTGCGCCCGGCTGCTGGAGATCCACCCCGAGCTGGCGGGCTGGACTCTCGTGCGCGCCGAGGTCCCGCTCCTCGTCATCGACTGACCCCAACGGCACGTGGACACAAACGGCCGCTGCCGTTTCCGTCCACTCGCCAGCCCTTCCACCCGCTCTGACCTGCGTCGATAGTGGTTCTTGCCCGAACGGACACCGATCCCGAAGGCACTGGGACCGGAAAGCGCCACCGCGGGGCGCGACCGGTTCAGGACACCCGTCCGCCTTGCCGTCAACGCTCAGGAACGGAAGAACCCCATGATTCGCAAGCGTATCGCCCAGGTTGCCGCGGTCCTCACGCTCGCCGCCCTCGCCCCCCTGTTCGGCGCCGCAACGGCAACCGCCGCGCCTGCCCAGTCCGCCCCCACCGTCACGGCGCAGGCCAACATGGGCTGGCAGTAGGCAGCCTGCCGGCTGGGCCTCCGCGTCCTCATGCGCAGGTCGAGGGTCGCGGGCCCCGGGCGGCCGCGGGCTTCCGACACGTGAAACGGCTGCGGCGAAGGCGAGTCCGACGCCTCGACTGTCAGGGCCCGGCCAGGTCGACGACGCCGCCCACGGCCGGCCCCGAGGTCACCCCGCCCCTCGCTGACGCCGACCCGGTGCGGGGCATGAAGGAACATCACTGCCACAACCCCTCGGACCCACACCTATGATCATCGCGCTGGAGAACCGCGTGACGCCCGTCTGCCGACCGGCGGCGTCACGCCAAGGGGGGTAGCGAGCATGACCACACGAACGACGCGATCGAACGACGACGAGCCGAACGACGATTCGCCCGCGCGCAGAGAACGGACCAGGCGCACCCTGATACGGGGTGGTGCGCTCGTGGCCCTGGTCTGCACCGTCACCGTCGCTTCCGTCGTCATCGCGGGCCGGTTCCCCGGCGACTCGATGGCCACGGTTTGGGAGGCCCCCGCGGACGACAAGGCCACCGAGCGGGCCAAGTGGGACAGTCCGTACGAGGGCGACGGGGCCTGGCTGGCCGGCGACACGTTGGTGCGGAGCGGGTACAGCGCGGCAACCGGCCACGACGCCGGGACCGGCAAACAGGTCTGGGAGTACCGGCCGCCGGGTAGCACCAAGATCTGTGCGGCCGGGGCCGACGTAGACCGATCCGTCATGGTCGTCACGCGCGACGACGAGAACCGGCCCGCCTCGGACAAGCGGCAGTTGTGCACCACCCTCGCAGCGGTCGACATGAAGAACGGCCGCGAGATCTGGCGCACCTCGGTCCCGGCCGCGTCCCGCGAGAGGAAGTTGAGCGACCACGAGCGCGCCCTGGTGACCGCGGGCGGCGGTCTCGCCGTGCTCATCCACCAGGGACTGCGCGCCGTCGACGTACGCACCGGCACGCCCCGCTGGACCGCGGCCGTTCCCCCCGACTGCGTCCCCGCCCATGCCCTGCCGGCCGTGCGGCACGTCGGCGCCCTCCTCGCCTGCGGTGGCTCGAAGAAGGAACCGAACGCGATCCCCAAGGATGCCGAACTGCGGGCGGCCGCCTTCGACCCGACCACCGGCGCTCTCCTGTGGTCCACCCCGACGGGCGACCGTGAGCCGGCCACGTGGGGCGAAAGCGGAGCGCTCCTCGTCTCCGCCGACCCGCTGATCGTGAACGGCGTCCGCCTCCTGCACTCCTTCAGCAGGGACGGCAGGCCCAACCCGCCCATCGCGTCCACAGGCTCCAGCAGCTGGATGGCAGTGGACGACACCAGGCTCTACACCTTCGACAGCAGCTACGTGGGGAAGGTCGGCTACCGGGGGGACGTCGTCGCGTACGACCTGGCCACCGGCCGGCAGGCGTGGAAGAGCGACCTCGACACCGATGGCGAGGCCTTCCACCTCCAGGACGGGAGGCTGACCGTGGTCGGCGGAGGCAATGGCATAGGGCTGGAAACGCACCTCTACCTCCTCGACGCCGCCACCGGCAAGGAACGCGACGTCCGCCGCTTCCACTACGGCGAGACCCCATCGGGCAGGGCCTTCGAGTACAAGGGTCTGCTCATCGTCGATGGCACGGCGTACAAACGCTCGTAACTCGATGGCAATGCGGCAAACTGCTCGTTTGAGAATGAGTTGAGCTTCGGGCTTTCCGTTCAGTGATCACCACAGGCAAGGTGCCGGAGTGCCTGCCGATCTTGTTCCTGACGACCTGTGGGATCGGGTGGCTCCGCTGCTGCCGTTGCGGAGCGGGACTGGACCGGGGCCGGCGCGCGTGGCCGCGTCTGCACGCGGCCCTGCTGACCGAGCGGCGCCGTGCAGACCTGGTGGATCTGGACGACCACGCCGTGGACGGGTCGCACGCCCGGGCATTCAAAGGGGGGAACACGTCGGCCCCTCACCCGTCGACCGGGCCCGTCCCGGCTCCAAGCACCCTCTGATCGTCGACCGGTACGGAGCCCCGCTGTTATGGCCGGTCACCCTCAGTCACGGCCCCACAGGACTTGAGCCCGAACCTGGGTTCGTGCGTCACTTGCAGCCCAGCGGCCGTTGTCCGTGCCGGCGCTCAGCTGCCTGGTATGAGCCTGGTGGGGTCAGCGGGCGAGGGAGACTGCGAAGGGCTTGAAGCCCTGTCGGCGCAGGATGTGGGGCACGACCAGGATCATGGCTTCGGTGGCGCGCGCTGTGGTGATGTCGCCAAGGTCCTCGATCCGTTCGGGCCGCCAGCCCAGGTCGCCGAGCAGGCCGGTGACCGTCCTCTTCGCGTGTTCGTCGTCGCCCGAGACATAGACGGTCGGTGGGGTGGCCAGTGTTTCGGGAGCGGTCATGACCATGAACAGCATGGTGTTGAGGGTCTTGACCACGTGGGTGTCGGGGAGGGCGGCCTGGAGCTTCTCGGCGAGGCTGCTGCCGGGATAGCACAGGTCTCCGGGCAGGCCGTCACCGGCGTCGCGGGTGGCGTTGGAGACGTCGACGAGGATCTTGCCGGCGAGTTCGGTTCGCAGGCCGGACAGGCGGTCCAGGGAGCTGTCGCCGGGCGTTGCGTTGATCACGATGTCCGCCGTGCGGGCGGTGGTGCGCTGGTCGGCGAAGGAGACGCGGGGGCCTGTGCCTTCGGCGGCCGCTGTGGTCCCTTGCGTCGGGCTCCGGCGGCCGAGGATGACGTGGTGTCCGGCCGAGGAGAGCTTGCCGGCGAGGTTGGCGCCGACGCGGCCGGCGCCCAGGATGCCGATGCTTGCCATGAGGTGGTGCTCCTTGCGGTTTGGGGTGGGAAGGGAGGAGGTGCCCGGTCAGGCGATCGGTGAGAGGACCTTGAGGGCTGTGGCGTGGATGCCGGGCGCGGCGGCCAGGAAGTCGCGGCTCCCGGTGTTCCAGGGTTCGCCGGCCAGGTCGGTGACGGTGCCTCCGGCCTCGGAGACCAGCAGGGCGCCGGCGACCAGGCCGGAGCGGACGTCGGAGAACTGCCAGAACGCGTCCATGCGTCCGGCGGCGACATGGATGAGCTGCATCGTGGCGGGAACGGACACGCGCACGACGAGGCCGTTGATGAGCATGGCGGTGACGGAGTCACCGATCCGCCGGAAGGTGCGCTCGTCCTCGCCTGGTTTGGCCTGACCGGTGCCGATGAGCGCGGCGCCCAGATCGGTCTTGGCGGACACCTTCAGCGGTCGGTCGTTGAGGCGGGCACCTCCGCCGGCGACGGCGGTGTAGGTGTCGCCGGTCAGCGGCAGGTGGACGACGGTGAGTACCGGCTGGTTGTCGCGGACCAGGGTGGCGGTGACGGCCCAGTCCTCCATGCCGTGAACGTGGTTGATGTTGCCCTCGGCGGGGTCGACGACCCACCACTCCCCGGGCGGCAGCGCGCCGCCGGCCAGCTCGTCCTCGGCCCACTGCGACCCCTGCCGGGCCCGCAGGAGCGGTTCGCGCAGTACGTCCAGCACCGCGTCGTCGTTGGCGTGGATCTCCTCGACGACCTCGTCGAGGCTCACGCCCCGGGCGTGCGAGGTGTAGCGGTCGCGCAGCGTGAGGCCGGCGGCCTTCACCGCTGCGGTCACGTCGGACATGAGTGTCGTGTCGGCGTCGAAAGGCATGGCTGTGCTCATGGCGGGCTTCCTTGGGTTCGGTCGATGCGGGCGGCTTGTGCCGCACCCGCACTTCGAAGTTAGGCCCCCTGTTTGTTAACAACAAGTGCATGCTTTTCACTCGTAGAGTTACTCTCATGCAACTGGATCTGAACCTGCTCACCGCCCTGGACGCCCTGCTGGAAGAGGGCAGCGTCGCCGGCGCCGCAACCCGCCTCCACGTCACCCCGCCGGCGATGAGCCGCTCACTGGGCCGCATCCGCAAGGCGACCGGCGATCAGATCCTGGTCCGCACCGGCCGCAGCATGGTCCCCACCACCCGCGCGCTGGCCATACGCGACCAGGTCCACGCCCTCGTGCAGCAGGCCCACCAACTTCTGTCCACGCAGCAGGAACTCGACCTGGCGACCCTGGAGCGCGTGTTCACCGTGCGCTGGCACGACGCCCTGACCGCCGCTTGCGGAACCGCCCTGATCACCGCCGTCCGCCGCCAGGCCCCTGGTGTCCAGCTGCGCCTGCCCGCCGAACCTGGGACGGACGACGCAGAGCTGCGCCGGGGTGAGGTCGACCTCGAATCCAGCTCCAGCCGGCCGACGCTCCCCGACATCCGCCACCGCCTCGTCGGCAGGGACCGGCTCGTCGTCGCCGTCCGCCCGGGCCACCCGCTCACCGAAGGCCCGCTGAGCGTCGAGCGCTACGCGGCCGCCGAACACCTCACCGTCTCGCGGCGCGGACGCCTGCGCGACCATATCGACGACGCCCTGACCACACGCGGCCTCGAACGGCGCGTCGTCGCCGCCGGCCCCACCGCCGCCTTCGCTCTGCAACTCGCGCTCGGCACCGACCTGGTCGTCACCCTTCCCGACGCGGTGACCCTCACGGCACGGGACCAACTCGGCCTGGTCACACTGCCGCTGCCACTCCAGTTGCCCGACGTCCCCCTGTACCTGCTGTGGCACCAGCGCTATGACGACGACCGTGCCCACACCTGGCTGCGCGAAACGGCCGCCGAAACAGTCCAGGCACTATTCGCACCACCGACCGCCTCTCAACAGTCCCTCGCCAACCGGTCCGGGCAGTGACAGAAGCGCCCGGGGGAAGGCGCGCGCCAGCTCCCTCCCGTTCTCGTGGGAATCACCTGTTCGCACGAACGCGCGACTCCCAATCTCGCATCGAACGGCGCCGGCGACCTCGCTGCCAAGGGCCGTCTGCGCCACCGCAGTCGAAGTCTCTCCGGTTGCGGGGTGCGTCGCTTTCCGCAGGTGGCGACCGCGAGGAGGCCGCCCGCAGATACCTGTGGGAAGTGCTCGGAGGGCCGGTGATACGTTTCCACGAGAGATCAACTTCCGGGAGTCCGGACTCCTCTGGTGTGGTGGCCGCCACCGAATGCCTGCATGCCGGTCAGTCCCTCTATACATACGTGACCGCCCAGTCGAGACCTATCAGGAGCACCAGCATGGCCTCGTCCGCGCCCGGCCCCAGCGGCTTTCCCCCCGAGGACGACACCAAGCGGGCCGCCTATCTGCCGGCCGCCCTGGAACAAGTCCGCGACGTACACCGTCCCGCATCCCCGCCTTCCCGCCCTTCACCCGATCCTCACCCTGCTGGAGTTCTCTGATGTCTCACCGCACCGGCCTCGTCCTCGATTTCGGCGGGGTGCTCACCACTCCGCTGCTGCCAGCCGTGCTGGCCTTCGAGCAGCGCGAGGGGCTGGCGCAGGGGGCGTGTATCAAGGCGCTGTACATGGACGCGGAAGGTGTTCGGCTCACCCGCGCGCTGGAGCGCGGTGCGATCACCCAGACCGAATGGAACGAGGCAGCCGCCCCCAAACTCGGCGTCTCGCCGGACAATCTGATGGGCCGGATCTTCGCCGACCTGCGGCCTGAGCAGACCTTGATCGACGCGGCCGCCGCGGCAAAGCGGGCCGGGATCAGGGTCGGCATCCTGTCCAACTCGGTGGGGCTTACCCCCTGGAACCTCTATGACGGCTATGAGCTCGAAGCCCTCTATCACGGTGTGGTCATCTCCGAATGCCACGGGATGCGCAAGCCCGATCCGGAGCTTTTCGAGGTCATGCTGAAGCTCCTGGGCCTGTCGGCCGACGAGTGCGTATTCGTCGACGACACCGAGGAGTACGTGCGGGCAGCTGAGGAGCTGGGCTTCGCGGGAGTGCAGGCGCTGCAGCCCGAGCAGACGGTCTCCCGACTCGAGGACCTGCTGGGTCTGACGCTGACCGACCCGCGCTGATCTGACCTGCTCCAGATTGAGGAGAGGCCGGCGACGACAGCGTCCTCGTCATGGAGGAGTCCGCGGGCTGACTGCTGCGCGACGGCAAGTCGCTGTTGTGGACCTGCTCGATCCAGTCGAGGAGGTCGTTCGCGGGAGTAGCGGGGGTTTCTGGACGGAGGCGTCCAGGATCGAGTGCCTGAGCCGGCCCGGGAGCGGCGCGCCCGAACCTCGTCGGGCCATCGGGAGGCCGTCGCCGGGGTGTCCGCTGGCGTCGGCCCGCAGCAGCGGCCGGATTCGGCCGGTGCCGTCCGAGGGGCGGCGTGTCGTCGCGGGGCGCGCTACGCTCCCGGGCATGGTTGACATGGACACGACTTACACGGGTGTGGCCCAGAGGCGTTCCGGCACCTCACCGGCGCGAAGAACCGGCCTCCGTCTCCTGGTGTGCCTCTTCCTGCTGGCCCTCCTCGGCGCACCGGGCACCGCCGCGGCCAAACCCCCTCACCCCTCCCCCGCCGCCCCACGGGCGGCCGAGGCCAACGCCCGGTGGGGCGACCGCCGGCTCGACGAGGTCTCCTTCCTGACCACCCACAACGCCTTCACCAACTACGAGGACTCGCGCTGGAGTTCGGTGAACCAGTCCGAGTCGGTGCGCGCCCAGCTCGACAACGGGGTCCGCGGCCTGAGCCTGGACACCCACTGGTACGAGCACAGCACCTGGCTGTGCGTCATCAGCTTCGGCAGCGACTGCTACCCGAGCGACGTGTACCTGTGCCACGGCGACTGCAAGACCTTCGCCGGAGCCACGTACGCGCTGCCGAGGCAGTCCTTCCACGGCACCGTGCAGACCGTGGTGGACTTCCTGGCCTCCCATCCGCAGGAGGTGGTGACCCTCTTCCTCGAGGACTACGTCAGCGCCGAGCAGCTCCGGCAGTCCCTCGGCAGGGTACGCGGGATCGACGAGCTGCTGTTCCGGCCGGACGAGTGGGGCGTCCGGCAGAATGGCTGGCCGAAGGTGGCCGACCTCGTCACCGCGGGCAAGCGCCTGCTGGTCTTCTCGGACAGGTCCGACCGCGAGCACCTGGGCGTCATGTACGACAGGTCCTGGACGGTGAGCAACTACTGGAGCCTCGGCGACCTGGGCAACGACCTCGCATGCGTCACCCGCTGGCCCGATGTGCCCCTCGACCGGCAGGAGCCCGGATTTCGCAGGCTGTTCACGATGAGCCACCACCGCAACGTACCCACGGTCCTCACGGCAGCCCTGGACAATGGCGCCAAGCTCCGGAACCGCATCGCGGAGCAGTGCCGGACCGCGACCGGGGGCCGCAGTCCCAACTTCGTCTCCGTCGACTTCCACCGCCTGTCCGACGGCAGCGGCCACACCCCCGCATCGATCGTCGCGGAGCTCAACGCGGGCCCGTGAGACGACGGGCGCTGCCGTGGCGGGCGGCGCCCCGGGCGGGCCCTGGCCGGGGATGCGGTCAGGCGGAGGTGAAGAGCAGGGCGGTGTTGTGGCCGCCGAAGCCGAAGGCGTTCGCCAAGGCGGCGGGCACCGGCATCCGGCGGGGGCCGCCCGCGACCAGGTCCAGGCCGATCCCCGGGTCCGGGGACTCCAGGTTGCGGGTCGGCGGGACCACCCCCTCGTACACCGCCCGCACCGCCGCGATGGCCCCCACCGCGCCCGCCGCCCCGAACAGGTGCCCCGTCATGGACTTGGTCGCCGTCACTGCGGCGTGCGTGCCCAGCGCCTCGGCGATCGACCGCGCCTCCACCAGGTCGCCCGCCTGCGTCGACGTCGCATGCGCGTGCACGAGTGCGACGTCGGCGGGGGCGAGCCCGGCCGAGGCCAGCGCCGTCCGGATCGCGCGTACCTGTCCCGGCGCGTGGGCGGCGGTGATGTGGTGTGCGTCGGAGGTCACCCCTGCCCCCGCCAGCCGCGCGTACACCCGTGCCCCGCGCGCGGCCGCGAACTCCGCCCGCTCCAGGACCACCAGCCCCGCCCCCTCGCCGATGACGAAACCGTCGCGGCCGGTGTCGAAGGGGCGGGAGGCCGCCGCCGGGTCGTCGTTGCGCGTCGAGTGGGCCTTGGCCTGGGCGAACCCGGCCAGCGGCAGCGGGTGCACGCAGGCCTCGGTACCGCCGGCCACCACCACGTCGGCCCGTCCGAGCCGGATCAGGTCCAGGGCGAGCGAGAGGGCTTCCCCGCCGGAGGCGCAGGCACTGACCGGGGTGTGCGCGCCGCCGCGCGCGCCCAGCTCGATGGACACCCAGGCCGCCGGGCCGTTGGCCATCAGCATCGGAACCGTGTGCGGGGAGACCTTGCGCACGCCGGACGCCTCCAGGACGTCGTCCTGCCCGAGCAGGGTCAGCGCCCCGCCGGTCCCGGTGCCGACGACGACGGCGAGCCGCTCCGGATCCACCTGCGGCCGCCCCGCGTCCGCCCACGCCTCGCGGGCGGCCACCAGCGCGAGCTGCTCGCAGCGGTCCAGGCGCCTCGCCTGCACCCGGTCAAGCACCTCGGCCGGCTCCTGACGCACCCGCCCGGCGATGCGCACGGGGAGGGACTCCGCCCACTCCTCCTCGATGGCGCGGATGCCGTTCTCGCCGCGCAGCATCGCCTGCCAGGTGGCCTCCGCGTCACCGCCGAGCGGTGTGGTGGCCCCCAGCCCAGTGACGGCAACTCCGGTGATACCCGTATCCATGACGTCTCCCCCTTGTGGTGATCTCACAGTCGGTCGGACTGGCTGTGAGACCACTGTGTCAAGCGGGGGCCTGACTCATGAGCAGGATGATCAATCGATTCATGATCACGAATTTGTAGGGTTCGGCCATGGCGATCAGCCCAACAGGACTACGATCACCCAGGCCCGGCCCAGTGTCGCGGCCGGCTGTTCGATGTCGAGTGCCACGGCCTGGAGTTCGCGCGCCGGGCCGCCGCTCATCCGGGCCGTCCACGAGCCCGCGCGGTTCAGCCGAGGACCGCGGTCACCTCTCGGCGGGTCGCCTCCGACAGGAGCGGACTCCAGCGCGTGAAGAGCTCCAGCAGGTCCGCCCCGTTGCGCTCGCGGAAGGACGCGTTCACCTTGGCCAGGTCCAGCTCGTTGGCCACCGTGAGCTCGGCGAAGTCGCGGCGCTGCTGCAGGGACGGGGTGAACTCCTCGCCGGTGAAGCGGTCCCGGAAGGTCACCGACGCCTCGTCCGGGGCGGCGAGGCTGGGGTAGGAGGCCTTGCGGTCGCAGCTGGAGTAGAAGTAGACGAGTTCTTCCGCCTCCTCACCGATCGCCTCGGCGAGGCGGCCGCGCTCGGAGAGTTCCAGGAGGCTCAGGGGCAGCCCGTCCGTGCCGTAGAAGGCGTGGCACAGGGCCGCGGTCTGCAGGACGGGCCGTGCGCCCCACTCGGCGAGCAGCGCCTCGACGCGCAGCAGGTGGGTCAGAAGGGTTCCGCCAGAGTGCTTGGTCGTCTCGGCTCCCAACTCCTTGAGCAGGGCGATCGCCGGTGAGTCGGTGTGCTTGTCGTTGCTGTCCGTCATGCGCACATCATGGCTGGGCGCCCGCCCTGGCGTCCGCCGGGACCGACATACGGACACCGGGACCATGCCGTACCACACCGACCCGGGAGCGAAGCCGATCCTGTGGCCGTCGAGTCAGGTCCGCTGCACCCCGGGTGGCCCGCCGCAGGTGCCTCCCATGACTGCCGTCAGCCTGTCGGATACCCCGGCTTCGATCTCGTCCAGCGTGTAGCGGGCCGGGGTCGTCTGCCGCCCGCCCACGCCGCGCGGACGTCGCTCCCGGTGCCCCATTTCTGCCGCCGCCGCTGCCGGGCGTCGGCGGCGGACCGCGCCCCGCGCGTCGGTCGAGGCCCGATGTTCGATCCGGGTGTTCCTTATTTCCGCCATGGCGTTCCTCGGCGGGCACGTCTTCGATCCCGCGTTCCGGGAGTCGGGGAAGGCCGTGAAGGAGGAGGTCTCACCAACTCCCGCGAAATGATGGGAACTTGAGGCACTCATCAGTAACATCCGACCGGCCAGTGGCACGCCGTCCGAGAATCCACCCTCGAAAGGGTCTCCTGCATGCGCCGGACCTCCCGTTTCGCTCCCGTCGCCCTCGCCGTGGCAGCCCTCCTGCTCGGCGCACTGCCCACGCAGGCCCAGGCCCACCCCGACCCCGCCCCCGACCGTGTCACGGTCGGCGACCGCACCTACATCGCCGATGCCCAAGGCCGCGCCCTGCAGTGGCGCGGCTTCAACCTCGCCGACAAGCGCAGCCGAGGAGGCGACGCGTTCGCCGACATCCACGAGAGCGACCTCAAGGACATGGCCGCCCGGGGCTTCAACCTTGCGCGCCTGGCGTTCTTCTGGGACGACCTCGAGCCCACCCCCGGGCACTACGACCGCGGTTACCTCGCCAAGATGCGCCGCATCCTCGACTGGGCCGACCGCTACCACGTCGAGGTCATCCTCGACGCCCACCAGGACGTGTACGGCCCGCACTTCGGCTCCCGCGGCGTCCCCGACTGGGCGACCCGCGACGACGGACTGCCGTTCACGCCGATACCCGACGACTGGTTCTCCCAGTACTTCGAGCCATCCGTGCAGGCCGCCTTCGACCACCTGTACAAGGACTCCGACCTCCGCACCGCGCACGCCCGCATGTGGATGACGGTCGCCTCCGCCCTGGGCCGGCACCCGGCGCTGCTCGGCTACGACCTGATGAACGAGCCGTTCGCGAAGTTCCTCGAAGGCGAAGACCTCCCCGCCGCCGCGGCCCGCTTCGAGGCCGGCGAGCTCACCGAAATGTGGAACCGCCTTGCGCGGGCGATCCGCCTGGTCGACCAGAAGTCGTGGGTGTTCGTCGAACCCACCGTCATCGTCGGTCTCGGCGTCCCCACTCAGCTGGGCCACATCGACGACCCGCACGCCGGGTACGCGCCGCACTTCTACGAGACCGCGATGGAAACCGGCGCCGACTACGACCCCGACGGCACCTTCATCCCCGCCTACGAGGCCGCGATCAGCGACTACCCGACCCGTAACCGCATGCCGGTGATCGTCGGGGAGTGGGGCGGCAACCCTTACGTGGCGCACGCGAGCCAGTTCGCCACCCACATGACGGCCGCCCTGGACCGCTTCTCCAGTGGCTGGACCTGGTGGCAGTGGTGCCGGGGCGGCGGCTACTGCTTCCTCGACCAGGCGGGCGCAGTGAAGCCCAACGCCAGGCTGCTCATCCAGCCGTACGCGCGGGCCGTCGCGGGAGACCCGCTCGGCTTCGCGTACGACCCCGCCGCACGCACCTACTCCCTCACCTTCCGCACCCGCGACGGCGCCGAGGGACCCACCCAGATCACCGTGCCCAAGGACACCTACCCGAACGGCTACCGCGTCACAGTGCGAGGCGGCAACGCCAGGTGGGACGGCCACGGCCAGACCGTCACCGTGAACACCCGCGGAAGAACCGGAACCACATACAAGGTCACGATCAGCCCGAGGTAGCCCGACTCGATCGCCTGGGGCTCGGGTGGGTGGTGGGTCGGAGAGCCAGTCGCAGATCTCGGCTTTTCGTCCTCTTGACGATATCAACACCGATCGTTATCGTCATGGTGACGAAATGAAGGGGGTTTGCCATGGCCGACATCACCCGGCGCTTCGGATGGCGTCATCTGCGATCCGCACCCACCACCCACATCCGCCACCACAAGCGCGGCCGGCTCGTCCATGACGGCCGGGGGCTCAGCTTCTGGTACCGGTCGCTGTCCGCGGCGCTGTCCGAAGTACCCGTCGACGACCGCGAGCTGGCCATGGCGTTCCACGCCCGTACGGCCGACTTCCAGGACGTCACCGTGCAGGCCACCGTCACGTACCGGATCAGCGACCCGGCCGAGGCGGCGGAGCGGCTCGACTTCTCCGTGGATCCGGATACCGGCAGCTGGCGCGGCGCGCCGTTGGAGCAGATCTCCACCCTCCTCACCGAGACCGCGCAGCAGCACACGCTGGACGTGCTGGCCCGGACCCCGCTGGCCGCCGCCTTGGTGGACGGCGTCGCCTCCGTACGCCAGAGCGTCGCCGCCGGTCTCGCCGCCGAGCCCAGACTTCCGGCCACCGGCATCGATGTCGTGGCCGTGCGCGTCGTGGCGATCCGGCCGGAAGCCGAGGTGGAGCGCGCCCTGCGCACGCCGGCCCGCGAGCAGATCCAGCAGGAGGCGGACCGGGCCACTTACGAACGGCGGGCCGTCGCCGTCGAGCGCGAGCGTGCGATCGCCGAGAACGAGCTGGCCAGTCAGATCGAACTGGCCCGGCGCGAGGAGGAGTTGGTCGCGCAGCGGGGCATCAACTCCCGTCGCGAGGCCGAGGAGAAGGCGGCGGCCGACAGCGTACGGACCGAGGCGGAGGCGGCCCGCACGGTCCGTCTGGCCCGGGCGGACGCTGCGGCAGCCCGCGAGACCGGCTCGGCACGAGCCGAGGCCCAGGCTGCCTGGCTCCAGGTGCACGGCGAGACCGGCCCGGGCACGCTGTACGCCCTGGCGGCGACCCGGCTGGCGGAGAACCTGCCCCGGGTCGAAAGCATCACGCTCACCCCGGACGTCCTCACCGGCCTCCTCAGCAGGCTCGGGCGTCCGGACCCCGGGGCGGACGCGTGAGCCTGGCCCCCCGGGCGGTGCTCGTGCACCGCAGGACCGAGTACGAGGAACTGATCGGCCGGCACGGGACGCACGGGCAGGCCGCGTTCTTCCTCTCCAGCCGGGGCCGCTCGATCGACGAGGTGGTCAGCCGCCACAACCGGACCCGGGACGCGCTGCGCGAGGTGGCGGCGGCCGTGCCGCTCACCTGGCGCAGCTCGCAGGTGGAACGGGCGGACCTGGACCGCTTCCTGTTCGCGCCGGAGGACGTGGTGGTCGTGGTCGGGCAGGACGGCCTGGTCGCCAACACCGCGAAGTACCTCTCCGGGCAGCCGGTGGTCGGCATCGACACCGACCCGGGACGCAACCCCGGAGTCCTGGTCCGTCACCGCTCCACGGACACGGCCGCCCTGCTGCGCGCCGCGACCGCCGGGGGACGGACGGAAGACCTGACCATGGTCGAGGCCGTCGCCGACGACACCCAGCGCCTTCTCGCGCTGAACGAGATCTACCTGGGCCCGCCCGGACACCAGACGGCCCGCTACCGCCTGGGCCCCGACAGCGAGAAGGGCCCGGGCGAGGCGCAGGCGTCCTCCGGCGTACTCGTCGGCACCGGCACCGGCGCCACCGGCTGGCTGCGCTCCCTGTGGCTGGAACGCGGCAGCACCGCACAGTTGCCGGCTCCTTGCGACCGCCGGCTCCTCTGGTTCGTCCGAGAGGCGTGGCCGTCGCCCGCGACCGGAACCTCACGGGTCTGCGGCCAGCTGGAACAGCAGCAGGGACTACGACTGACCGTGGAGTCGGACCGGATCGTGGTCTTCGGCGACGGCATGGAGGCCGATGCGCTACAGCTGACCTGGGGCCAGAGCGTACGACTGGGCATCGCGGCGACTTCACTGCGCCTGCTGACCTGACCACCCGCCCGGCCGACCGTGGTCCGTCCTCCCTCTCTACCCCCTCGAGACCGGCCGACTGCCGCCCCCGTACCTTTTCGCGGCTCGGCAATGGGGCCTCCGGCCCTCGGGTCCGGCATGACTTCCCCCTGTCTTCACCGCCCGTGAGCTCCAGGCAGCTCGGACAGCACCCAGTTCTCAGGGGTTTGAGCCAAGGAGCAGGGCGGACAGGCGGGGAAGCCGACGGCGGGGCCGGGCGTGGGTTCGGGAGGGCGTTCGCGTTGCACGCGGGCCGGATGGGTGCACGCCTGTTCGTATCTGCCCGCACTCTGGCGGCCGCTCAGAAGGTGGCCGACGAGGTGGCGGCCGACAGCCGTGCGCACGTGGATGCGTTCGCCTGTGATCTGGCTGACCCAGCCACCGTACGGGGCTTCGCGGACGGGGTTGCCACTCACACCGGCCGGATTGATGTGCTGATCAACAATGGCGCCAGGTACCTGGAAGGCCCTGACCTGTGGGACGCCGACGACGAAGCGATCATCGACACCGTCGCTTCCGGAGCCACCGGCACCCTGCTGACGGTCAAGCACTTCCTGCCCTTGCTGCGCGCCTCCGAGGCTGCGGATGTGGTCAACATGGTCTCCTCAGCAGCGGAAACCCGGAACCACCGGTCTCAGGCGCATCCTGCGTTCTACGCAGCCAAGGCCGCCCAGGCCGGTTTCGCTGACGTCCTCTCTCATCGGCTCCGCCCCGAGGGCATCCGAGTCATATCGCTCTACCCGCCGGATTTCACGGACGGCGACCCGCTCCACCCCGCCTGGGACCATGCCTCCCGGACCTCAGATGACCCGCTGACCGCCCAATCCGTCCTCGACTGCGTCCTTTTCGCGATCGGCCAACCACGAGACTGCTTCATCCGCTCGTTTCACTTCGAGCAGCTGTAGACCCCGGAACGGGCTCAGGACACCATGGCGGACCCCCCACCCCTTGTTTGCATGGCTGGCGCCTGAGGAGCACGAGCAACCCTGGCCGTTTTCCAGGTTCTGGCCGGAGTTCCGTGAAGTCGCAGGTCAGCAGCCGTGTGAGGGAACGTTCCGGCAGGGCATGTCTCCGTGGTGGGGGTCTGCTCGCTGGATGATGTGCTGTTTCCGGACGTCGATGTGCGGTTGGAGGCAGTGGAGTTCACTGCTGAGGTGTTGGTGGTGGTAGCGGCCGCGTGCGGTCCGCCGCCCAGATGTCCCGGCTGCCGCGTCCGGGCTCGGCGGGTGCACTCCTGCTATGAGCGATCTCTTGCCGAGCGGCCATTGTCGGGAAAGAAGCTGCTGGTCAGGCTGCGGGTCCGGCGGTTCTTCTGTGACCGGGCCGCGTGCCGACGCCGGACGTTCGTCGAGCAGGTCAGCGGGCTGAGTGAGCGGTATCGCCGCTCCAGTCTCGGGCTGAAGGCCTGGCTCCGCCAGGTTGCGGTCGAGCTCGGTGGGCGGCCCGGTGAACGGCTGTGCCGCCGCATGCACCTTGCCGCCGGACGAACGCGACTGCTGGAGCTGCTGGTTCCTCCGCCGGTGCCGGAGCGAGCCCCGCGGGTCCTCGGTGTCGACGAGTTCGCCTTCCGCAGGGGCCGCACCTACGGAACAATCCTCGTCGACGTGGAGGCCGGCCACGTCGTGGATGTTCTGCCCGACCGTACCTCCGAGACCTTCGCAGCCTGGCTGCGCGAGCATCCAGGCACCGAGATCATCTGCCGTGACCGGGCCTCGGCCTACACCCGCGCCATCAAGGAAGCGGCGCCCGATGCCGTGGAAGTCGCAGACCGCTGGCACCTGCTCCAAAACCTCGCCTCCGCCGTGGAGAAGACCTGCCACCAACACCGCGCCTGCCTGCGTAAACGCGTCGACGAGGTGACCGGCAGTATCCCGGAGGCACCACCGCTGATGCAGCTACCTCTCCAGGAACTACCGCGAACGCCGATCACCGACCGGACCCGGCACCGCCACGCTGACGTCCAGAAACTCGTCGCCGCGGGCTGGACCATCAGCGCCATCGCCCGCCGTCGCCACCTCGACCGCAAGACCGTCCGACGCTTCCGAGACACCGACCTCGACCAGCTCCTGGCCTCAGCGAACGAACGTCAGTCGGCCGGAGTCCTGGAACCGTTCAAGCCGTACCTGGACACCCGCTTCACTGAAAGCCTCGGCCAGGTCAGCGGCAGCCGCCTCTACCTGGAGATCTGCGAGCGCGGCTACCGCGGCAGCCGTCAGGTCGTCCGCAAGCACCTCGCCGCCCTCCGCGCAGGCTACGCCGAACCCATCCGCGCCGACGTACCCAGCCCTCGCAAGATCACCAGCTGGATCATGCGACCGCAAGACACCCTCCCGCCCGAACTCGCCCGCCGCCTGCTCGAAGTTCGGATCGCCTGCCCAGACATCGCCCGAGCCTGCGACCTCGCCCGAGCCTTCGCCGAAATCCTCCGACACCGGCGCGGGTTCCTGCTGACCGAGTGGATCCGCCAGGCCGAACAGGACGCCCCGAAGCCGGTGAGCGGCTTCGCCGGCTTCCTCCGACAAGACTTCGACGCCGTCACCGCCGGACTCACCCTCCACTGGAGCTCAGGCATCGTCGAAGGCCACGTCAACCGCGTGAAAACACTCAAGCGAGCAATGTACGGCCGGGCATCCTTCATGCTCCTCCGGACCCGGATCCTCACTCAGGGTAAGTAGCGATCAGGTCACCGCAGGGGCTCGAGAATCCTTCGGGCCTCCTCGCGCACGGCTCTGTCTTCATCGGATGTCAACGCCGAGCACAGCACCGCAAGCCGTTCTCCGTCCTCCTCTGACTGACCGCAGATATTGAGGATCGCAGCCCCAAGGTGATCGCCGGTTTCGTCATCCGCGCTGGCGAGCGCGGTCAGCACCATGCGCAGACCGAGCACATCCCAGCGTTCGAGTAGAGCCTCCGCCGTCTCCTGAGTGACGAACGTGTCGCGACCATCCAGCAACAGCCGGTGCAGGACCTCGGCTACCTCGGGAACCTCCGCGACGGCCGCCAGATGCCGGCCTGAGGCTGCTCTAACAGACCATGACGCCGAAGTGGCCTCTTGAAGAAGTGGGGTCAGCTCGTCATGAGACTCAAAACCGGTCATGGTCCTCACTCTGACACACCCGCTTTCGCTCGTCAGTTCGGACGTCACGCAATCGCGGGCAGAGCCGTTTTCCAAAGGGCACCATCACCGATGCCGCGGCTCCCGGGCCTCGTGGAAACGGCAGGTCGGCTGCTTCCACACGCGGCAGGGCCTCCGTTGGGCAGGGCGATCCCCCGCTGCTGCAGCCTGATCTACCGCGCGGCCCGCAACGCCGCCGCGATCTGGACGACATCCAGGTCGACGACGACCTCCTCGCCGTCCCACACGCCGCGCGAGGAGATCGCCAGGCCGATCAAGGCCAGCTCGGCAGCATCGTCACGCAGTTCGTACTCTTCGCGGCTCTCCTCGCCGATCCGACCCGGTTCCTCGCGATCCCAGGCGGCGACTGCCGACTCAGCCACGGACCGAGGCAACCGCACGCTGATCTGACTTATCTGGGGGTCAAGATGAGCCCCGATCGAGGCCAGCACGGTGCGATCCTGCTGATACCTCATGTATTGCTCGCGACGTTCCACGAGGCGAGAGTACTCACCGAGGTACGGCGCTATGTACCCATCTCGCGCCCCCCCTGTGCTGGCTGTTCAGGGCGCATCGGAGAAGCACACTCGCACGGTGAGGAGGCCACCCGACGAATCCAGATCGGCGATCACCGGGAAGAAGCCGTCGCCGCAGCTCGTCATTGCGCACAGCACGCGGGCATCACCGAGTTCCACGGACCCGGCCTCGACGTGCGAAGCACGTACCTCGCGCATGATCTGCCAGTGATGGGAGTGCGGCCGGAAGTCCACCGCCATGCGCCGTCCGGTCTCGTCTTTCCATCTCGACAGAGCCCGTGCTCTGTCCGTCGCCTCCGAGACGGGCAGGCCGGTCCACCCGCGAACACCCTCCTCGCCGAGCTCGCCCAGTTCGGGTGCGGCAAACGTTGCGGCCGCTTCGTCTGCCGCGGCCCCCCAGAACGCCACATCGGCCAAGCCGTCCACCGGCTCATCGTGCTGCCAGATATTCAAGGCGTCGACATCGCCGAAAAGCACGCGTGCCCAGTCCACGCCGATGTCACCCAAGGAGACCGATGAGGTCGCCTGGCCCTCGTTCATCCGGATCGAGATCTCGGACCAGCGTTCCCCGACACCGTCGCCGTGGTCGACTCGTGTCGCCAGCACGGGCAGGTGCCGACTTCGGGGTACGCCGCCTACTGCAACGACGGACACCCCGAACATCAAGAAGCTACCACCGCCCTCCTCCGCTGTCCGACGGGCCCTGTGGGCATGTGCCTCGCGAACCGGCAGGGCCTCCAGCCGGGCGTCAAGGCCGGCAGATCGGCAGTGTCCATCGAAAGTCGCCTCCAATTCGGAGGCTCTTGAGGCCGGGATGTCATGGAGCCTGGAGCCTGGCTGCCGGTCAAAGCTGCGAACGGCTACGGAAGCGTCCGGCCCGGTGACCACGAAGTCAATGGCGCCCGTGACGTCAGCGGCCATTGCAGCGTCTTCAATGCCCAAGGAAGCCGGATCGACGTCCGCCGGCGACCGGTCTCCGCTCCACAGCCCCAGGTAACCACCGTCAATGAGCACCAGGGTGCCGGACGGGCAACTGATGGTTCCCAGCTCGAACATCTCTTCCATGCCGCGCGAGTCTACGGCCATGGTGTGCTCGATCCTGTCGAACAGTCCGGCCACCTCGCAGTGGTCGGCCGTCAGTTCGGCGATGATGTCCGCTGCCTCTGCCTGTCCGTGTCCGTGTCCCATGGCGCTGTCCCTTCCCGATCGGCATCGGAGGGCCGGCTCCGTGCCGTACGCCGCGAACGCCGTACGGCACGGGAAAGCGCTGACCGACAGCGACTGCACACATACCCGGAGTGCACGATCCGCGCTGTCCTGGAGCGTTGCCGGACCATCGAACATACGATGGGCGGGAACCGGCGCGGACGGCTCCCGCTGCCGGCCGCCCAGAGCGCTTGGGGTGGAGACGTATGGCACAGGCCGCCGATGCAGGGCGGACCGTCATCCTGACGGTGGACGACGACCCGGGAGTCTCCCGTGCCGTCGCGCGTGATCTGCGGCGTCGCTACGGCGCCGGCTACCGGATCGTGCGCGCCGAGTCCGGCGAGTCCGCGCTGGAGGCACTGCGCGAGCTGAAGCTGCGGGGCGACCTCGTCGCGGTGATCCTGGCCGACTACCGCATGCCGCAGATGAATGGCATCGAGTTCCTCGAACGGGCGCTGCAGGTGTACCCGGGCGCGCGGCGCGTGCTGCTGACCGCGTACGCCGACACCAACGCGGCCATCGACGCGATCAACGTCGTCGACCTCGACCACTACCTGCTCAAGCCGTGGGACCCGCCGGAGGAGAAGCTCTACCCCGTCGTGGACGATCTGCTCGCGGCCTGGCGCGCCAGCGATTACCGGCCGGTACCCGCCACCAAGGTGGTCGGGCACCGCTGGTCGGCGCGCTCCTCGTACGTACGGGAGTTCCTCGCCCGCAACCAGGTGCCGTACCGCTGGTACTCCTCCGACGAGCCCGAGGGGCGGCGGCTGCTGGAGGCAGCCGGGGCAGACGGACAGCGGCTGCCCGTGGTGATCACACCGGAGGGCACCGTACTGACCGAACCGGATGCGCCCGAACTGGCCGCCCGCGTCGGGCTCGCGACGACGCCGACCGCCGACTTCTACGACCTCGTCGTGATCGGCGGCGGCCCGGCCGGGCTCGGCGCGGCGGTGTACGGGGCCTCCGAGGGGCTGCGGACCGTACTGGTCGAGCGGTCGGCGACCGGCGGGCAGGCCGGGCAGAGCTCGCGCATCGAGAACTACCTCGGCTTCCCGGACGGCGTGTCGGGCGCGCAGCTCACGGAACGCGCCCGCCGCCAGGCCGGCCGGTTCGGCGCCGAGATCCTCACCGCGCGCGAGGTCACGGGGCTGGAGGTCAACGGCGCGGCGCGCGTCGTCCGCTTCTCCGACGGCTCGGCGATCGCCGCACAGAGCGTCATCCTGGCGACGGGTGTGTCGTACCGGCAGCTCCAGGCCCCGGGCTGCGAGGACTTGACCGGCTGCGGGGTGTACTACGGCTCCTCGCTCACCGAGGCCTCCTCCTGCCAGGGCCATGACGTGTACATCGTGGGCGGCGCCAACTCCGCCGGGCAGGCGGCGATGTACCTGGCGCGGGGCGCGAAGTCGGTGACGCTGCTGGTGCGCGGGGAGTCCCTGACGACATCGATGTCGTACTACCTGATCCAGCAGATCGAGGAGGCGCCGAACATCACGGTGCGGACCCGCACCGTCGTCGAGGCGGCGCATGGTGACGGGCATCTGGAGCAGCTGACGCTGCGGGACGTGGACAGCGGTACGACCGAACTCGTGGACTGCCAGTGGATGTTCGTCTTCATCGGCGCGGCCCCGCGGACCGACTGGCTCGACGGTACGGTGCTGCGCGACGAGCACGGCTTCATCCTGGCCGGGCCGGACCTCACGCCGGACGGGCGGCCGCCGGCCGAGTGGGAACTGGACCGGCCGCCCTACCACCTGGAGACCAACATCCCCGGCGTGTTCGTGGCGGGCGACGCGCGCGCCCAGTCCGCGAAGCGCGTCGCGTCCGCCGTCGGAGAGGGAGCCATGGCCGTGATGCTCGTCCACCGGTACCTGGAGCAGTCATGAGCGGGCAGGCCGGGCAGACCGGGCCGGGCGGGCAGGCCTGGCCGTGCAGCCCGCAGGAGATCGCCTCTCTGTTCCTGTTCGAGAAGCTCTCCCCGGAACAGCTCGGGTGGTTGTGCCGCGAGGGGCAGGTGGAGCGGTTCGAGGCCGGCCCGGTCTACACGGAGGGCGACCCCGCCACTTGTTTCTACGTGATGATCGAGGGCACCGTCGTCCTCTCCCGCCGGGTCGGCGGCGACGACGTCGAAGTGAGCCGCACCTCGCAGCGCGGCGTGTACGCGGGAGCCATGCAGGCCTACCTCGGCGACCGCGTGCCGCAGACGTACAACAACTCGATGCGGGTGACCGAGCCGACGCGGTTCTTCGTACTGCCCGCGCAGTCGTTCGCGGACATCATGCGGGAATGGTTCCCGATGGCCGCCCACCTGCTGGAGGGCCTGTTCTTCGGTTCGAAGAAGACACAGCGGGCCATCGGACAGCGTGAACGGCTG
Source organism: Streptomyces sp. NPDC091371 (assembly GCF_040684275.1). Taxonomy (NCBI): domain Bacteria; kingdom Bacillati; phylum Actinomycetota; class Actinomycetes; order Kitasatosporales; family Streptomycetaceae; genus Streptomyces; species Streptomyces sp. NPDC091371. The sequence goes on from NZ_JBFBFP010000025.1 coordinate 83,428, forward strand.
CTGGCGCTGGGGTCGTTGTCCGCCGGTCTCACCCACGAGCTCAACAACCCGGCCGCAGCGGCCGTCCGGGCCACGGCGACTCTGCGTGAACGGGTCGGCAAGATGCGGCACAAGCTGGCCCACATCTCCCAGGGGCAGTACTCCCGCGAGGCGATCACCGACCTCATCGAGATCCAGGAGCGCACCGTCGAACGCGTCGCCAAGGCGACGGCGCTCAGTCCCCTGGAGGCGTCCGACCGGGAGGACGAGCTCGCCGACTGGCTCGACGACCACGGCATTCCGGAGGGCTGGCGGATCGCGCCGACCTTCGTACAGGCCGGTCTGGACACGGACTGGCTGGAGCACGTAGCGGCGACCGTGGCCGAGGACATCCTGCCTGCGGCCATCGGCTGGCTCAACTACACGGTCGAGACCGAGCTGCTGATGGACGAGATCGACGACTCCACCGCCCGCATCTCCCACCTCGTGGACGCGGCCAAGCAGTACTCGCAGCTCGACCGCGCCCCGCATCGCGTCGTCGATGTCCACGAACTCCTCGACAGCACCCTGTTGATGCTGTCCGGCAAGATCGGCCCCCGGGTGCGGGTGGTCAAGGCCTACGACCGCTCCGTGCCCGACGTGCCCGCCTATCCGGCGGAGCTCAACCAGGTGTGGACCAACCTCATCGACAACGCCGTCTCCGCCATCGGGAGCACCGGCCGCGACGGCACGCTGACCGTCCGCACGGCACGCGAGGGGGATCGGCTGCTGGTGGAGTTCCGCGACACCGGACCCGGCGTCCCCGCGGACATCCGCAGCCGCATCTTCGACCCCTTCTTCACCACCAAGCCGGTCGGCGAGGGCACCGGCCTCGGCCTCGACATCTCCTGGCGGATCGTCGTCAACAAGCACCACGGCAGCCTCGAGGTCGAGTCCGCCCCGGGCGACACCCGCTTCCGGGTGCTGCTGCCGCTGACCGTCCCGCAACAAGAGACCTCCACCGCTGCGGAAACCGCCGAGGAGCCGACATGACCGACCTCGAAGGAATCGACCCGAGCGTCCCGCCCAGCGGCGCCGGCTGCGCCGAGTGCGACGCGGTGGGCGGCTGGTGGTTCCACCTGCGACGCTGCGCCCAGTGCGGCCACGTCGGCTGCTGCGACTCGTCCCCCGCTCAACACGCCACAGCTCACTGGAAGTCCACCGGCCACCCCCTGGTGCAGAGCTTCGAACCGGGCGAGGAATGGTTCTGGAACTTCGACACCGACGCCCTGTACGAGTCCGGGCCCGAGCTGACTCCGCCCCACGGCCACCCGGCCGAGCAGCCGGCCCCGGGGCCGGCCGACCGCGTACCGCAGGACTGGACCAAGCGGCTGCACCGCTGAACGGAACGCGGCGAGGAACGGGCCGTTGCAGGGCGTGCGCCCAGGCCTGGACGCGCCCGGCCGTCTTTGCGGGAGCAGCACGCCAGCACGCCACCGTACTTCGCAATGCCCACCTCATCACCAAGTCCGTCGCGGGGGTACGGTGCTGCACCAGGCCACGCCGTTGGGCCTCGAGCTCCTTGGCCTGGCGCTGGTGCCGGCGCCGCGGGTGAACCAGCTCACCGCACACGGGACTCGTGCCCAGGGTCAGATGGTCAGCCCGCGTACCCGGCAGCCCGCCCTCCGAGTCAGAGAGTTGATCGTCTACTGTTCCAGCGTCATTGGCGTTGCTGGTAGGACTTGTCGGGTGGGGCGAGCGTGAGAGTCAGATTGGCCATGCGACTGCTGGGCAATGTGCTGGGCGGAGCCTTGCAGGTTGTAGGCATCGTTGTGATCATCAACCACTTCGACAGTGCCTGGCGCTGGCTGGCTTTGTCCTTCGGGGTGATCTGTCTCCTCGGCTTCTATCGCGGCGCCCAGCTCGCTCTCAAGGGCCTCATGCCTGGCTCGTCGGGCGGTGCCGCGGCATAGGGGCTGCAATGAGCCCCGCCATCTCGGGTTGCGCCCGCACGCTCCGGCGCATGGCGGAAGCCCTTGGTCGGGCCGCTGTGCGAGCAGCGGACGGCCCGGTTATTTGGTTGCGGGCCTTCGGGACGGAGTGTCTGATCCCGGCTATGACGATTGTGCTGGGTACGCCGACTGTCGACGGGGTACGCGAGGCCATGGCCGCGCTGCGGGAGTGGCAGTACGACGCAGCGCCGATGCAGTTGCATTCCGGGGACATCGGCTGGAACTACCGGTTCGGAACGGCCGAGACGGCCGCGGTGGTCCGGACCTGGAGTCGGGACGGGCGGATTCTCGCGGTCGGGATGCTCGACTCGCCGACGCTGGTGCGGATGACGGTCGCTCCGGACGCCTTCCAGGATGAGGACTTGGCGCGGCAGCTCGTCGAGGACTTCTCGCTGCCTGAGCGCGGCGTGCTGCCGGAGGGAGCGGTGTCCATCGAGGCCCCGCTGGGCCTGCTGCTCCACGACCTGCTGAGCAAGGAGGGCTGGGGCGTCGACGAGCCGTGGACGCCGCTCTTCCGCGACCTCACCGAGCCGGTGGAGGAACCCGGCGTGCGGATCGAGTCGATCGGCCCGGAGCAGGCGCAGGACTTCGCAGACGTCCTGCGGTCGGCGTTCAACACCTCGCGGCCTACGCGCGAGTACTGGCCGGCGATGTCGGCGGGACCGTTCTACGCCGACGCCCGCTGCCTGGGCGCCTATGACGACCAGGGCAGCGTGGCGGCGGTGGTGACGGTGTGGTCGGCCGGCCCGGGGAAGCCGGGGCTGGTCGAGCCGATGGGCGTCCACGAGGACCACCGTCGTCGCGGCTACGGCCGGGCGATCACCGTGGCCGGGGCAGCCGCGCTGCGGGAGATGGGCTCGTCGAGCGTGCGTGTGTGCACGCCGAGTTCCAATGTCGGCGGCGTCGCCACGTACAAGGCGGCCGGGTTCGAGGTGCGGCCGGAGGTGCGGGACCGGATCCGGACGGTCTGACGCCGGGCGTGCTCGGTGAGGTGGCAGTGCGGGGCGTAGATCGTCTGACAGGTGCGGGTGTGGCAGCGTGGAGTACCGCCACAGATTTGCTGCCAAGTTGGTCGCCGACCCTCACGGCAACGGCAACGGCAACGGCATCGGCTTCGGGTGCAGGGCCACGGTGGCGAACGCACCGTCCCGATCTATCTGCGGCAGTCCAAAGAGGGCCCGCCGCGTGCACAGTCCGCCGTCACCGAAGTCCTCGGCTGACTTCCACGCACCCCCAAAAGGCGATGTCGGCAGTGCCGGATACCTTGTATCCGACGAACACGGCGCTGGAGGGGACATGCCATCTGAAGAAACAGCTCTCACCGCACTCATCGCGGTAATGCCGCCACATGACGGCGCCGATGAGCAGGTGGACTGGGACGCGATGCGACGGGCCTGGGCAGTCGGCTTCCCCTCCGACTACATCGCCTTCATGGCCACCTACGGAGCCGGAGGCATCGACGACGCGTTCGGCATCCTTACTCCCGAAGCGGCCACGCAGCCGACCTACGGTCAGGAACTCGGGAGCATGTCGGGCGAGACTGCTACCATCCGGCAAATATGGGCGGACGAAGGCGGCCTGGACGGCGTTGATGCCGGTCCCGAAGCGATCATTGCATGGGGCGTGAGCTGCGGAGCCGACATCCTGGGTTGGCTGACCATCGACGACGATCCCGACAAGTGGCCGGTCATCGTCTGGGAACGGCACGGCCGACCCCACTGGAAGATCTACAACTTCGGAATGGCGGAGTTCATCCGGCGCCTGTTCACCAAGGGCTTCGACAAGTGCCCACTCAGCGACGCGTCCCTATGGGGAGAGCCCACTCCACACTTCCTCCACTGGCGCGAGGAACAACGACGCTGGGACTCCGGCATAGACCCCTACACAGGCGAACCCAACCCATACTTCGGTATGGAGTACAACTGACCACGTCCCGGCGCCTTGCCTACAACGCGACGCCTCGCCGAAGAACGCACCGCTGGGATCACCCCCGGCGGGGCGGTTGAGCACACTGCCTTCCAAGCCGCGTGAACGAACCTGTCACCCACCCGAACCTGCACCAGACCCCTCGCCTTGTCGGTGGCCAGTCGTAGGGTTCAGTACGTGAGTGACATTTACGAGTTGATGATTGCCGTTGACCTGAGGGACGAGCTCTCCGAACAGGAACTCGCCGAGCTGCGCTGGCACCTGGGCATCGGACCCCAACCAGAGTGCCTGTCCATCGTCACCGAGTTCCCGTTCGTAGTGACGGACGAATCGGGGAACCCTGAGATTGAGGACGAACCCTACCCACTGCTGGCCGGGCAAGGCGCGGCATGGCGGGTAGGGGGCCTGCTCTGCTCGGAACTGGCCAGTGCCGCGGACCTGCCCCGGAAGGGCTGGTCGCTGACGTCCCGACAGGAGATACACCCGGACGAGTTCGAGAAGGTCGGCGAGCTACTGTGCTGGCTGGCCGCAAGGACTCACGAATCGAACCTGCCCGGGGATAGCGCAGTCGGGATCGGTTCCCTCAGGTTCTATGAAGCCGAGGTTCCGGATGCACTCCAAGTCAAGAGCGGGCAGGTCAACTGGCCGACCTGAAAAGTGTTCACCGCAGCCACCCACGTGACCGCCCCGTAACGGGCTCCCGGGGCTTTCATCGTGCCACCGCCGCCGTAGGGCCGAAAGCGTCGGCGAGGCTGGTCAGGATGGAGCCGGACCAGCTGCTCTCCCCGAATACGCTGACCGGCATGGCGAGCACGCCGCACTCGCGTTGGAGCGTCTCCGCCGGGATTTCAACCGGGAAGAAGTAGTTGCCGGGACAAGTCCGGCTCGCCGTGGGAATCGCCCCGAGGACGTCGTCCGGCAGCCGTTCGAACAGCCGCTCAGCCCGTGCGGCCAGTTCGTCGACGACCTGCCGGGGCACGTCGCTGTGCTCGGTCAGCAGACGGTCGGCGAGCCTCAGCTGTTCCGACGCCGGCGGATCCGCCCGGAACGCTTCGGCCAGTTCGGCCTGCGCCGGACCCAGCAGGACCACGCCGAACGTGCGGGGCCACAGCCATCCCTTGGTGACCGAATGCAGCAGGACCGCACGACCGGTGTCCAGCAATCGCCGTGTGCCGGCAGCGAACGGGGCTCCCAGGTCGTAGACGCTGTCGATCAGCAGGCGGCGACGCGGCGATTCGCTCAACCACGAAATCAGCGCGTCGCACTCGGCATCGGACAGGTATCGGCCGAGAGGCTTGCTGGGGTTGGCGAGCAGCAGGTATTCGGGCCGGTGGTCCGCCGGCGACCTCGGCAGGGCCGGCTCCGGTAGCGTCGGGTAGGACGCGGGCGCCAGGCCCGCGGCGCGGGCCAGCTCGAAGTAGACCGGGTACACGTCGCGGGGCAGCCACAACCGCGCTTGCACGGCGTGCAGCCAGTGGAACACCACACCGAGCCCGTGCCGGACCCCCCGACAGACCATGGCTTGGCCGGACCACTCCTCCGGAAGCTCGAAGCGCCGCAGCCAGGCACGGGCGAGATCGCACCGGTGCACCGTACGCATGTCGGTCGGCGGTGCCGGTCGCATCGGAGCGAGCGCCCGGTACACGTTGGTCTCGGCGGCGTCCAGAAGCGGAGAGGAAGCACTGAGGTGCCGCTGCCGGAATTCCTGGAACTCCTCGAACCTCATGCCACTACGCCTTCCGGCACGATCTCGCTGGCCCGGTCTTCCAGGGAGGCGTAGCAGCGTCCGTCAGCCAGGACGTTCCAGCTGCGTGCGATCCCGCTGGTGCGTTCCCAGAGCAGGCTGGGCTCGGTGTAGGCGGCGATCCGCATCGGCCGTCCGTCCCAGCTGCCGTCGTAGACCGGCGCGCCCCAGGGCAGGCGACTCGCCAGTTCGAAGCCGTGCTGCTCGGCGAACCGGGTGACGATGGACAGCGAAACCTGGTGCTCTCGGCTCCAGACGTTGGCGGCGCGGTCGAAGTAGAGCGACTCGGTGCTGGTGGATACGTAGAGCTCTTTGAAGCAGACTTCCTCGACACCGAGAGCCGCGGCCCACGAAAGGTAGTCGGCGACCCCGGCCGCGTCGGCGACGCCGCCGTGCTGGAGCACGCAGATCAGCCTCATTCGCAGCCCCGGCCAGCGGTCGCGTTCCACGCGCCAGGTGTCGATCACAGAGCTCACCGGCGTGCGCAGCATCATCAGCCTCTCGCTGACGGCGTCGTCCTGATGGTGCCGGGAGACCGCCAGCACGCTCAGGCCCGCGGCGCTCAGGGCTGCGAGGCGGCCGGCCCGGTCGGCGTGCTCGCCTTTCGCCAGGTTGTGCGCGTTGGTGATGAGGACGACCTTCGGGAAGGCCGCCGAGCAGGCGGACACGAGTCGCAGCTGCTGTTCGAACGGTATGAGCGTGGGCTCCCCGCCGCCGGTGATCACTGCACGCTCGGCACCCGCCGCATGTGCGCGTTCCAGCCAGTGGGCGACCGCGTCCCACGGGACCCGTGCCGGCGCTTGGTCGCTGGATATCGAAGCCGAGGAGAAGCAGAACGAACACCGGGCTTGGCAGGCGGAGGCGACCGGCAGAAGCGACACCGAGCGCGGTCGTGTGTCGGCGTAGCGACGCTGTGCCGATCCGTGCAGGTTCAGGGAGGCCGCCATCGCATCCTCGACGGTTGTCGGGCGCAGAGTGAACTCGTCGCCTACGTGGTCGAGCTCGTGGACCGCTGACAAGCGGATGCGGACCTCGTGCAGTTCCATGCCGAGGCCGGTCGTCACGTTGGGCACCAGCTTGTCGGGGTCCACCATGGTTTCCAGCACCAGCAGCCGGTCACCGGGAATGGCCAGACGGTCCAGCAAGCGTCGCGCCTTGCCGATGCCGATTCCCAACTCCGCACGGGTCAGCAGGTGGAACCGGTCGGGATAGGTACTTTCCGGAATCCCCGCCTTGCCGTAAGCGAACGCGTACTTGTCGAAGCCCTTCGCGAAGTTCGACAGCACGATGACGTGGAAGCGCTGGTCGCCATGGTTCATGCCGTCATCATGCATGAACCTCCCGAAAGCTGAGCACTCACTGTCGGGGCTCGTGAACAAGGCCATGCAAGCACCGCAGTATCAGCGTGGCCCACGTCTGTCGGCGGCCGCCGGGAGTTCCCCGCTGACGGCCGGTTTGACTCCCCAATTGAAGGTAACTATCCGAGGTGGATTGGCAGTGGTGACCGGAGTGGGGAAGGTACCTGGGCGTGGCGCGTACGTGGTTGTCGATCCGTGTGGAGCTGGTCTCCGGTCGAGGTACGGACTTCTGGCCGCGGCCCGGGCGTGTGCTCGCTGCCGCGCGTTCCCATTCCTTCGAGCAGCTCGCAGAGTCCATCGATGCGGCGTTCGGCCGCTGGGACATGGCTCACTTGCACATGTTCACGCTGGTCGACGGAACCGGTGTCAGCCCGCTGGAGTGGTGGGACGGGGAAGCGCCCGACGGCACGATCGACGGCCGGGCGACCACGCTGAGCAGGCTGGAAGCCGGCGAGCAGTTCGCCTACGTCTTCGACATGGGCGACAGCTGGACCCACCTGTGCACGGTGGCGGAGAAGCGGATCGACCCCCTGGAAGAGCTGGGCGCGGATCCACGCCGTCCGGCTCCGTACTGGGGGTGGGGAAGTCTGCCGGATCAGTACGCCCGCCGCTGGGACGGAGACGACGGCGACTCCCGGATGCCGAAGCGGCCCTCCCACGGCGGCCTCGGAGACTCCCGCCGATCCTCCCTTGGTGGGGTGAACGGGGACGCGGATAGATCACGCCGCGTGGATTCTGTGGCCGCCCGCGGGGAGTTCGGACTGGCCGCTGTCACACTCGTCGCCCACGCGGAACGGCACCAGCTGGGATGGTTCGAGTTGCTTCTTCGCCAGGCTCGGATCGTGGCGCCCTGGTGAGCGGAGAGGTTGTCCGGGATCACGCGCTGGGCTCACTGCCGCCGCGCGCCACGGGTCTCATTCGGCGGCGGTTCCCTCTACGGCCGGTCCGAGACCCGCGGGGAGGTGCGCCACCGCCAGGGCAACAGCCTCCTCGGCCGTGGCGACCTCCCCGATGACGTCGGCGTGCGGATGCTTCAGCACGCGGTACGGGCTGCCATCAAAAGACGGGGCGATGGCCACCTCATTCTTGAACGGGAACCCAGTGCAGGAGCTGAAGCCGAGCGTCCAGTGGCTGGAGAACACATAGAGCTGCCGCAACCTCGGCTCGGCATGAGCCGCTTCCACGAGTTCGCCGAACTCAGGGCAATCCGGCGCCTCGTCCGCCTGTTCCCGCATCAGGCGCCACTGCAGTTCCACCACTGCGGCCGGCCCATGCTCGTGGGCCACGGCACGCTCACTGGAGTGCAGAAACGGCAGCTCCGCGCGCAGCTCCCGCAGGCTCCTGCCCTTTCCCCACCCCGCACCAGCCCTGACGACATCCGCCAGGTCAGGCGTAGCTCCGGTGACGAGCTCGACCCCCCGGCTCCAGCCCGAGACACCAAACCAGCGGCTTTCCGCCCCGAGGTGGACGGACAGCGGTTTGCGCCCAGGAACCGACGAAGCGATGCCGGCCGAAACGAGCGGCCCCCAGTCGCCGGGGACCACCGTGAGATCGACACCGAGGTCGGCCGCCAGCTGTTCCAGCGCGGCGGCAAGGCTGCCCGCAGCCGCCAGGTCAGGGTAGAGATCAGAATTCACCTGCACAGTCTGCCGTCGCGACGCCACAGAGGGAACGACGATCACGCACAGCGGACAGGGAGCGTAGCTCACCTGACCCCGCGTGCGCGGAGCCCACCGCCCGGGGCGCGCAACTGGCGGTCAGTAGGGACCTGAGCGGGGACCCCCTGCCCGTACACGGGGAAACAGCCTCGGCCGCTGCCAGTCCGGAAATGATCAGGGCACGCCCGACAAGCACCGGGGAGTCGGGCCCAGCTCCGCCTCGCCCGCACCTTCGCCCGGGACCTCCGCCGCCCCTGGGAACGCCCGGCGGAACCGCACAGACTCACTCCCGCCCGGGTCCGGCGCGGGCTCAGGAACCTCCGAGTGAAGACCGGTACGCCAGCGGGGAGGCGCCCAGATCGGGCCGGAGCCGATGTTCATGAGAACGGGCGGCACCCCGACGCGAGGCCGGTCCGGGAACACCCCGAGCAGCAGCCCGCCCAGAACCGCGTCGGCGATCGAGCCCGCAGCCTCACTTCTGCGGTCGGCGCTGGCCGTCGTCCGGGGCGGGGGTGGTGGGGAGGGTGGCGGTGAGTGTGTGGCCGCCGTTCGAGAAGCGGGCCGCCGCCGCGAAGGTGGCCGGCCACCAGGGCGCCAACTACGCCCGGATCGGCGAGGCCTGGGACATCAGCAGGCAGTCCGCCCGCGTGAAGTGGCCCTCCTGAACGGGCGCGCGGCCGGGTTCCCGGCCGCGCGGACCCGGAACGGGTACTCGGTAGCTCCGCGCGGTAGCTTTCCGGTGACGCGACGACGGACGGCGCCGCAGTGCCAACAGGGGGCGAACACGATGATTTCCGCGCAGATACTGGTCGGCGGCGACGGTGCCGAGACCGTGCTCGAAGGCGGCGGTCTCCGGCTCGTCGACCCCCGCGCCCCCACCGAGATCCCGCTCGCGGTGGTCCAGGAGGCCCGGACCGGCGGGGGCCACCACGTCGAGATCGTACTCACCGACGGCACCGTGCACCGTGTGCACCGTGTGCACGGCGGCAACCCAACGGCCGCCGCCTCCTTCGTGACCGCCCTGACCGCCGCCCTCCCCGAGCGGCGCGACCCCGCGGGCAGCGCCCGCGTCACGGTCACCCCGCTGACGCCACCAGCGGAGCCGGAAAAGACGAGGAAGCCGTTCGACCGGGTGCGCGCGATCCTGCTCGCAGTCCTCCTGGCCTACGTCGGCAACACGATCGGCGTCAACGTCGTAAACGAAGCCGGGGCGATCATCCTCCCGCTCGTCGCGGTGATCCCACTCGTTCTCGGAGCGACCCTGCAGTTCAACGCGGTGCTCCTGACGCAGGTGCACCTCACACTGAGGCGGCGCGGGATCACCGTGCCGGCCCACTTCACCAACAGAGGCAAGGACGGGGCGTCCTGGTACACGTACACCAGCGCCGACGGCGTCCAACACCGGGCCCGGGGCAACAACCTGGGCCCGGTGACCCGCGTCGTCTACGACCCCAAGAGCCCCGGGGAGCACTCCTTCGAACTGTCGGCCAAGAGCACCGCGCTCACCGCCGGCTTCCTCACCCTCTTCGGGTTGCCCCTGCTGGTCGGCGGCGCCGCCCTCGCCGTGCTCCCGTACTTCCTGGACTGAAGGGGCCCGGTCCGCGTCACCGCAGGGCGGGGAACCTGAACATTCGCGGTACGGCCGACCCGCGGCTGCCTCCCGAACCCGTGGACAAACACCGTCGCTTGAAGGGTTCTGGCTCAACTACGGTGGTCCGTGACTGTGGGAAACCGATTAGATCGCGAAGAGGGCTTCCTCTTGTGGCGGGATCGGAGGGTCAAGAACGTCGCGTAGGCGGGTGATCTCCTGACGCCACTGCGACCAGTTCGCAGCTTCGGCCCACAGCTCGGCGAGTTCAGACCGGTCGGAGACCACTTGGTCCAGGGCGTCGACGGCGAGCATTCGAAGGTCTGCGGGCAACTCCGGTAGCGGCTCTGATGGGCCATAGTTCAAACACGCCGGCTCGGCGTCAGGATGCTGGGCGACGACCAGGGCAGCTGCGGCCACTGCCCGCTCGCCGTCGTAGATACCGAGGAAGTCCGCGGGGCTGGCGGCGCGTACGAGCACGCCGCGGATCACGGGTTCGCGTTCTTCCCGCGCTGCCTCGTCCAGATCACCCCCGGAGTCGGCGGCGGTGTCGTTGTCGAAGGGGCCGATATCCCAGGTGCCCATATCTCTCCTTGCGTGGCCGTCTGGGGGTCGTCGCACTGGGCACCGACAACGAGGTCACGAGGCAAGCAGCACCGGCTTGCGCAGAAGCTTGAAGCCAGCACATCCGTACATTGTCACTTGATCATTTTGATGCGGTTGACGTGGCCTTCCACGACGCCTGAGGTCCAGGGCAGGGTCAGGCCGGCTGCGACGGCTGCGAGGTCACGTTCGAGGCCGTTGATGAAGGTGCGCATGCGGGGCAGGTCGTCGCCCCGGACCGCCGCTACCCACTCGGGGAGCCGTTCTCCTTGGAGCTGGGTGAGCATCTGCCCGAAGGAACGAACGTGTCAAGCGAGGGCGTCCGGGTGGGTCAGGATCCACCCGGAGACCGTCCTGGGCGATGGCGGCCGGCCTTCCGGCCCAGTGTCCCGGAAGGGACGAAGGTAAGCACGGACCGCCCCGTACCCACCGGCGTATCCGTGGCTCTGGATCTCCTTCCAGAGGGTCCAGGCGTTCGTGCAGCCCTCGGCCCACCGCTCGTGCAAGTACGGCTTGAAGTCGTCGAGCTTCGTCCTGCGGTTCTGCCACTGGCCTTGGAAGGGGTCTTCCGGGCTTGCCGCGTCGGCCATGCGCTGAACGGTTCGGTAGGTCATCCGGAGCTTGCGGGCGACTGCACGCCGGCTGTGCCCCTCGCCGAGCATTTCGTGCACGATGGCGTGCTTCTCGCGAGTTCGATCGGCGAAGCGGTGTCCAGTCGGCCACGGGGACGTGCCGGCCTCGGGAGCTGGTAACGCGGTGACGCTCTCGGAGCCGGGAACGTGAATGGCGCGCGCAGGCAGGCGCGATGGCGCGATACGCATCGTTCGGCGGCTTCGCCGAGGTTGCGCCAGAGATGGAAACGGTCTGCCACCTGCACCGCGGTGGGAGCCCCGGTGCTGGCGCCTTCGGCGAGGAAGGGGGCACGGTCGCGGCAGATCACCTCAGCTTCGGGACACTCGGCAAGCCAAGCGGCGACAGTGGCTGCCTCACGGTCGGCGTAGTAGGTCCACGGGCCTCCCGGTTTCGACATCGACCAGCACCGTCCCGTAGATACGGCCCTTGCGCATCGCGTACTCGTCGATACCCACCACCCGGGGGTCCGACGGCTGAGGGTCAGACATCGCATCAACCAGGCGGAGCACCGTGCTGCGACTCATCGGGATTCCGAAGACGTCTGCGAGGCGAGCTCCGGCGCGGCCGGCCAAAGCCAGACCCACCTCGGCCAGAGCCGAACGCAGGCGCTCAGTTCGCTGAGCATGACGTCGAGTAAGTCCAGGTACCTGTTCAAACGAAATTCTGCCGCCCACATGAGGTGCCCGCGCAGATAAGCCGGCGAACCCGCAGACGCAGCACCACACGCCTTCGAACGCTAGGCAAGTCGGCGGGGAAACGCAGGTAGGACCCATGGATGCGGTTCGACCACCTTCCGCAGCCTGGACCGTCAGCACCAGCCCCGGACTCTCGGACACGGCACAGCAGGCATGGGGCATTTCAGGACGATCGAGGAGAGCCGATACGAAGATCGACAGTTACGGAGCGTGGGTGCACCGCTGAGTAGGCCCGGAGCGCGGTGCCGGGATTACTCCCGGTCCGTTTCTCCGGACCTCTCGCCGAACCCGCCGTGCATCTCTCAACGCAACGGGCTCTCCACGGTTTCTGCCGTCAGACGGGGTTCGCAGGCTGCCAGGGGTTGGGGATCGTGCTGGCCCGGTATCGGTAACGGCTGACCGTGACCGATGCGATCCGGAACAGCTCGACCCCGTCCGCCGCGATGGGTCGCCATTTCCCCGTGGGGGTGGTGAACCGGCGGCGGACGTCGCCCCAACTCCAACGGTGACGTTCACGCAGCATGCGGATGAGACGCCACCACACGAAGGCGTCGAGCCTGTCGAAGACATGCTTGGCGACAGCGTGCTTGAAATAGTTGGCCCAACCGCGCATGATCTGCGTGAGTCTGATCAACACGGTGGCAAGATCCTGCTGCGATGTCCTGCCTGTCAGAGCACGGACCTTCGCCTTCAGCGACCGGATGGGCCGGTCGGCGATGAAGGTGTAGACGTGCCACTTGGTCGTGCCTCCTTTGCGTTTCCACTGGATGCGGAAGCCCAGGAAGTCGAACCCTTCGCTCATGTGCGCGATCCGGGTCTTGGCCTGCGACAGACGCAATCCCAGAGGTTCGAGCACGGCAGTGACTTCTTCGCGCAGTGCCGCGGTGTCGGCCTCGGTGCCGTGCACCAGGACGACGAAGTCATCCGCGTAGCGGACGACCCGCCACGTGGGTTGACCTTTGCGGCGCCGGTAGGCGCGTTTGCCTTCGGTGGCCATTGCCCCGCCTGGTTCCCAGGGCCCGTGCAGGTGCTCGTCGAGCGCCGACAGGGCGATGTTCGCCAGTAGTGGGGACAAGATGCCGCCTTGCGGGGTGCCGGTCATTGTCTCCTTGTTCTCGCCGAGTTCCGTGAGGACTCCGGCTTTGAGGAAGGCTTTGACCAGCGTCAGGACACGTTTGTCCTTCACCCGGTGACGCACTCGGTCCATGAGAGCCGTGTGGTCGATCGAGTCGAAGCACGCCTCGATGTCCGCATCCAGCACCCAGCGGTATCCCCGGGTGCCGAAGTAGTGGATCTCGGCAATCGCGTCCTGGGCCCGCCGTCGGGGCCGGAACCCGTAAGAGACCGGCTTGAAGTCGGCCTCGAAGATCGGTTCCAGCACCAGCTTCAGTGCCGCCTGAACGACCCGGTCCGCGATCGTCGGAATCCCGAGTTTGCGGACCTTTCCCGAGCCTCCCGGCTTGGGAATGATGCGTTCCCGCACCGGCAAGGGACGGAACGACCCGTCCTTGAGGGCGGCCCGCAGGTCGTTCAGGAACCCGGGAACACCGGTCGACTCCTCGACATCGGTGGCCGTCAGTCCATCGACGCCGGGAGTCCGGGCTCCCTGATTGCCCGCGACCCGGTCGAACGCCACCAGCAGCGTCGCCGGATCGTGCACGAAGTTGAACAGGTCATCGAACCGGCGACCGGGATCGGCCACCGTCCAACGGTGAAGCTTGGTCTGCATCTCCAGTACCCGGGCCCGAGGACCCGGAGCTCCGCCATTCGGCGGGGCATCTTCCGGCATTGCAGCGTGCTTCCCTTCTCGATACCGCTGCCGCCCTTCCCCATGCGGCCGGCTCTCCCGGCCTCGGAGTACTACGGCGGCTCCGCCCCGTCCCCAACCGATCAGCGGTCGATGCGCTCAGCCCGGTCGGCCTGCTGGAGGCAGGCGACGGGGCGAGGTTCGGGACGGTTCCCGTGTTCACTGTGGTTCGCTCGATGGAGTAGGAGCCCGACTGTGTCCCTGCGGCATCGCCACGAGTACGCCGCAGGCTTTCCTCGTGGCCTCCCGGCCAGCTTTCGTAGACCGACCCAGGAGTTGTCAGACCACCCGAAAGGATGACCTGCATACGCACCGCTACCGGCCCAGATCCACCAGGTTCGAGCCGGTGTCCCTATTAAGAGACGTAAAACGCCGGTTCCTCGCGTATTCCTCTCCATCACGCTTGCCGGACCCGCCCCATCTGGCGGTTCTGGGTACGTCCCGGCTTTGTCAGGGCCGCTCTCGCCCTCCCCGGCATCACCCGGATCAGGCTGCCCTCAGCTTCAACCCGGCTGCTGCGACAGCGGGTTGGTGCAGGTCTTCCACCTCCACTCGAACCAACAGCGCCTCACGGCGCAAACAGAAGTTGAGCCAGAACCGCTTGAAGAGAACAGAGCCACGGCCCACATCTCGCCCTACCTGACCGAGCACATCAACCGGTTCGGCGAGTACGCAACGCACGAGCTCGGCATCCAATCCGAGGCGTACAACGCGAAGCTCGACGTCGACGGGTCGGCGCCGCATGCCAGGCCGGGGTCAGACGGCCGACAACACGCCGGCGTGCGCAGCGGCCAGCGCAACGTGCACTGCCCGGTCCACGGTCGCCTCGTCGACCGGCTCGCCGGTGAACACGAGCCGGAAGTAGATGGGCGCGGCGAGGGTCTTGAGGAGTTCGGCAGGGTCGATGTCCGCAGGTAGTTCGCCGCGCTCGATGGCTCGGGTGACAACGGGTTCCGCCCGCCGGAACCGGTCGTCGAAGAGCGCGTGCTTGGCTTCGGCGAGCCGGGGAAGGCGTACGGCGTCCGAGAGGACGGTGGTGAGCAGGGCCCGGCCTGCTTGCGTGGTCATGGTGGCGACGAGGGAGCGGGCCAGCGCGCGCAGGTCACTGTCCACCGCCCCGGTGTCGGGGATCGGGATGTCCGTGGCGAAGTGGCCGGCCAGCGCGTCGGCGACAAGGGCATCGGGGTCTTTCCAGTTCCGGTAGATCGTCGTCTTGTGTACGCCGGCCCGTTGGGCGACGCCTTCGACGGTCAGGGCTGCATACCCGCTTTCCGTGAGCTCGGTGATGGTCGCCGCCAGCACGGCGGCGCGCATCTTGTTGCCTCGCCCGACAGCGGGTGCACGCCTCGAGGGCGACCCAGCAGACTCCATTGCAACTCCTAGTTGCGTTGACGGCGAAACATGCAGCAGGATCAGACTATCGCAACTTCGAGTTGCAATGCGGCTGTGCTCTCTCGATGCCGCAGGCACTCCTGACCCGCGAATTGGAGCTCCTCATGACCCGTGACTCCCGGGCAGCCTCCCGAGCCTCGCTGCGCGACCCTGACGACACAGCCGCGTGCGGTGACCATCGCGACGCCGCCCCGGTGCCGCAAACCCTTCCGCGCGTGACCTGGACACCGGACTCCATCACTGACCAGTCGGGACGGCTGGCTGTCGTCACCGGTGCGAACAGCGGCATCGGGTACGTCACCGCTCGTGAACTCGCCCGCCGCGGCGCCCATGTCATCCTGGCCTGCCGCAGCCGCGAGCGCGGGACGGCCGCGGTGCAGCGGCTGCGGACCGAAGTCCCCGGCTCCCGCGCCGAACTGCGCATGCTCGACCTCGCCGACCTGCAATCCGTCCGCGGCTTTGCCGAGGAATGGAGCCACGACCGGCTCGATCTCCTGGTCAACAACGCCGGCGTCGCCATGGTGCCGTTCTCCCGGACCGCCGACGGCTTCGAGTCCCAATTCGGCATCAACCACCTCGGCACGTTCGCGCTCACCGGCCTCCTCATGCCGCATCTGCTGGCCGCCCGCGATCCACGCGTGGTCACGGTCAGCAGCGAGGGCCAGAGATTCGCCCGATTCGACCTGAGCAACCTCAACGCCGAGCGCCGCTACCAAACGGCGTTCGCCTACGTGCAGTCCAAGCGGGCCAATCTCTACTTCGCGATGGAACTCCAGCGAAGGGCCGACACCGCGGGGCTGAGACTCCGCAGCATGGCCGTCGCCCCCGGACTCACCCGCTCCAACGTGCTGACCGGCGGCGCCAACAGCAACCGGGGGCGCACGTACGGTCTCCTCACGCGCCTGCTCCTGCGCACCGCTTTCCGCCCCACGCCAGAAGGCGCCAAGACCTCCCTGTACGCCTCAACCGTCCCCAACCTGCCCGGGGGAAGCTACGTCGTACCCGATGGGCCGTTCCAGCTCCGCGGCGAGCCCGTCCTCCGCAGCCGGGAGCGGGCCATCCGGGACTCCTCCACGGCTCACCAGCTGTGGGTGCTCTCCGAACGGCTCACCGGCGTGCACTACTCATTGCCGGCAGAACCGCCCTCTCAGAACTGCCGGTGAACACGCCCGAAGGCCAGCAGGGCGCCATGACCTGACCGGCGAAGCGACCAGGGTGGCGAACCGGCTACACGATCTACGATCGCCAGCCGGCCAGGCCACTGCAATCAGTCGTTCATCGAGTCGGCATGCCGCCATGAGGACTGTTTACGACCATGGCCAGTGACCCAGCGGCAAGGTAGTAGTGATCCGGGAAGTACTCGATGTGCTGGTGCCCGCCGTCGTCCATCTCCGCAATCGACTGAACCTCGTCAGCGAGCGCCACCAAGCCCAGCCGATCACCCTCGATGAGCAGAGCGCTGCGCTCCGAGTCAACCCGGACACGGACACCGGGGCCGCTGGTGCTCACCACCTCGACCGAAGCCAGTTCAGTGCCCCCGAAGGTCGGTTCAGCCGAGGCGGTGGTTTCCGTGCCGCCCTTCCCCGCGGCGAGGGCGAGGGCCAAGGCGGCGAGTTCCCCCGCACCGCCCGAGACGTCCACCCCATCCTCACCGGGAAAGAACAGAACCCTCATCCGCCACAACCCCTTCGGTTCCACAACGCGAGACTCAACGATCCAAGCAATTGCCCATGATCAACGCACAGAGCTCGGCGGTCCATACCCCACAGGCTGCTCGGTCGCCGGCAGCCATAGCTGGGTTGAGCGTCCAATGCGGTGCCCGCGGCCGCCACCCAGTCGCCCAGTACGCCCAGCACGCGGTGCATCTCGTGGGCGTTACGGCCGAAGAGGTATGCACCGTGTTCGTGAGAACCGGGATCAGTGCGTCCGTACGCCCTCGATGGCGATCGCCAGCAGCAAGTCGGCCTCTGCTGGGCCGTCGATCTCCCGCTCGGTGGCCAGCGCGATCGCGCCGACGAGCTTCAGCAGTGGGGTGATGGTGATCCCGGCGCGCACTGCGCCGGCCGCCTGAGCGCGCGCAAGAAGGGCGTCTCCGACAGTGGTGACCATGTCGTGGCAGGTTTCGCCCAGCGCCGGGTCCGCGTCCCGCATCAGCGAGGCCCCCAGGCCCCGGTTGGCCGCGGCGTGCGCGCCGACGGCGTGAAGCCAGGTGGACAGCGCCTCGCCGGGGTCGGGTTCGGCGAGGAGGTCGTTGGCCTTCGCGCACAGAGCGGCCACCCGGTCCTTGAAGACGGCCTCCAGCAGTGCCTGCCGGGAGGGGAAGTGGCGGTGCAGGGTCGCCGAACCGACTCCGGCCCGGCGGGCAACCTCCTCCAGGGAGGCGTCGGCGCCCTGCTCGGCGATCAGGGCCCCGGCGGCGGCCACGATCTTCTCGGCGTTGCGGCGAGCGTCGGCCCGCATCGGCCGGCCTGGCGGGGTGGCGGCGCCTGCGGGCACGGGGACTCCTGACGGCTTGATATACGGGGTGGCCCTCCATATCGCAGCGAACAAGAAACGGAGGGCCACCCCACTTGCGGGCGGCTTCCCTTCCGCATGGACGCGATGGAGATGTTCGTGGATCTGATGAAGAAGACCGTCGTGGTGGCGGGTGCGACCGGCCTGCAGGGCAGGGCCGTGACCCGTCACCTGCTCCGCGACGGCTGGCAGGTGCGCGCCCTGACGCGAGACCCGAACGGGACTCAGGCCATGGCGCTGGCGCAGGCCGGCGCACAGGTGGTCCGAGCACAGATGGAGGACGTCGACTCCCTGACCGCCGCGGCCGAGGGCGCCTGGGGCTTGTTCAGCGTCCAGCCCACCGTCGGCTCGCCCGGCACCGCGCCGGACTTCACCGCCGACGACGAGGTGCGCTGGGGAGTGAACGTCGCCGAGGCCGCGCACGCCGCGGGCATCGGGCACTTCGTCTTCACCTCGGTCGCCGAAGCGGACCGGCACCTTGAGGAGAAGCTGCCGGTGAACCTGGTCAGCAAGTGGCGGATCGAGCGGCACATCGCCGCGCTCGGCCTGCCCGCGACGATCCTGCGGCCGGTGTCCTTCATGGAGAACTTCACCGGCGGTTACGCATTGCGGAACGGGAACCTGTCGACCGGGCTCGCG
This sequence comes from Streptomyces sp. NPDC091371, assembly GCF_040684275.1. Taxonomy (NCBI): domain Bacteria; kingdom Bacillati; phylum Actinomycetota; class Actinomycetes; order Kitasatosporales; family Streptomycetaceae; genus Streptomyces; species Streptomyces sp. NPDC091371. The sequence goes on from NZ_JBFBFP010000025.1 coordinate 101,955, forward strand.
CCGGAGGTTCCCCAGCAGATCATGGCCGTCGACGGTGTCGGCGCCGTCACCGCGCTGGCGTTCTCCCATCCCGAGGAGTGGATCGGCCGGGCCGTCGCCCTGGCCGGGGACGAACTCACGCCGGTTCAGATCGCCGCGGCCATCGGGAAGGCACTCGGCAGACCACTGCCCTACGTCCAGATCCCGATCGAGGCGATCCGGGCCCTGAGTGAAGACTTCGCCTACGCCAACGAGTGGCTCAACGAACACGGATAGCGCGCGGACATCCCCGCCACCCAGGAGATCCACCCCGGCACGATGGACTTCAGCAGGTGGCTGGAGCGTACCGGCGCGTCCCAGATCGGCGCGTTCCTCGACTCCGCGCGCACCGTCGGGCAGGGCGCATGAGCGTCCGCGCTCACGGCCTCGGGCACGTGTGGGTCTGGGCGGCGGACTTCGACCACCTCTCCGCACCAGAGGTCCGTGAGGCTGCCGCCGCGGTCGAGGACCTCGGCTTCGGCACCCTGTGGTTCCCCGAGACCACGGGACGGGAAGCCATGGCGCAGGCCATCCGCGGCCACCGCTCCCGCCCGGCTCTGGCCAGATGCGCACCCACCTCGACGCACGGGACCACGGCCCGTTCGGGCCACCCGGCCCGGCCGCCTCACCGAACCGCGTACTCGCCGCCCTGGACCCCGGCATGCTCGCCCTCGCCGATGAACGCGCCCGGGGCGCAACAGTGCTGGTCATGCCCGTCGATTACACCCGAGCAGCCAGAACCGCCCTCGGAAGGGAGCAACTCGCCTTGCACCAAGCCGTCTGCCCCGTCCCGCCCCCGTAGGGATCACGACCCTGTTGGACCTCGCGCAGAGCCGGCTCGCTCGTCGGCTTCCGCAGAGCCGCGGCCCGAACAGCAAGCTGTCTGTCTCCGGCCTCCCGGGCCCTGGCTGCGTACTCGTCACGGGTTGCGGTGAACTGCTGCGTCTGCCAGGCCCTGGCCACGGCAGACTGCAGCGCGGGGCCCTGCCCAACCCGCCCGGCACCGACTCGGAGAGGCTCAGTGGTCAGCGCGAGCGGGGCCATCGCGGCTGCCGCAGTGTCTTGAACGGCGTTAGCGGTCATGGAAACCGGGACACGCCGACCAGGACGGTTCCAGCGAGGAAGATCCCAGCGCCCACTGCCATGAGCCAAGGGAAAGCGTTTCCTGACGGGGCGAAGGCGATCAGACTGGAGAAACAGCAGAGGCCGCTCCCCGTCAGCACCTGACCTATTCCATGAGGCACAGGACGTAGGACCCGGGCCCGCTCCCATGGATGGATCCACCCAGTGAGAAGCTCAACCACACCGCTTATCGCTACAGCCAGAGCAACCGCGATGAGCGCCCCCAGCCCCACATACTGCATCACGCCTCCCCGGCGGCCATCGTGGCACACCAGCGCGCCAGGACAGGAGTGGCTGCCGCGAACGATGTCCGCTCCGGCCATCACACTCCGACAGCGACAGCGACAGCGGGCAGCAGGCGTGCACGCCGTCCGGTGCCCTGCCGAGACGACGTCCCTCGGCAGGGCACCGGCACCGATGCGCCGGTGCTAGCGCTTCGTGTAGTCCTCGCGGAGGGCGTCGAGGATGCCGGCCGCTTCCGGGAGGTCTGCCGCGCGACAGCGGGCCGCGGCCGTCGTCAGTCGGGCCACCGCCTCCCTGACGCGGGCAAGGCCGTTGCCCTCGATGAGGGCAGCGATCCGGACGGCTTCGGCGCGCGGGACCTCGCCCTGTTCCCCGCCTTCCTCGTTGGCGGCGATCGCGGCCTCCGCCTCGGCCAGGGCCTGCTCGAAGCGTTCGGCCTGCGCGAGCACGCGGGCGCGCCGGTAGTGCACGTTGCCGCGTTCGTACCAGACGGCGAAGTCGTCCGTGTCCTGCGGTACGGCGGCGAGGAGCGCGTCGGCCCGCGTCAGGTGCTCCAGGGCCTCGTCCAGGGCTTCGGGTCCCCTGGCCTGGAGGGTGAGCCGGGCGAACTCGCACATCATGTGGTTGATCAGGGGCGGGTTCGGTGCCTCGGCGTGCGCGGCGACGGCCCTCTCGTACGCGGTGGCCGCCGCGTCCCACCGGTCGGCCAGCGCCAGCGCGGTCGCCGCCTCCGCCGCCACCAGGGTGAGGACGGCGCGGTCCTCCTCCCACGCGGCGACGGTGTCCGCGAGCCGCAGGAACTCCTGGGCCGCGGGCAGGTACTCCCCCAGTTCCCGCAGTCCTCGCGCCAGGGTCAGGCGGCCCTGGGCGAGCACCCGCTCGTCGCCAGAGGCCGTGGCCTCACCGGCGAGTACGGATTCCAGGACGGCAACGGCGTCGGCCTGTCGGTCGGCCCGGGCCAGCACGTCGGCGAGCTGGAACCGTACGTCCGTGGCCTGGTCGTGCGCGCCGTCCTGGTCGAACCGCGCGGCCGCCTCCGACAGGTGGCGCACCGCGCCGCTCGTGTCGTCGAGGTGTGAGGCCGCGTGCCCGAGCAGCGCGTACGTCGGGGCCACCGCGAAGTCGGTGTCGTCGTACCGGGCCGCGTCGGCGAGCGCCCGGTGCAGGAGTTCCACCGCCTCGGCCGGCTCCCCCTTGCCGAGCATGACCTGGGCGAGCAGGGCGCGCGGGCGCGAGCCGCGCCAGGGCCGGCCCGAGGCGTCCACGGCCCCGAGGGCGGCCCGCAGGGCCTCCTCGGCCCGTTCGAAGTCACCACTGCGCGCGGCCAAGTCCCCGGCGAACTGGAACGTGTTCGCCACGTGGTGCGGCGCCGACAGGCGCTCCGCCTCCTCCCGCAGCGTCCCGGCGTACTCCTCGAAGCGCTCCGTGGCGGGGCCCGTGGGCTCCGGCAGGGTCCGCGCCACCTCCTGGTAGGCGGCGAAGGTGGCCGAGTACAGCACGGTGAGGTACTCCAGCTCGACCTCCGACGGCCTGGCGGAATCGGCGGCCGAGCCCGCACCAGGCGAACCAGGCGCGGCGGGCGTCAAAGGGGCTTCCGTCTTGAGGAGTTCCGCCTCGGCCAAGACGGCGTCGAGACCGGTGCGGGCCGCCTCGGGGTCGGCGTCCTCGGACGCGCTCAGCCAGGCCAGGCTCCGGGCCCGCGCGGAGAGCGCGTGCCACGGCATGCCCAGTCCCTCGTACAGCGCGGCGGCCCGCTTCAGCTCGGTGCTGCTCTCCGCGTCACGGTCGTCCATGGCCAGCCGGAACCCGCGCTGCTCGGCGAGCTCGGCCCGCAGCAGTTCCTCCGGGCCGAGTTCGTCGTCGTGCGTGGCGCTGCCGTCGGCGAGGCGCTCCTCGATCCGGGCCCAGAGCCGGGTCTCACCGGGGTGTCCCGCGAGACCCAGGCGGCGTGCCTCGCGCACCAGGGCGACGAACTCCTGCGGGATGTCCGTTGCCGTGGCGGGCGCGGGGGCGGCGGTTGCCGCGGCGCCCGCAGCGGAGGGACGGGTGAGGGACGTACGCAGGCCCAGTGGCAGCGGCTCGTCGAGGAGCGGGCGCTGCGCGAGGCGCTTGCGGCGGGCCTCCCCCACGGCGCTGGTGGCGTTGCGCGCGTCGAACGCGGTGGTGAGCCGGCCGGCTTCGGCGCGGACGTGCGCGAGGAGTTCGCCGGCGGTCCAGTTGCGTCCGGGCGGGCCGGCGACGGCCGCGTCACCGTGGCCGTCCTCGACGAGGCGGGCGAGCAGCACTTCGGCGCCGGTGAGGAAGCCCAGGCGGTCCAGGGGCGCGCCGGTCGCCTCGAACAGCGGGCGGTTCTCCGCGAGGATCTCCAGCCCCCGCCCCTCGTTGCGGGAGAGGGCGCAGAACTCCAGGTGGAGGCCGACCTCGTGCTGCATGCCGGTGTTGCCCCGGACCAGACGGTAGCCGGTGAGGTGGTGGGATCGTGCCTCGTCGGTGTGGCCGGCGCGCAGCATGGGCAGGAGGACGCGCGCCTGGCTCATCTGCGGTTCCTCGGTGCAGCTCATGCCGCCGCCGAGGACCGACTGCCAGATCTCCAGCGCTCCGGCGTCGTCGCCCGAGGCCACCCGGTGCTGGGCAAGGTGCCGGATCTCGCAGGCCTCGCAGTCGCTCAGCTCGGTACGGGGTCGGGTGACCCAGAGGTCGTAGGCGTCGGCGAGGCCTTCGCCCGTGTGGCGCGCGACGTGGTAGCGCATCGCCGAGACCGGCTGCATGCCGTGGCCGGCGTCCGTGTAGCGGGTGCGCATCTGCTCGATCCACCCCTGGATGGTGGCCAGGGGCATGTCGGGCACCTGGAGCAGGGAGGTCGTCACCCACTTGAACCGCCAGAAGACCTGGTGGGCCTCCCACTGGCTGAAGGCCTGGGGGGCGGTGTCCCAGAGTTTCAGCAGGCGGGCGAACACGACGGGCGACTTGCGGTGCTCGCCGGTGAACTCGTACGCCGACATCAGCTCCAGCAGGGCGGTGACGAGGACGTCAGGCTCGTCGGGCCTGTCAAGGGCGTCGGCCGCCTCGACGATCTCCTCGGCGATGATGGTGCGCTGCAGGCCGTGGGGGCGGTCGTTGTTCTCGCGGAGCGCTTCGACGACGGCCTCGGGGGTGTCCAGCATCTACAGTTCCTTCCGGGGCTCGGAGCCGGGTGCCGCCGTACCGGTGTGCATGGCGTGGGTGAGCAGGCCGATGAAGGCCCGGTTGAGCAGGGCGCTCTCGCTCGCGCGCAGGGGCCGGCGGCTGAGGAGCAGGGCCTGCCCGTAGAGGGCCTCGGCGGTGGTGACGGCCAGTCCGCGCTCGGTGATGGTGATGGCCTGGCGGACCAGCGGGTTGAGGTGGTTCAGGACGAGCTGGGCCCGCGGGGTTTCGTGGCTCAGCGAGCCGAGGATGTCGGCCCACAGGCCGTCGCTGTCGGCGGCGAGGCTCGACCGGGTCCGCTCGTGGCGCGCGTCCCGGTTGTCGAGGACCAGGGCCGGGGCGGTGACGGGCTGGAAGTCGCGCAGGACGACGTCGCAGTCGTGGACTCCGATGGTCTCGCGGGCGACGGCGAGGAAGGCCGCCGCGCGCAGTTCGGCGGACGGGTCGACGGCGTCGAGGTGGGCGGTGACGGTGGCCGGGTCGAGGTCGGTGACATTCGTGCCGGGGCGGATCTCCGGCAGCCGGTGCACGAGGTCGCGGTCGTACGTGTAGCCGCCGTTGACGACGCCCAGTCCGGCGGCCGAGGCGATGGGCGCGACCTGGCGGAACTCCTCGACGCTACGGGTGACCAGCAGCGTCGGGTGCGTCCGCGCGAACTCCTCCAGTGTGACGTTGCCGTCCGTGGTCTCGAACGGCAGCCACGGCAGCACGATGCGCAGCAGCTCGTCGTCGTAGCGGGCGAGCGCCTTGACGGCGAGGTGGTGGGTGTCGATGAAGCGGTGCAGCAGGGACGGGTCGCTGGCCGCGAGTCCGGTGAGCCAGTCGCGGATCCGGTCGCCGAGGGCGTCGCGTACGGCGGACAGGGTGCCGTCCTCGTACAGGGACTCACGGGAGGCGGTGGGTCGCAGGCTGGTGGTGTCGACGACACAGCGTACGAAGAACGCCCACTCCGGGAGCAGTTCGGGCGCCTGGTCCGTGAGGAGCATGCCCTTGAGGTGCACGCGGTGGCCGGCGCGCTGGGCCGGGCTCATGGCCGTGGGCAGGACGTACGCGACGCCGCGCAGCCCGGCGGCCGGCAGGTCGAGCTCGATGGTGTCGAGGGGGGTGAAGTCGAAGAGGGTGCGGCAGTAGGCGGTCATCGCCTCGCGGCGGGCCAGCGGGGAGCGGTGGGCCCGTTCCCACGGGGGTGCTTCGTTGATCCGGTGGGTCTCGCCGTGCGGGTCGACGACGGTGACCTCGTGGCGCAGCAGTCCCCCGTAGTGGCGGGCCAGGGAGACGACCTGCTGCGGGGCGGTCCACTCGGCGTTGTCCGCGCGCGGGGTGAGGCGGACGGTGGTGCCGGGCTCGGGCACGGCCGAAGCGGGCAGGGTGCGGATGGTGTAGCGGCCGTCGGAGTGGCCCCGCCATTCGACGGCGGGTGCCGAGGGGTCGGCGGCGGACCGGCTGACCACGGTGATCTCGTCGGCGACGACGAAGCAGGCGAGCAGTCCGATGCCGAACTGTCCGATGAAGTCGCCGCGGGCGGCGTCGACGCCGGCGCCGTCCAGGACACCGTCGGGGGTCCGCTTGGAGCTGCGGCCGATGGTGGCGAGGAACCGGTGGACGTCGGCCTCGTTCAGTCCGATGCCGGTGTCCGTGACGGTGAGGCCGTCGCCGGTGCGCACCGTGATGGTGGCGGGCGCGCCGGGGTCGACGGCCTGCCGGGCGGTGATGGCGTCCACGGAGTTCTGCAGCAGTTCGCGCAGGTAGACGCGGGGGCTGGAGTAGAGGTGGTGGGAGAGCAGGTCGACCAGGCCGCGCAGGTCGACCTGGAAGGTGTGGGCAGTCTCTGAGTTGGGCACCTGACGGAGTCCTTTGATGGGCGCGCGGCACGGCGGGGCCGGGCGGATACGTGAGGAGGCCGGGCGGCTGCTCGGGGGCGGGGCGGAGGCGGGGGTGACGGCCCTCGGAGCGTGGGACCGCCCGGGGGGTGGTGGCCCGCGGGGCCTTCACAGACCCGCGGTCCCGCGGTCCCGCGGTCCCGCGGTCCCTCGGTCCCTCGGTCCACTCGGTCCCGTGGGGCCCGCGCCGCCCGCGTCTCAGCGTCCGGCCGACGAACGCTGCTCGCGGTAGGCCGCGGCCGGGTCGGAGCCGTTGAGGTAGTACCAGGGGAACTCCGTCACGCGGCCGTCGGTGATGCCGAAGCACTCCCGCGCAGCGTCATGGTCCCCGGCCAAGGAAAAAGCCATCGCGAAGGTGTTGAGGACCTGGAGCCCCCCTCCGCGAAAAACGAAGTCCGGGTGACGGAAGGAGTAGTCGGCGGCCTCCCGCAGGGACGCGGTGACCTGGGGCCGGCGTATGTAGGCGGCATCCTGTCCGGCGTCGAGGGAGAGCCAGTGCTCGAGGTGGGCGATCGCGACGAGCTGGCCCAGCTGCGTTCCGGCAGGGGCGCCGAACGCGGACGCGCGGGCGAACGCGTGCATCTCGTCGTGCGATCCGCCCCACTTGTCGCAGACCTGCTGCAGCTGCTGCTGGTGCGCTCCCAGGTGGAACGGGTCGCGCCGCACCGTCGCCTCGAAGCGGCGTCGCGCGGTCGTCTGCCCGACCTGGAGGCCTCGGCCGGTGATCTGGAGGCCGTACCAGGGAGAGGTCCACAGCGGTTCGCGCTCCGCCACCTCGTACAGGTGCTCCTCGGCGGTACGCAGTCGCGCGTGGAAGACATCGAACTGCTCGCGCGAGACGTCCTTGGCCCGCGCGCCGGTCCGCGCCTCCCAGCCCCAGCTGATGTGGCGTATCCCCGAAACGAGCCGGGGCAGGGCCGCCTCGGGTTCCGCTTCGAGAACCCCGGCGATCCACCGCTCCACCCCCGCCGTATCACCGACGGCCCACAGCAACTCGGTCCGGTCCTCGCTCTCGGGACGCGCTTCGAGCACCTCGCGTACGGCGGCCCAGTCCGCTGCCGCAGCGGCCTCGCGCACGCGTCGCACGTCGGGATCGCCCGAGTCCTCTTGGACCCGCGCGACAGGCCTTCCGGCCCATTTCCCCAGCGTGAGCCCCCATTGACGGAGCAATGCCATGCCCCCCACCCCTTGATACGTTCGAACGAGGAGGGCATTGGTCACCTCCCGTGAGGGTAGTGACTATCACGCCGCACCGACAATCGCACATCCGTTTCCCGAGACCCTCCCGACCTCGGTCGTCGGTCGTCGCTCGCCGCGGTCGTACGAGCCGACCCGGGGCACCGCATTCAGCGGAGCCACCACGGGGGCCACCGACCCGCCGACGCCGTTGCGCACTCTGCCTCCGCCCACGGCACGTCCGAGGGCCCACCCGCTCTGACCTCGCCTTATCGTTGGCCTGGACTATTGCGAAAAGTGATCGGTTCGGGAAATATTCCCCGCCGTGACCATCTTCCTCGCCGTCACACTCGGCGTGATCCTCATCGTCCTCTACCACCTCTTCATCACCCCCGGCCGTGTCGACCGCTGGGTCGGAAAGCGCTTCGTGGCGTCCGACTACGGCCTTCCGCCCCGCGAGGTGCTCGACAACCGGCGGCCCGGTCCGCCCCCGTCGGCCCATGGGATGCAGGAGAGGCAGGCCGTTGCCGACGCCGCGTGGGAAGGCGACTGGAGTTCCGCCGATCGATACGTTCGGGCGGCGGGCGAGGACTGGGACGAACGCTGGACCCGGCTGGAGCTCCTGCAGCACATCGCCGGGACGGACGACGCCTGGCTCCGCGCCTGGCGTGCCGCCGAGCCCGGGAACTGCGACGCCGCAACCCTCCACGCGAGCCTCATGGTCCACCGCGCCTGGGAGATCCGGGGCAGGGGCTACGCCCACGAGGTCTCTGCCTCGAACATGAACCACTTCCGCACCCTGCTCCCGGCCGCGATCGAGGAAGCCCGGAACGCCGCGCTGCTCGACCCCGCGAACCCGGGACCCTGGGTCGTCATGGTGACGGCAGCGCGCGGAGCGCAGTACGACCACGCGCGGTTCAGGCCGCTCTGGGAAGGGCTCGTCGCCCGCGCACCCCACCACTACGAGGGGCACTGGCAGGCCCTCCAGTACTGGTGCGCCAAGTGGTTCGGCAGCAACCGGCGGATGATGCGGTTCGCCCGCCAGGCGGTCCGCAAGGCCCCGGCCGGCAGCCCGCTCGCGGGGATCTACCTGCACGCGCTGAACGAGCTCGCCGACCGGCCCGGCGCTGTCACGCTGCCCGTCACGCCCATGACGAGGAGTCTGCTGAAGCAGATCGCCGCCTCGTTCGACCAGGTCGCACCCGACGACGAGCGCCTGCCGGTACTGCGCCACCTGCTGGCCCACTACATGCTCCGGTCGATGATGTACTCGGCCGCCCTGGAGCAGTTCCGCCAGATCGGACCCTGGTGCGGAGCCCACCCTTGGAGCAAGGCCGGGAATCCTGTCATGGCGTTCGAAACGGCCCGCGGCACGGCCGCGAAGCTGTCCCGAACCCGTCCCGCCCCGACCCCGCAGGTCCAGGGGATGGCACGCTGAGGGCCTGGGCAACGGGACCCTCGCGCGGCCCCGACACCCGACGGCTTCGGCGTGCTCGTCCGGCCGTCACATCCAACCCGGTGGCACGTGCCGGTACCCGAGCGACAGCACCGTCACGCTGTTTCCGTTGAAGTGCCACAGCGCACTCGTGTACCAGAGGACCACCACCACGACCACCAGCGCGCCCCCGGCCAGCGGCAGGGCCCAGCCCGGCAGGCGCCGGCTCTGCACCAGCAGGACCTTCGCGGCGAACGCCCCGTAGAGGAAGCAGCCCGCGATCGAGTGCACTGCCACGCGCGAGCCGGTCAGCTGCACGCCGTACGCCTGGACGCAGTGCACCGCGATCGGGACCGTGAGGGCGAACAGCACCACACCGCCGATCCGGTGGGCGATCGGCACCGGGCCGGGGACCCGGCGCACCCCGGGCAGCCGCCCGTACATCCACAGCGCCAGCAGCAGCTGGAGAGCGGCGATCGCCAGGACGGCGGTGGCGAGCTGTGCCTTGAGCCGCAAGGCATCGGCGCCCGCCCGGCCGAACAGTGTCGCGGTGTAGTCCGGCGTGTTCGCCCGGCCGAACAGGAACACGGCGACGAAGACGGCAGCTGCGACCGCCAGCGCAAGTGCGAGAGCGAGCCTGGCTTCCGGGCGGCGCAGAGCGGGCCGGGCGTTCGACATGGTGCCCTCGTCTCGGATGGCTGAGGGTTGGTGGTGTGCCATCCCTTGTACTCGCCCGGTGCGGCAGATGGCGGCCGACGCGGCCGGAGCGACCTCGGCTCCCCACGGGCACGGCGCCGAAGCAAGCGGCGCGCGGGCGGCCACGGGGCCACTGGGGAGCAAGCCACCGAGCGCTTCAGTCGGCCGGTCGGCCGCCCTCTACGCGATGGACAAGTGCGGCAATGTGGGTGACGAGCTCGGGCCACAGCTCCTGCGGAAGGTTGTGCCCCACCCCCTCCAGGAGCACCAGCCGGGCATCCGGGACGGCGGCAGCCGTAGCCCGGCCGCCACTGACATCGCACACGGTGTCGGAGGCGCCGTGCACCACCAGGGTGGGCACCCGCAGGGCCCGCAGCCGCTCGGTGCGGTCGCCGGTCGCTACGACCGCGAGGCCCTGACGCTGCATGCCGAGGGTGTCGTAGCCGCGGTCGAAGACCCGTCCGGCCCGCTCGGCCGCGGCGACCACGTCGAACTCGAACCCCGGTGACGCAGCCAGGGCCAGGGCTCGGACCTGCCACTCGATGAACGCCTCCCGGTTCTGCGGCGGCCCTCCCAGCACGGCGAACATCGAGAGATCGGCCTCGCCCACGCCGGGTTCTCCGGTCCTGGACATCATCGACGTCAGCGAGCGCACCCGGTCGGGATACTCGATCGCGACCTCTGGGCGATCACCCACCCATCGAGGAACCGACGAGATGCGCGCCGGTCAGGCCGAGCGCGTCGAGCAGGCCGACAGTGTCGGCCGCCAGGTCGGAGAGCGAGTAGGACACCGTGGAGAGGTCACCGGCCAGGGCCGCCGGGAAGTCGGGGACGGGCGCGTCATGGAAGTGCGTCGACTGGCCGCTGTCGCGAGTGTCGAAGCGGATCACCTGCAGGCCGCAGTCCACCAGCGCCTGACAGAATCCCTCGGGCCAATTGATCATCTGTGCGCCGGCTCCCGTGATCAGAAGGACCGGTGGTGCATCAGGGGCACCGAACCGCTCCCACGGCGCCATAACTCCAGGGCAATGCCAGGCCGTTGACGACGGCATCACAGTCGTTCCGCAGGAGGGCGGCGAAGCCCTGAACCGGCGATGCTCCTTGGTCGACGTCGCGGGTCATCCAGTGCGTCAGGTCACTGGCGTGGCGTTCGCGGGCGACGCCGGCCCCTTGACCGGCGCACGCAAACGTCGACGTACTCCCCCGGTGGGGCACTTGTGTCTTCCGAGCCCACTACGAGGAGGCCGTACATGCAACTCTTCCACACCGCCGCACTGGCGACCGCGACGCTGTTCGCTGCCGCTCTACCCACCGCCGTCCCACCAGCCTGGGCGGACAACGAGCCGGCGCGCGCCGCTCGTGCCGTCACCATCGCCCAGCAGCGGGGGCATCCCGCGACTCTGTTCCCCGGCACGACGAGGACAGCGGCGGCGTCCTGCCCGGAGCTGCGGGTCCCGGTTCGCACTGGGCGGTGGAATCCAGACCGGCGAGGATACGTTCGCCAACCAGTCGTCCCAGCAGAACGGCCCCTGGGCGGCGCGGGCGAAGTACACGAACTACGACCCGGACGCCCCGCTGTCCTTTGTGCGGGCGCTCATCACCTGCTCGAACGCGAAGCCCACCGAGGGGTTCAGCAGCACCGTCAGGCTGGCGCGCGGACAGGTCGCCACCGTCCACGCGGAGTGCCCCGCCGGGCACGTGCTGACCGGCGGCGGCGGATCGGCCAGTCCGGACGTCCTCTTCAACTCCGCGGCACCGACGGCGACGGGCTGGACCGTCCGTGCCACCAACACGGGTTTCGACTCCCGGGACAATGTCTGGGCCATGGTCTTGTGCACTGCCCCCTGACCGTGCCCGGCCTACGTTGGCTGTGGGAGGATGCCGTCCATGATGTGCATCCGAAGGGGCCGTGCCTCGTAGAACACCAGCGTCACTTCGGTCGCGGAGGCGCGGCTGGGGAAGACCGCGGGTTCGGTATCGCGATGTCCCAGGACTGTCGGGGGCCGCGAATGCCGCCGTCCGTGTGCTCGAACGGGAGCGATGGTCTCCGGGCATCGTGGCGGTGGCGCTGAGCGTGTGGTCCGTGCGCGTCCACGGCACGGAGCGCCGTTGGAGGCAGTGGGAGGCCGAGTTCGTCTGCCCGTGCTGCGGCGAGGGCTGGGCCCGCGACAAGCTGCAAGAGGCTCTGTTCATGCTTCCGCCAAGGGCCGCCGGCGAGCTGCGGGTGCAGGTCGAGCGTCTGGACGCGGTGCTCCTCGGGCGAACGCATCACGAGCCGACGGCGGATTCCGGCTCGGCGTGGTGGCATCGCAGGTGCTGACCGCACCCACGTCGCCCCCTGAGCGCTGACTCGGGCAATCGACTACCTCGGGCGCCGCAACTCACCGCCGGCTGCCACCAGGCATCAACCCGACACGACGGGTCGGCGGACTTCCCGAACCCAGAACGGGGTGATCACGCATGGTCAACGTAGGGCTGTTCGTCCGGATCGAAGCCCGGCCGGGGCGCGAGGAGGAGGTTCAGGCAGCCATCACCGCGGCACTCACGGACGTCGAGCAAGAACCGGGCACCACCGTTTGGCTCGCACTCCGCCTCGGCCCCACCACCTTCGCCGTCGTCGACGCCTTCCCCGACCAGGAGGCCCGCCAAGAGCACCTGGAGGCCGGCCGTGCCCGCCTGGCCCGGCTCCCTGAGCTGCTCGCGCAGCCGCCGACGATCGAGTACACCGACATCCTCGCGGCCAAGATCCCGTAGCTGCCCGCTGATTGACCATCACCATGTCGGCGACTCCGTGCCCCAACGACCTCGCCCAGTCCACACGAATTGACGCCGGCGGGACCACCCGGCACGGCGATCACCTCGGCCGAGACGTCGCCACCTGAGACTCCCGTGGCGCCGCGCCGATGAGGTGGTCCCTCACCTCCGCGTAGACGCCGGCGTCCTCGGTGAACGCCGTGTGCTGCAGGCACGGAGCCTGCGTGTTCACGGCACCGGTGAGGGCGACGCTGCTGCCGGGGTTGATGATTGCGTCGCAGGAGGACCACCAGGTGGCGTAGCGGGTGGGTCCGGGGGTTTCGTCGCCCGTGTTGAGCGCGTTGAGGAAGGCGGAACCCGGGCGCATCTCGATGCAGGACGCCCCACCGCACCAACGGGCGGTGTTCGTACCGTGGTTGGGGCCGGCAAGGGAAACCCAGGCGTCCACCTTCGCGTCGCCGCCGAGGTTCCTGAGGTAGTAGCGGGATGACAGGGAGCCCATGGAGTGGGTGACGACATCCACCCTTGCGGCTCCGCTCTCGGCCAGGACACGGTCGATGGTGGAGGCGAGTTGCGAGGCGGTGGTGGTGTTGGACTGGGAGGTCTCGTACGTCCACTGGTAGAGGCGGTCGGCCGGCCAGCCGTCCGAGCGGAACCGGCCGGCCATGGTGTTCCAGGCCGCGCCGTCACTGTTCCAGCCGTGCACGAAGACGACCGGATCGGGCGGAGGAGAGGCGGCAGGGACAGCCGCGGCCGGTGCGGCGCAGACGGCCAGTGCAATCAGGACGGCGGGGAGCAAGCGGAGCATCGGCGCGTTCACGGGCCGTTTGTAGCGGTCCCGCCCGCTCCGCCAGGGGCCTGAGCCGCGGACCATCACCCGTCCGGCTGCTGTCGTTCACTCCAGGAACGTCTTGGCGGAGCCGTTCGACGGCGCCTGCCATGCGACGCCGGGCATCGGCTTCCTCGCGGTCGCCGCTCTCCCCAACGCCTTCGGAGAGGGGCCTCGTATTCCTGGGCGAGGTTCAGAGGGGGCGGCATCCCCGAGGGTGTTTGGCGGTCGAACTCAGAGCTCAGAGCGTTCTTGATCGGATTCTTCGTCCGGTCGACGTAGGTCCTGTCGTCGTCCACGTCGATCCGCGAGACCGTATCCGAGGCGCCCGCCTTTCGGGCCGGCATGGCTCTGCGTACGCCTGAGCGGCCCTCCGTTGTGTGGAGGGCCGCTCCGCGCGGGTCGGCCGGCCTGGGGGGACGGCGCGCGGTGGCGTTCGTCCGGTCCTACACCGATCCGCTGTGCAGTGCCGTTACGGCGCTGTCCTCAGCAGCTTGTTCACGGTGCCGGAGGACGGGTTCTTGATGGCGCCCGCCGTCGCCGCCCGGGTCAGCCCGGCGGCCGTTTCGGCCGGTGTCGCCGACGGGTGGGCCGCCAGATACAGGGCCGCGGCACCCGCCACGTGGGGGGCGGCCATCGACGTCCCGGAGATCGTCTTGACGCCGGTATCGCTGTCGTTCCAGGTCGACGTGATGTCCGAGCCGGGCGCGTACAGGTCCACCACAGGGCCGAAGTTCGAGAAGTCCGACTGCTTGTCGTCCTTCGTGCTGGACGCGACCGTGAGGGCCTCGGGCACCCGGGAGGGCGAGCCCTGACCGGCATCGGAGGACTCGTTGCCGGCCGCCACGGCGAAGGAGACACCGGAGGCGATGGCACGCTTGACGGCCGCGTCGAGCGCCTCGTCCGCGCCGCCGCCGAGGCTCATGTTGGCGACCGACGGCCCGGAGTGGTGCTGCGTGACCCAGTCGATGCCCGCGACGACCTGCTCGGTGGTGCCGGATCCGTTGTCGTCCAGCACCCGCACCGCGACGACCTTGGCCTTCTTGGCGACGCCGTGGGAGGTGCCGGCGATGGTGCCCGCCACGTGCGTGCCGTGGCCGTTGCCGTCGTCAGCGGTCTCGTCGTTGTCGATCGCGTCGAAACCGTGAGCGGCCCGACCGCCGAAGTCCTTGTGCGAGACCCTGACGCCCGTGTCGATCACGTACGCGGTCACCCCCTCGCCGCCGCTGTCCGGGTACGTGTACTTCTGATCGCCGGCCGTCTCGGCCTGGTCGATCCGGTCCAGGCCCCATGACGGGGGCTTCTGCTGCGTCTCGTTGATGCTGAAGCGCTTGTTCTGCACGACTGTGCCGACGGCCGGATCCGCTGCGAGCTGTTTGGCCTCCTTCACGGTCAGACCGGATGCGGAGAAGCCGTTGACTCCAGAGCTGTACGTGCGCTCCAGCTTGCCGCCGTACTTCTTCGCCAGGTCCTCCTTGTTCGCGGATGCGTCGAGGATGATGACGAAGCTGCCGTCCACCGCGCCCGGGGCGCCGAGTCCGTGGACGGTCCCTTCGGCCGGTGTGGCCGCCCCGGCAAGGGGGCTCGCGAACAAGGCCGCTGCGGCAGCTGTCGCGGCCCCCGCGGCTATGGCCGCGTTGCGAAGGGAGTTGGATCGTTTGTGGGTTGCCATGTAGAGGGTGCTCCTCGTCTTGACGTGTGGGGCGTCAAACGTTCTGAAGAACCCTGTTCCGATTGACAGGAGCAAATCAAGAGCGAACCGGGGGTACGGACTTGTTCAACAAGGTTTCTTAAAAAGCCCTCCACGACACCCCCATCTCGTACACACGTTCACACGAACTCCCTTACGAAACAGGCACGTTCTGGGTCACCCGCAGAAGAACCGTTCGTTCACGCGGCGGGCACCGCGGGTCCGGGTCGGCGCACCGGCTCCTCCTACGGCAGCAGCCGCTGCCCCGTCACCCCCGCCCTCGCCCCCATCCACGCAGTGGGACCGCACCGCAAGGATCAGCGCGCGGGCCCCGCGCCGATCTCACGCCGGAGGGGACCGTCACGGCAGGCTCGTGAGGTCGACCTCGCAGCCCGACTTCATCCTCCGCAGGACGTCGTCGCACTTAGTCAAGCCGATGAGCTGACGAGCTGACGAGAACAGGAGGCTCGCGTGCCGGCCCGGCGCCCAGCCGTGGATCACCACTGGACTTCGCCATCAGCGTGCCGGCGAGCGCGCGAGGAGCCTGTTCGGGAAGCTGGCGACAGTGCCCCGGCGCGAGCAGGCTTACGCGGCTCGCAAGGGCCGACGGTGGAGCCTTCCCCTTGAACTCCGGGCACTGCTCGTCACGGCGTACTGGCGCAAGACCTTGACGATGCGCCGGCTGACTCCGCTGTTCGGGATGTCCAAGTAGGCAGCGGACCGCATCATCGACCACCTCGGGCCGATGCTCGCCGTCCAGCCCCGTAAACGGTTCGCCAAGGACACCGTGTTCATCGTGGACGACACCCTGGTCCCCACCCGCGATCACACCGTGGGCGTACAGTCGAAGACATCTCATGTCGTTGGTAGGTCAAGTAGGCGCTCAGGCCGCGAGCTCGAGGGGTGCCGCGAAAGCACGATCGGGGTCGAATAGCGTGCGGC